>JBDHUN010000001.1:0-99842 GCA_039809225.1 Saccharimonas sp. (SeqCode)
CTCCATACTTACCCTCCCGAGACTTCACATGCGTACCGCAGTAAAGCCGTCGTGAGTGCAAGAATGAATCATACCAGGGACGTACCTACGGTACGCATCGGCTGACTATTTTTGTCTTATTCGTCGCAAGGTGCAGACGGCTGGCACGTATCGCCCCAAGGGTCGAAACGTACACAGACCGCCTGCACACTTGGCCAAATAAGCTGCGCAAGCCGGAAGACTGGCGAGCCTGACCATTACCCCCGAGAGTGCTACGCACCTCGCGTGCAATCGTCATGCTCGCCGCTGCGTGCTACCTACAATATGACAGTAATCGGAAGTCGCTAAAGTCCAGGTAATGATAAAAGCTCGTCCGGGTCATCGACGCTTGTCCATATACGGCCAGATGCGTCCATATTCTGAAGTGCAGCAAAGGTCGTCGTGTAGGCTTGTATTTCGTCATCCATATCAGCACGACTAAGCGCTGCTCGGATAATGCGGCGTGTACGTGTCTCAGTTGCTCCCCTCTCAGTAACGAATAGGAGTTTTGGATACTCACTATTGGTTACTTCCCAGCCACCCTCTTCAAAGAACTCGGCATAACCCGTGATACGATCATCGAGCGGCTTACGTGGCAAGCTGTCTGGTATGATATCTAGGAAAAAACGATGTGGCACGCCATCAACCTTGAGCGATAAAAAGACGTCTGGTGGATTATCCGGAAAGTAGCTATAGCGGCTCATATCACGGCGCAGGTATGGTTTGAGTTCCTGGTATCGCTGCTTGAGTGTGTTCGTCTGCTTATAGACGTTTAAGGTATGGTTGACGAAACCTTGACTGACGGACTTATCACGATAACTAGACTTGATCGTGTGCTCGGTGATGTAGTCATGCTTGTCGAGCGTCTGGAGCATCCTGAGGCCTTTTGGCGTTAAATAATAGGCTGCCGGTATACCTTGTAATTTCAATCGTTTCTCGTGTCGTTTAGCTACCAGTCCATGTTTTATTAGTACGTTTAATTTGTCATACAGACTTGAACCAGCTTTAATGCCTAGACTATCCGCTACTAACTGACGACTACCAAACCTGTATTTGTACAGTAATTCTAGTATGTCTATTTGACCTTGTTTTAGAACTGAACGTTTATCTACCATATCACTATCTTTAGATCATCTCTTTGATCTCTTCTTTTCTATATATTTATATATAAGAAAGAGAGAAAAATAGCAAGTAATAACAGGGGTAAAACAGATGATATATACAGAATCACGATATTCGGTATATTGTATCGATAAAAATAAGCAAAATGTATTGATTATTTGTAGTACAAGTAGTACAATTAAATTAGGGTATGACACAGTAAGCCGGCTCGTTAACAATTCAGCTAGACGCCATTACCTACTTCAGCCAATGTACTGCTTGTAGTACAATATTAGGTAATGAAACCGAGTAGAATACAGCTACAAATTGATACTTCAAAGGAAGTTCGCAATCGCGCGAAAGCGGTTGCCTACGGCCAAGGAATTAGCCTGACTGAACTCGTATTAAAAGCTCTTGCCAATATCGGCGACAAAGAGCTTAAAGCCTTGATAGCGAAAGACTTAGAGGAGCGAACCGGTCGCGGTCGTCCTCAAAATGACGCCTAGCTGAGTTGTTAGAGAGCCAAGACATGGAGGGTATTATGTCTAGGCCAAAGGGTAGCAAAAACAAGCCGAAAGAACCGCTCGTCGAGCAGTTTACGTTCACGACTGAGCAACGTATCAAACTCGTTGCAAACCTAGTCGTCGAGAAGATTCTTGAAGATAGCAACTTCGCACATCAACTTGCGGCGATGTTGGAGGATAAAGAAGATGTCCCCCAATAGCCAGCCACGAATAGGGTTGCTAGCAATACGCGTATCGTCTGATAAGCAAGGCCTGGACGGCGACTCTCCTGAGGCGCAGCGAGAACAAGGCGAAGCATACGCTAAAGCACATAACATTGTTATTACCGAGACAATCATCCTCCTTGAATCGGCATCCCATGAAGAGCAGCCTATGCAGAAAGTTATTGATTCCTGCAAGGATAAGAGCAAAGGCATACAAGTCGTCCTTATTAAATCGATCGACCGCTTTACTCGTGGCGGTGGTGACTACTATTCACCGCTGAAACGCCAGCTTACGGCGCTAGGTATTGCCCTGGAAGATATGTATGGTGTTATCGGCAAGCTACAGGTGAATACCCTAGAACACACAGGTTTTAAGTACTATTGGAGCGAGTTCAACCCTACGCAGAAATCTGAGTATCTGGAGGCCGAGCGAGCAAAAGATGAAATGCGTGACATTATGAGCCGAATGGTTGGGGCCGAGATCAGATACACGCAGCTGGGCTTTTGGATGCGTCAACCGCCTTACGGCTTTAGGAGTGTCAAGGTAGATACGAAGAACGGTAGACGAATTATCTTGAAACCGCTCAAGGATGAGGCAAAGTACGTGATCCGTCTATTTGAAATGCGAGCGGCACACGTCTATACAAATCAACAGATTGCTGACGAACTTAACTCTATGGGCTTTCGGACGCGAGTTACTGTCGTGCGAGATAAGTATGACCGTACAAAGATCAAGAAACAGCTTGGTGGTAAACAAATGACCGCAAAGATGATTGACCGCTATGCGAGCAAGCTTACTTACTGTGGCGTTATTAGGGAGAAATGGACATACGACAAGCCTGTGAAGGCGCAGTTCGATGGTCTTGTGAGCCTTGAGCTATTTAACGAGGCGAACCGAGGCCGCGTATCCGTCGATATTGATAGTCGCAATGAAGTCACCGTAAAGCAAAAAGAAGTACCGGAACATCTTAAGACAAAACAGATCTACAATCCTGACTACCCGTATAAGCAAGTAGTCGCATGTCCTATATGTAATAAAACGCTGTCTGGCAGCGCTACACGTGGCAAGAAAGGTGTTTATTACCCCGCATATCACTGTGCACGCAATGGGCATTATTTCCGTGTGTCGAAACCGGATTTTGACCAGACTATAGAAGACTTCGTAAAAGCTATCACTATTAAGCCGGAGTATATCGATGACGTTATTGTGGCTATAGGTGAACTATGGCGTGAGCGTCAGGCTAAACAAGTCGAGGCCAATCAGCAGCGCTTAGAGCACCGTGAAAGCTTACAGAACCAAATACGAGCCACCGTAGACCGTATGCGTGTCGTAACGAGCGAAACAGCCCTTAAATACCTAGAGGAAGATATTGTAGGCGTCGAAAAAGAGCTTAGTGAACTCGATGAAGAGATAGCAAAACAGCCTGATTTGCAGGCCGAATTTGAGCAAGTTTTGCAGTACGCAAAATACATTTTAGAACACCTATCAGAATTGCTCCTTGACCTCTGTAATCCACTACGAAAAGCGGCCTTTTTCGGTGCTATTTTCAACAAAGTACCAACGTACGAGGAAATAGACTTGAGAACCCACGAAAAAAGCTCACTACCAGAGGTAAATGAGCTCTTTCGGGTACGAACTTCGTATCAATCTACTTTTGGTGATCTCACCGGGAATCGAACCCGGATTGCCAGGATGAAAACCTGGTGTCCTAACCGTTAGACGATGAGACCAGCTTTGCCCACATTAACACATTCGCCGGGTTATCTCAAGTAGAGAGCCCTCGGCGTGGTGCCGAGGGCGTAGTGTGGCGCTGCCTAGAAATACACGTAGCAGCGAGTCGGTACTTTCGGGCCTCCGGAAGGGTAAACGTTCCAGAACATGCCGACATCCTCAGTGGAGCTGGTGGACCACCAGTCGGTCGGCGAACTGGGGTAGTCCCATCCAGTTACCCCGTTGCGGTGGTACCGGTTCAACAGGTAAGCTACATGGTCGATGGGCGTCTTGTTGTACCACACCCGTCGAGTCTTGCTAAAGCTTGCCGAGTATTTCCACGGGTAACTCCCGCCCACGTACGTCTGTGTCACGTACAGCGAGTCGGTCATATACCAGTACCCTCCGGTACTACACGACTTTGTACTCTTCTTTGCCGCCGAAACGGACGCGGTGGTGGGGGCAGATGGCGCTGCGGATACGGAGGTAGCCGGAGCCATAACAACGCTGCCGGCGACCACCACACAGCACATAGCCACTGAGAACTTACGCTTCATTGCTAACCCTTCGCTAGAGGTGAAGTACCGCCACGGATTGTGCGGCATGACTTATTCAATCACGGTGCCATATAAAAAGCAATGATAAGCGCTTTAGGCAGGTTCATATAGCGACAAAATCGCGTTGGGTTCAGCGGAAATAATAACTTCTGTCCCCGCTGTGATGTACTCAATCTCGCCGTCTAGTTGTACGGGTGTCGAGGAGTCTACGGTGGTAAACTTGTATGTCTGGTACTGGGGGGACGCTGGGCTGCCTACAATAACTAGTTTGAGCAAGTGAAGCAACAGCATTAATTTACTATGCCAAGGTTCGATTATTACTTCAAACTGCCCGTCGTCAAGCTTATTGTTGGTTGGATCGAGCTTGATAATTTTGGACATGCCGCTAACATTGGCGAATAACAGATTCGCACAGCGAATCATTACCCCGTTACGCTCGATAGTAAATGGCTTGAACTTGCGAAATGATTTGAAGACCAGTTGTATCTCCTTGGTCCAAGTGAGGCTGTGTCGGTTGAGCTCGATTCCTACTTCTGGCGTGATACCGAGGCCAATATAACTATGTGCGTATCTGTCTACCGACTTAGTCCGCAGAGCCAACAGATCGAGGGGTTTGGGGTCTGCTTGCTTGATAAGTGTCAATAAGGATGTTTTTCCTCTAGTGAGACGCTTATGGTCATTGGCGTTGCCGGCGGCAATGATTGCTACGACGGGCTGCTTGGATGTGCCGGATTTCGCACGCATGACCCCGTTGATGAGCTCATTATAGCCTCCGTCACCGCTAACAGATACTAGGAGAGGTGTGTGGTATTTTCCTATTAACTTGCTGGCTATTTCACTCGCGTGACCCGCGTGAGTGGTGGGCGTTAGGGTGACAGATATGCCGTGTTTTTTAGCGGTCGCCTGGAAACACTTCGCTTTACCTGCGGCATCGTTGGTGCTGTTGGGGTTATAGATTGCTGCGATGTGATCGAAAGACGTTTTCATGGCTTGTTTCTGTAGTATAGCAAAGTCCCTCACGTGGTAACACGAGGGACAGTGATTTGATCGGTTTGACCGTATCTCCTAACTGCGACGTGGTTGAGCGAAGTAGACGCCACCGTACGTCACAAGTGCGGCAATCAGTGCTAGGAAAAGACTTTTGGCACTGCCCGCGTCAGTTGGACCGGTGTGAGGTAGCTCCACAGGAAGAGGGGTGACTGGTGTAGCCGGAGGTGGTGTCACGTTACCGCGACCAGGTTCACAGTTGAGGGCAGGATAGGTGTGTGTCCAGCTATCAAGTAGCGGCGATGCACCATCGATACCATCAGCGCCAGCTAAATAAGCACGTACCGTGTAGGTACCGGTTGGTGCAACATTGTGAGCGACACCACTCTCTAAAGCAACTTCGCCGGTGCTGCCCGTACTACTAATCGTATAGGTGTACAGTTCAGTATCATAGGTAACCGTTACGACACCAGTAGGGGTTTTGCAGTCGACGGGACTAAACGTTGGCGCACTACAGGCGGTATGCGTGTCAACGAAGCGCCAGATTGTCTGAGTGCCTTCGGCAAAGCTATAGCCGTCGTCAGCGACCGCCTCAACCGTAATCGTGTTAGTAGCGTCGTTGTAGTCTGTTACATAGTGGTAATGAGCATCGCTGTCCACCTCAGGTAGGACGGCAATATCGTTATTTTCCGGTCCACAGAATACTTGAACAGCTGGTGCCTCGGGTGCACAGAGAACGTTTGCGTCGTTTGGCAGATAGACAGTGGCTGTTTGCGACTGAACACCATCAACCATAAAATAGTAGCCACTCTTTGCCGTATAGGTAATTGTACCGTTTGCGTCGGTTGTCCATGTATAACGAGTAGTTTCGCCTGTAGCAGCAATGTTCCAATGGATGTTATCAAGACCGCAGGGGTCAGTAGTGCCCGGGGTTGGCACCGGTACTTCCTCACCGGCTGGTGCGGTACAGCTGGCAACAGTCACACTGCCCGTGTAAACAGTCCCGCCAAGAGCAGAGACGGTGACGGTATAAGTGCCCACAGCAAGTCCGCTAAAGGTGAGTGTTTGGTTGGCGCCATCGGCGAGTGCAGCAGTCGTTTTGGTCTGACCATCTACGGTGACGCTGTAAATGACCGTATTGCCAGTCACTTGGTCATCGTTGGCTACTTTGACGGTAACCGCTTCGGTGCCATGGGTAGCGACGCAAGGAACTGCCGTCACAACGACACTTGGTATAACTATGGCATAACAATCTCGGACGCTTGGCTCGTCTTTATCACCTGGCGCACCAAAGCCAACGACATATGAGCCGCCCTGGCGATCGTTAAAATACGTACCGACTTGGTCACCACTTTTGTAATCACGTGCAATAGGGTTATCGCCAGTTTGTAGAACTTCATTTACTCCCGGCGTGCCGGTCATTTTACATATAAACGATTTGCCTCCACCGTTCTCATTTGGTGGTGGCGTGGTACTCCATGCTAATGCAGTTTGTGCCGGCATGATAACCTGTGCGATGACAAGAGCGACTGCGGTAAATCCAGCAGTTACTCTCTTTGATATATTGCGTATCATGGTGTCTTCTCCTCGTTAGACGCCCACCCACGATTTACTAATTGCCTGCATTATACAAAATATATTGACATATGTCAATATATATTTCATAACATAAGCACTATGACCGATGAAAAAACGACCGCCAGAGGGCGGCCAATATAAGTGGTTTTATTTACAAATAGGTGTTAGGCGAACGGATGAGCAAGCGGTAAGTCGGGATCTACCTCGGCGATACGAAGGAGCTCATTGTACTTGGCGATACGCTCAGTACGACTGAGGCTACCGGTTTTGATCTGGCTGGCGCCTGTACCAACCGCGAGATGAGCGATAGTGGTATCTTCAGTTTCGCCAGAACGATGGCTGATAATGACATGCCACCCGTGCTCCTGTGCCAGCTTGATTGCATCAAGCGTCTCACTCAGCGTTCCGATTTGATTTACCTTAATGAG
Source organism: Saccharimonas sp. (SeqCode) (assembly GCA_039809225.1). GTDB lineage: Bacteria > Patescibacteriota > Saccharimonadia > Saccharimonadales > Saccharimonadaceae > Saccharimonas. Next base: position 7,108 of record JBDHUN010000001.1, read on the forward strand.
AACGGCATTGGCCGCCTGGCGATTGATGGCTTGCTGGATACGCTCGACGTTTGTCACAAGCAAATCATCACCGACAAGCTGAGTGCCGGGCAGTGCCTGGACAAGCGCTTTCCAGCCATCCCAATCATCTTCAGCCATACCGTCCTCGATCGAGACAATCGGGTAGCGTTCCTTGAGATCCTGGAGCCAGCCGACCATTTCGTCGGAACCGAGGTCGCGGTGTTCGGTCGTGAGGTGGTAACGGCCATCGGTATGAAATTCGCTGGAGGCGACGTCGAGCGCGAACGCGATGTCTGTGCCAAGTTGGTAACCGGCAGCCTCGACGGCTTCACGCAGTAGCTCCAGCGCCTCGATGTTGCCATCGCGCACCGACGGCGCATAGCCGCCTTCGTCGCCAACGGTCGTGGTGTACCCGGCATCAGTTAAGACTTTTTTGAGAGCATGAAAGACCTCAGCGCCCATGCGGATAGCGACATTGATCGAAGCAGCGCCGACGGGAATAACCATACTTTCCTGGATATCAGTCGAATGAGCGGCATGAGCACCACCGTTTAGGACATTCATCATCGGCAGCGGCAGGTTCATCTGAGGATTACCAGCGAGGTCGTTGATATGACGATAAAGCGGCATATGTTTCGCTTTGGCAGCGCTATGCGCAGCTGCCAGCGAGACAGCTAGGATGGCATTGGCACCAAGGTTGGATTTATTCGGTGTACCATCGAGCTCGCGCATTTTGTCATCGAGTGCGCGCTGATCATCGGCACGTATGCCGCGTACGGCGGGCAAAATCATTTCGGTGACGTTATGAATGGCCTTCATGACAGCCTTGCCACCATAGTCAGTGCCGCCATCTCGAAGCTCTAACGCTTCATGGCTGCCGGTGGATGCGCCTGATGGTACGGCAGCACGACCGACCGTGCCATCACGGAGGATGACATCAGCCTCAATAGTCGGATTTCCCCGAGAATCTAAAATTTGTCTAGCGATGAGGTGTTCGATTTCCATATTACTTATTCTACACCGCCCGCAGATGTGCCATAATCGTTATGGATATGTCGCGAATTGTTTTTTATGATGCAACAGAGCTTGATCGGGCGCAATTGAGCGATGGTCTAAAAACGACCGACCATACGTGGGAATTTGTCGAAGACAAGATATCACTGGATACCCTCGATGCTGAGGCTGAAGTTATTTCGGTGTTTGTGACAAGTACAGTGACACGCGAAATGATAGAGAAGTTGCCGAAACTGAAACTGATTGCCTGTCGGTCGACGGGATTTAACAACATTGATCTCGCTGTGGCCAAAGAGCGTGACGTGACGGTAGTGAATGTCCCAACCTACGGTGAGGCGACGGTGGCAGAGTACACCTTTATGTTACTCCTAGCACTGACGCGTAAATTGCCGCCTAGTCTGGAATTTTTAAACCATGAAACTGATGTGACAACCCTGATGGGAACGGATCTCAGCGGCAAGACACTTGGGGTGATCGGGACGGGCCACATCGGCCAACACGTGATCAAGATCGCTAAAGGCTTTGAGATGCGAGTAGTTGCCTATGACCCCTACCCCAATGAAACGGTTGCGAAAGAGCTTGGGTTTGACTACTTTTCGCTCGATGATCTGCTAAAAACGTGCGATGTCTTGACGTTGCACGCACCACTTACAGTCGATAACCGTCACACTATCAATGCCAACAAATTGACGCTCATGAAGCCGACGGCAGTCATCGTGAACACCGCGCGTGGCGAGCTTGTGGATATGGAGGCACTGGCGGCGGCACTCGAAGCTGGACAATTAGCCGGTGCGGCGCTCGATGTACTCGAAGGCGAGCAATTGTTTGATATGCATGAAGAAGTTGGCCTGCTGCGCAGCCGCACGCTTCCCGAGTCGACCGGCAAACAAAGCGTAGCCTTGATGGCGCTCAACAAAATGAATAATGTGATCCTGACGCCACATAATGCCTTCAATACCGATGGCGCGATTGGGCGAATTAATCAAACAACCTGCGACAATATCACCCGCTTTTGGTATGGCGAGACACCTAACGAGGTGAAGCCGCCTGCGCCGCGCTCGGGAAAATTACTCCTAGCGCGTCATGCCGAGTCCGAGTGGAATGTGCTTGGCCGCTGGACGGGTAAAACCGATGTCAACCTCAACGAACGAGGATTTCAACAAGCAACCTTGCTCGGGCAGGTGCTGAAAAATCTGGAGATTCATGTCGATCATGCGTACTGTTCGGAGCAGGTGCGTACTCTCGAGACACTCAAAGTGATGCTCAGCGCGGCTCAACAATTCGATGTGCCGACCACACGCACAAATGCGATTAATGAGCGGGATTATGGCGAGTACACGGCGAAAAATAAATGGGATATGCAGAAACTACTGGGTGATGATGAGTTTCTGCGCGTACGGCGTGGGTGGGACCACCCGATTCCGGGGGGTGAATCGTTGAAAATGGTCTATGAACGCGTGTTACCGTTTTATCAGCAGGCAGTAGTACCGGCGTTACTGGCGGGGCAAAATGTGCTCCTTGTCGCGCATGGTAACTCGCTGAGAGCACTTATGAAATATGTTGAAAAACTCTCCGACGATGCGATCGAAGATCTCGAGATGCCATTTGGTAATATCCTGGTCTATGAAGTCGATACTGAGGGCCAGGTCAAGACTAAGTCAGAGGCAAAGATCGACGCTTAGATGGTCGCGCGTGCCGCGAGCGCTGCCATTATACTTGCGGAGACTACTTCGGGAGACGCGGTACCATCGATTTCGACGAGTAATCCTTGCTCGCGATAAAAGTCAATCACCGGCGTGGTTTTGAGGTTAAATTCATCGAGCCGCTCCTGGATGACACTATGGCGATCGTCTTCGCGCACCCGGTCATGACGTGCCTGTGATTCGTCAAAGCGCTGCCACACCATCGATTCAGGCATGGTTAGGTAAATGACGAGCCTAAGCGGGTGGCCAGCTTGCTCGGCAGTATGCATGATCACCGGCTCTTCACCGTGAGCACGACCGACCGAACTGAGCATTAGTGGTCTGCCGCTTAACTCTGGCCGTGAAAGATAGGGGACAACAATACTCTCAAACAAATCACTCGGCGGGATACCGCCACTGGCGAGAATCTGCTGCAACTCGCTATTATCACCTTGCGAACGCAAGATTTCACCGCTTGATATAAACACGCCATTTAAGGTATCTGCCAAACGATGCGCTTGGGTGTCTTTGCCGGAGAAGGGCAGTCCAAAAATATTGATAGAGCCGGCACCAAGCCATTTTTTTATGGCACCAAGAGAATCATTCATATCAAGAGTATAGCATCTTCTTGTTTTGGTGACGCTTATGCTACCATAAAAATAGCTAAGTACTATTCTTGAACAAAAGGGGCATTGCCGTGGCGTATACATACATGAAATTTTTTGAGGAATTGAACCTCGAGGATATTCCGCAGGTTGGCGGCAAAAACGCCAGCCTCGGTGAGATGTACCATCATCTCAAACCGCAGGGTGTCAATCTACCGAATGGCGTGGCGACAACGGCGGACGCGTACCGGCATTTCCTGCGCGAGACAGGGCTAGATAGCCGTATAGGCGATGTGCTTGAGGCCTTAGATGTTCGGGATGTACGTGATCTTGCTCGTCGTGGCGAGCAGATCCGGGCGATGATTATGGATGCCGAACTACCCAAAGATTTCGAAGAAGAAATCCGTCGCGGGTACGAAGAGCTTTGTCGTAAATGCGGCCATGAACGTAACGGCCTAGTCTGCGCGATTCGGTCGAGCGCGACTGCCGAAGATTTGCCGAACGCATCGTTTGCCGGCCAACAGGCCACCTTCCTGAATATTCGCGGTACCGATCATGTCGTCTCGGCGACCAAAGAATGTATTGCCAGCCTCTTTACTGATCGCGCGATTGTTTACCGCGTCGAAAACGGCTTCTCGCATATGAAAGTCGCCCTCAGCGTCGGTATCCAGCAGATGGTGGCCGTTCGGTCCGAGGCGGCGGGCGTGATGTTCACCATCGATACCGAGTCGGGTTTTAAAAACGCCGTGGTGGTCAGCTCGATTTATGGTTTGGGTGAAAACATCGTCCAAGGACACGTTAGTCCGGACGAATTCATCGTTTTCAAACCAACTCGCGCAATCCTCAAGCGCCATGTTGGTAGCAAAAAGATGAAAATGGTACCGATTGCCGGCAGCAAAACCAAGAATTTACCAGTCAGTGAGCGTGATCAGAAGCGCTATTCAATCACCGATGATCAAGTCAAGACGTTGGCCGACTGGGCCATCAAAATCGAAGAACATTATGGTCGGCCAATGGATATCGAGTGGGCGCTTGACGAAGATGATAACCAACTTTATATTGTCCAGGCGCGTGGCGAGACGGTGCAATCACGTCGTGATATCAATATTGTCGAAGAGTATGTGCTCGAAGAGCAGGGTGACCTGATCGTGAGCGGGACGAGTGTTGGCAAAAAAATTGGTGAAGGCAAAGTCAATCGCATCATGAGTGTCGATGACATCGATTATTTCAAGGCGGGTGAAGTGCTGGTGACGGAAATGACCGACCCCGACTGGGTGCCAATCATGAAACTTGCCAGCGCCATCGTCACCGATAAAGGCGGCCGCACCTGCCATGCTGCAATTGTCAGTCGTGAGCTGGGGATTCCCTGTGTCGTCGGTACCGGTGATGCTAGTCGCAAGATCAAGGATGGCGAGAATATCACCGTTGTGTGCATGGGGGGCGATGAGGGCCAAGTCTATCGCGGCAAGCTAAAGTTTCGCGTTGATACGACCAATATCGAACACTTAGAGCGGCCCAACGCCAAGATTATGATGAATGTCGGTTCGCCCGAACACGCCTTTAGCTATTCGTTAATTCCGAATGACGGTGTTGGCTTGGCGCGGCTGGAATTCATCATCAACGACCATATCAAAATCCACCCGTTGGCACTGCTGCACTTTGATCAGATAAAAGACAAGCGTGTCCGTCGGCAGATCGAAACGATGACGGCTGGGTACCACAACAAGGCGGACTATTTTGTCGACAAACTGGCTGAAGGTATCGCCATGATTGGCGCAGCGTTCCATCCGAATGACGTGATCGTCCGCATGTCTGACTTTAAGACCAACGAATACGCGAACCTCATTGGTGGTAAGCAATTTGAACCAAAGGAAGAAAACCCGATGATCGGCTGGCGTGGGGCGAGTCGATACTATAGCGACGAATACAAGGACGCTTTCAAGCTTGAGTGTGCCGCTTTCCTGAAAGTTCGAAATGATATGGGTCTCACTAATGTCAAGGCAATGATCCCGTTCTGTCGCACACTCGAAGAAGCTGACCGAGTGCTCGAGGTGATGGCCGAGAGTGGTCTAAGGCGCGGCGAAAATGAATTCCAAGTCTACGTTATGTGTGAAGTCCCGAGCAACGTTATCCTCGCCGAAGGCTTCTGTCAGCGCTTTGACGGTTTCTCAATTGGCAGCAACGACCTGACGCAGCTCACACTTGGTGTCGACCGCGATAATTATAAAGTAGCTCATGACTACGATGAGAATAATGAAGCTGTCAAGGCGCTCATCAAGCTGGTTGTCGGCGTTGCCAAGCGCAATCACACCAAGATCGGTATTTGTGGCCAGGCGCCGTCTGATTACCCGGAATTTGCCAGATTCTTGGTTGAGATTGGTATCGATAGCATCTCCTTGACGCCCGATACCGTGGTCCGTACTACGATTGATCTCAAGAAAACCGAACAGCATCTTGGCCGGTAGTCGTCTCCTGTTGCGCAAAGGGTTTTTGTGAGCTGTTTTTCGGGCGTATACTAAGTGTATGGCAGAATTCGATAACACAAAGTATGATTTACCGTCTGATCAGGCGGACAACAGCAAACTTAACAAGCTGCGAGCAGCGGTACTTGGTGCCAATGATGGTATTGTCAGTATTAGCAGCGTCGTGATGGGTGTAGCCGGGGCGACCAGTGATACCAAAGCGATTAGCCTCGCGGGCCTTGCGGCCCTCGTTGCCGGTGCGCTCAGTATGGCAGTCGGTGAGTATGTGAGCGTCAGCAGCCAAAGCGATGCTGAAAAAGCCTATATCAAGCTCGAAAAAGAAGATCTAAAGCAGAACCCGGAGTACGAGCTCGATGAGTTAGCGCGCGAATACATGAAGCATGGGTTATCGAAGAAGTTGGCACACGATGTTGCCGCAGAGTTGACGAAAAAGGACGCGTTGAGAGCACACCTACGCATGCACTTTAATCTCGATCCCGACGACATTAACAATCCGTGGCATGCGGCAATTGCCAGCTTGATTGCGTTTACGATTGGTGGGCTGGTGCCGTTTATGACGATTGTCTTTATGCCGCACGATTGGCGCATCTGGGCCACAGTTGCAGCAGTGGTGGCAGCGCTGTTTTGTGTCGGCTATCTCAGCGCCGAAGCCGGCAACGCCCACAAAGGCCGCGCCATCTTTCGTGTCATGTTCGGCGGTCTGCTGGCCATGGCAATCACTTACGGCGTCGGGGTACTATTTGGGACTAGCGTAGGATAAACAAAAGGGGCAATATGCAGGGTGGGCAGCACAAACAGCAAGTCGTCGAAGCGTTTATCGCTCAGTTTAGTGGTGACCGTCAGGCAGCCATGACAGCGCTGGCGCAGTATGTGCCTGTCGCATCGCCGGCCTCAAAACCTGCTCGTTCGTCCAGCGATGAAATTGTTCTCGAAGTCCATGATCTGACGAAAATTTATAAACTCGGCAAGCAAAAGGTTCATGCAGTCAACGGTGTCTCGCTCGCCGTGCACAAGGGTGAGTTTATCGCTCTGACCGGTCCGAGCGGTAGCGGCAAGAGTACGCTCTTGCAGCTCATGGGCGGGCTTGATAAGCCGACGAGCGGTAGTGTCATCGTGCAGGGGAGACCACTTGAAAAGTTGACCGATGCTAAACTATCAAACTTTCGCAATCAAACGATTGGCTTTGTCTTTCAATTTTTTTACCTCCAGCCATTTTTGAAGTTGCGCCAAAACCTTGAAGTGCCAGGTATGCCGCTCGGCACAAAGCAAAGTGATCGACGAACACGTGTCGAGGAGTTGGCGCAATTGGTGGGGTTAAGCGACAGACTAGATCATTTACCAAAGGAGCTTTCCGGTGGTCAGATGCAGCGAGCGGCCATTGCCAGGGCGCTGCTCAACAAGCCATCAATTTTGTTAGCCGATGAGCCGACCGGTAATCTCGATAGCGAGAATGGTCGAGCGGTGATTGAGCTCTTTGAAAAAATCCGTGATGAATTCGGGACAACTATCGTGGTCGTTACACACGACCCCACCACTGCGGCTCGTGCTGATCGAACCATTTTGCTCAAAGATGGAGCCATCGTATGATTAGCCTCTGGGACGCCGTCACGTTGGCTCGCACAAAACGCCGAACGCGCCGGATCCGCGGTGCCTTTACGACGGCAATTGCCGGGCTGCTATTCAGTTTCTTGATGGGTGCAGTGATTATTGTTGGTGGCGTCGAGTCGCACCTCAGTGCCATGTATGAGAAAAGCATGACCGGCCGTTACATTATCGGTGGTTACCAGTGGTCTGATTATACTATCTACAATACTGCCGCGAAAAACAGTGATCTGATCGCCCAGGTGCAAGTTGCGTATGATCAACGCGTGGCTGCCAAGAAAGCTGCTGCCAAAAAGCTTGGTATTTCCTACGATTCGAGTAGCGAGCCACTGCCGTACGATACGACCGATAAATCAAATGGCGAGAAAATTCTAAGCAGCCAAAGCCCCATTGCCAGTGAACTAATGAGCAACTGGATTCAACAACGGCAACCGACGCGTACACTTGATGATTTCAAAAAGTTTGCCGGTGCTTATCATCCGAGTGCTTACTACACGGCACTTAGTTTCTCACCGAAGAATGGTCAGTGGCTCGAGATGAAAGACGGCAAAGAATCGTTTGAACAAGATACGAGTCAGCAGACGAACATGAATGGGCCGCCGAGCGATTATCTCGATATGAAGTTGGCTCCCGAGGGACTGGTCAAAAACTACTTATTACCGAGTTATCAGTGGCAAGCTTCAAGTGGGCATATCCCAGTAGTGGTGACCCAGAAGCGAGCGGCGCAGTTAACCAATTTCTCACCGCCAAAAGAGGGCGCGTCCGATCAAGAGAAGCTGCAGTACTATCAGAAACTGCGCGAGAAGGTTAATGGCAAGACGATGACTCTGTGCTATCGCAACAATGAAAGCGCGGCACGCATTAATGAAGCGATCGCGACGAAGAAGCTGGTTGCGGCTCATGCCGGTGAGCGCGACTATCAAAAGCCAGCACTACTATATGACACACCAGACCCAGCCAGTTGCGGTGATGTCATTATTTCGAGTGACACCCGTAGCGCCGCAGAGAAGACTCTCGCTGACAAACAACTGGAATTCGATAAACAATTCGGTGCACATGATCCGTTGCAGCGCAAGATTATTCTCGAAGTCGTTGGTGTCTCGCCAAATGGTTGGGAAGAAATGGATTCTTCTTTTTCCACTGGTATGGGCGATATGATTTCGGCTATGCTCATGACACAAGCTTTTCGTATGACGGTTCCGACTGAGTTGTATCAAAAAATCCCCGCCAGTTTTGAGTACGCGTCGTTGTTTGGTACGACCACCACGGCCAGCGATATCATGTCGATGATTCGTGGTGGTAACGTCCAATATTTTGCCGAATTTACTAGTGCTGGTGATGCACGCGATTTTGCCAAACGCGAGTCGTGTCAATATACAAATACCGGAGCGTGTGCACCGGCAGATAAATGGTTCGCTCTGTCAGCATACGGGAGCAATAGCCTCGCGATTGAAGAAGCCAGCCATTACGCACGGACGATACTTATGTGGGCGGGATTGGTGATCATGGTGCTCGCGGCCGTATTTGCGAGTCTCATGATCGGCCGAACAATTGCCGATAGTCGTCGGGAGACGGCAGTGTTTCGCGCGATCGGATTTAAACGCCTTGATATCACAAGTGTCTACATGGCTTATACGTTTTTCCTGTGCTTCGATATTGTCCTACTCATGGTAGTGATAGGAGCGATCGGCGCCGTGCTGCTCGATCATTTTTTGTGGGTCGATACGACAGCGCGCCTCCAAGTTTTGCTGGGGCTCACCGACTCAACGGCACAGTTCCATTATTATGGTTTGTCCTGGTACGTGGTAGTAGTGATCGTTGCGGTATTTGCGGCCGGGTTAATTGGTCTGATTCCGCCGCTTTTGCGTAGTATTCGTCGCAATCCGATTCGCGATATGCGCGACGAATAACTTATACTAAAGACAATGAAGAAGTTGCGTGGCGTTAATCTCGGTGGGTGGCTGGTCCTCGAACAATGGATGACCCCGACACTTTTTGCGGGCACTGATGCTGTCGATGAATATACGTTTATGCAAACACCTGGCGCGCGGGCTAGGTTGCGTCAGCACCAAAAAACGTTTATCCAGGAAGAAGATTTTCGGTGGATGCGGGCCAATGGTGTGAACGCCGTGCGTATCCCGGTTGGCTATTGGATTTTAGAGGGTGATGACCCATATGTGTCATCAATCGGACGACTCGATTGGGCATTTGCAATGGCCGAGAAATACGATATCGAGGTGCTGCTATGTCTTCATGGTGCACCGGGAAGCCAGAATGGCCGTGATCACAGCGGGCGGGTTGGCCCGGCGCGGTGGTACACACAAAAAACGTATAGAGAGCGAACGACTAAGGTGTTGTTGGCACTTGCTGAGCGCTACAAGCGCCACCCGCGTTTCTGGGGGTTGGAATTGCTAAACGAACCAAAGCCAGGGGTAATTCAATGGAAACTCAGACAGTTTTATAACGATGCTTATCGGCAGCTTATCACCGTATTGCCGTCATCGGTACGGATTGTCTATCACGACGCTTTTACCCCGCGCATGCTCAGTGCGGCAATTTGGGATACGCCATCCCACCCGGTGATGATGGATATCCATTGGTATCATTTTGCGTTTTGGGCCCATGCCTTTACCCCACTTCGGTGGTATTGGCGGCTGGTGGCATGGCACGGACGCTTGGTGACGAGCCTACAGTACTGGCAGGGCGTGATCGTCGGGGAATGGGCTAATATGTTGTCACAGCAAATGCTGAGCAAATATCCTGTAGAACAGCACGATACTCTGCTGGCCGAGCATGCCGCTCGGCAAATTACTGCCTACCGTCACGCCAACGGGTGGTTTTATTGGACCTACAAAACCGAGGCTCGCGGTGCGTGGCATTTTCGCTCTCTCGTCGAAGACGGTCGCTTGCCTGAGGGTTGGCACGAGCAATAGACATCTATATACTGAATCGGTATGACGATCGACACTGTATTTAAGCGCACAAAGATTTTGGCAACCATTGGTCCGGCGACCGATTCGCCAGAGAAAATTAAAGAACTCATCGAGGCGGGGGTTAACGGTTTTCGCCTCAATTTCAGTCATGGCACTCACGAAGAGCGCCTCGAACAAATCAAATGGATTCGCGATGCCAGTAAGCGTCACGGCCGACCGGTCGCAGTACTTCAGGATCTACAGGGGCCAAAAATCCGCCTCGGTATGCTTAATGACAATCAGCAGCATGTCAAAAAGGGCGATGAAATTATCCTTGACTACGCCCTTGATAGACACGATGGCTTGACTATGCCGGTGCAATACAACTTGGCACTCAAGGTCAAACCGGGCGAGACGATTTATCTCTACGACGGAAATATTCGTACTACCGTACTCGACGTGATTTCCGACACCGCTGTCAAACTCCAAGTAGAAAATGACGGCACCTTGATGAGCAAAAAAGGCATTAATCTGCCTGATACCGATTTTGGCGGCGATATTTTGACCGACAAAGATATGAAAGATATCGAATTTGGTGCCAAGCAGGATTACGACTTTGTGGCGCTTAGTTTCGTGCAAAGTGAGGATGATATTCATAATCTTAGGCAAATTTTGCTTGGATTTGGCAGCACTGCTCAGATCATCGCCAAAATTGAAACCAAAGCAGCGATCACCGTTCACGCTCTCGAGGCGATTATCAAGGCCAGCGATGGTGTCATGGTAGCACGCGGCGACCTGGCGGTCGAAGCTGGTGCCGATGTCGTGCCGATCGTGCAGCGCCGGGTGATCGCGCTCTGCCGCAAGCACGGTAAGCTCAGTATCGTGGCGACCCAGATGATGGCCAGCATGGTCAACGCCCCAGAGCCGACCCGCGCCGAAGTCAGCGACGTCGCTACCGCCACCGTGCAAGGTGCCGATGTCGTCATGTTGTCTGACGAAACGGCCAATGGCAAGTATCCGGTGGAAACGGTTGTGGCGATGAAAAAGACGATTGTTTACACGCAGGAAAACTGGCCGGTGACTGACAGTGGTGCTCGTGTCGTGAAGAGCGGCTACGAATCACAAAACGCCATTGCCCAAGCAGCGGTTAATATCGCTGAGGAAATTGGCGCCAATAATATTATTGCTGAAACAAAGTCCGGCTCGACGGCCGCCACGATCGCAGCCTGTCGACCGCACATGCCGATCGTAGCTGTCACCAGTGAAAAGCGTACCGCGCAGCAGCTGGCGCTCAGCTATGCGACGCGCAGCTTCGTCCGGCCTGATGGTGATACAGCTGGTGCTAAGTTGGCCCGTGAACTTTTCGATGATCAGTATTTTGGCGAGCATATGAAGCGCATGGTCAGCATTATCGTCAGTGGCCGTCAACCGGGTTTGGTCGGTGGTACCGACACGATTCGCGTACGGGTGATTGAGTAGCCGAGGCGTACACCAACTTTCTCTCGAAGGACTGTGACCCCTATTTTGCCCATCAGCAAAGAGGGGTCAGCCGAACGCATGGGCTGGCATAGCCACCCATAAAGAGTGCCTGAGAGGGGAATGTGGCGTAGGCCGAGTAAAAAGTCTACTCATTACTCGCCATACGTTACCGGTAGGGCTCGCTTGTGGCGTGTGCGCAAGTAAAAGTTCTCGATACGCTCGGCTGCTTGATCACTAATCACTTTACCTTCTAAGTAATCATCAATATCGTCATATTGAGCACCGAGCTCAAATTCGTCGCCCTGCCCGGGATTATTGTCGAGTAAATCAGCCGTCGGTGCTTTGGTAGTAAAAACATCGGGTGCCCCAAGGGTGTGGAGTAACTGTCGTCCCTGGCGCTTGTTGAGGCCAGCCAGCGGCAATACGTCCGCGCCGCCGTCGCCATATTTGGTAAAAAACCCGACGACCCCCTCGGCAGCATGGTCGGTACCAATCACGGCGTGGCGACCTAATTGGCCACTAACACCATATTGGGCAATCATACGCTCGCGAGCTTTGACATTACCCTTATGAAAGTCAGTAAACTTACCAAGTGTCGATCGCAAGGCGTCAGCGATGGCATCAGTAGCCGGCTTTATGTTCACATCGTGCACTACATCCGGCCGGATAGTCGCAATTGCTAGCTCGGCGTCGGTTCTGTCAGCCTGTGTGCCATAGGGAAGAAGCATAGCGTGAAAGTCTGCTCCATGACCGTGTGCGCGACGAGCTTCTACGGCTCGCTGAGCCAGCAACCCGGCTAATAGTGAATCCTGCCCGCCAGAGATCCCAAGTACAAAGCCGCGCAGCCCGGTGTGAGCCAGATAGTGTTCGAGAAAGGCAGTACGCAAAGCGACCTCTTCTTCCGGATTGATGATTGGTTTGACGCCAAATTCTCTGACAATATGTTCTTGTAGTGCACGCATGATATTCTCCTCTTCGTGTATAAATTACATTTACTATGGCTAGTCTACACCTTCTCACAAATAGTGTCAATAATACACTATTTAATGTATGTAGGCGAAGCTCGGGACATTTGCTATCATGAGGCTATATGAGTGGGAAATTCTTTAAACTGACGATCAATGACGTGCCAATTCATGGCAAAACCTTGCTGCTACGGGCCGACTATAACGTACCGCTTACTAAGGGTGGTCAGGTCGATGACGATTATCGTATCCGTATGAGTCTGCCGACGGTTCAAAAGCTGCTTGCGAGTGGTTGCAGAGTCATTATCGTTAGCCACCTCGGGCGGCCAGAGGGTAAGAAAGACACGGCTTATAGTCTCGAGCCGGTTGCGAAGCGCCTGGCAGGGCTACTTGGTCGCGACGTACGATTTATCGACGATTGCGTCGGGCACAAGGTTTACATGGCGGTGAAGCGCGCGCCGGTTGGTAGTGTGACGATGCTCGAAAATCTACGATTTTACCCAGGTGAGGAGGCGAACGACCCAGAATTTGCCCGTCAATTAGCCAAGCAAACTCATGCCGATTATTTCGTTCAAGACGGCTTTGGAGTGGTACACCGGGCACACGCCAGCACTAGTGCGATCACGCAGTATTTACCAAGTGTCGCTGGGCTCCTTCTCGAACGGGAATACGTGACGATCACAACGGCCATGAAGCACCCGGCACGACCGCTCGTGGCGGTGCTGGGCGGTGCAAAGGTGAGTGACAAGATCGATGTAATCCGCTCGTTTGTTGACGTTGCCGATCATATCGTGCTGGGCGGAGCGATGGCAAATACATTCCTGGCTCATGATGGCCTCAGAATGGGCAAAAGCAAAATTGAGCCCGGTCAAGACGAAGAAATTGAGCGAATTTATGCCAGCGTGCGACACAAAACCGGTCATACCTCTCCTAGTGACTTTCTTGAGTTGCCGACCGATCTAGGGGTAAGCACTTCACTCGATGCGACGGCGACACGACGAGATACCTCGGCAAAAGCAGTCGGCAATGACGACTATGCGCTTGATATCGGGCCGGCATCCACCGCATCATTACTAGAAGTAGTTCGTAGCGCAAAAACTGTCATTTGGAATGGCACGCTCGGTATGTGTGAGATCCCGGCCTTTGCTACGGCGTCGGCTGAGCTGGCGGCCGCACTGGCGAATAACCCCGACGTGACGTCGATTATCGGTGGCGGTGACACAGCGGATTTTGTGTTGCACTGGGACAAGCGGGGTGGTGAGAGCTTTAGCCACGTCAGCACCGGTGGCGGTGCAAGTCTCGAACTCATGAGCAGGGTGAAACTGCCCGGCGTCGAAACCTTGATCAATCGACAACAATAGAACAACACCCTTGCCAGTAACGAAACCGACAAGGGTGTGAGTAGGGGCCAGGCGCTGGTTACTTGGCCAAATGATGCGCCTGGCGCCGGACGGCCTCCGCCTGGGCTCGCATGAGCCAACTGCGGACGAGGTCCTCCAGGTTTTCGACGGAGAATTGGCAGAAGTGTTTAAATATGAAACTCTCCTTTGATTGAAGGTACATTATACATTATATCACAATACACAAGAAATGTAAATACTTTCGCTGGAGATACTCGAGGATCGTATTTCGATAAGCATTGTGCATCACGAGTAGTGCTGGTACACTAAGAACAGTAATCATAAACAATATATTCCGTGGGCAAGAAACTTATCATCGCAAACTGGAAAATGAACCTCACCATCCATGAGGCGAGTTTGTTTATTCATAAATTAGCCGAGATAGTTGAGCCATCAAAAACTGTCGAAGTGGTATTAGCACCCCCGATGCTAGCCCTTCAGCCGGTGTCATTACAAAATCCGCATCATGAGTTCAAGCTGGCGGCTCAAAATTTTTATTGGCGAGACATGGGGGCATATACCGGTGAAGTCTCGGCAGCGCAGCTACGCGGGCTAGTGAAGTACGCGCTTGTCGGCCATAGCGAACGGCGGCATATCTTTGGCGAGCACGGTCGTGACCTGCGCAACAAGGTGCAAGCGGCGTATCGCAACCAAATTATTCCGGTTCTCTGTGTTGGCGAAACGGCCAGCGAGCGCGCGGCTGGCGAGACAAACGACATCTTGCATGATCAATTAGTTGGTGGCCTCAGCAATATCACTGGCGAAGAGGTGATGAGCCTGGTCGTTGCCTATGAGCCAGTCTGGGCCATTGGGACGGGTGACAGTGCCATGCCGCATGACGTCGAGGCGGCCGCTAAAGCGATTCGTAGCCAAGTTACCCACCTATTCGGCGCCGAGGCAGGCAAGAAAGTGCGTGTTCTCTATGGTGGGAGTGTGACGGTTGACAATGCCGGTAGTTATCTGGCAGCCGAAGGTGTCGATGGGCTATTGGTCGGTGGTGCCAGCCTCGATGTGCGAGCATTTGCATCGATTGTCAATAAAGCCAGTCAGCAGGATATGGCAAAGGCAGTAGCCAAAGGGAAGAAGCGATGACAGATTTAGATTTTGATGAACTCGACAAAGCAGTCAATAGTTTGATGACGGGGACCTCTAACGCGACGGCTCCGGATGATACAGCTGCCAGCCCCGTAGTTACCGCACCTCCTGTACATAACGATACGTCGTCGCCTCAGGCTACACCTAGTGGTTCGTCAGCTTCAACGAATACAACTTCGGCTTCACCAACTGCCGGTTCACTGGCGACTAAGCGGCGTGGGCAATTCATGGATATTGTCCGGCCGGGGAATACCGCCACGGCTGCTTCTTCTGCATCTGCACCGGCTGTGCCAGCTGCACCGGCCGCACCAGCAATGAGGCGTCAGGGAATATCGGTCCAACCCAGTGCAGAGCTCGCCGCACGTGTCGAAGCAGAAGCCGAAGAGCATGCTCATAACTTGGCGATCGATATGAACCCGACGCCGGAACTTGATATGGAGGCAACGGGTACCGAACAACCCGATACGGCGGAGTCTCATGATGGCATGACGGATGCCATGAATACGACAGGTATGGATGATGCAAGCACTGACAGCGCCACTATTGCCCCGTCCGAAAATGTTGCTTTCGATGATAAGCCATCTCCCGAACAGCTTGAAGAGCCCGCGATAGCTGCTGATTCCGCCGTTGATAACGACGATCACAACAATGATAATAGCCTGAGCCAACTTGCTGATCACCCTGGTAATGAGGACACCCACCAGGTGTCACAAGCTTCTGAGGAGCCACTCTCATCGCCATTCCTCCCCAATGCTCAAGTTGAGAAACGACCGCTTGGTACCCCACCAAGTTCATCTGGGTCTACAGAGACCAACCTACCTGAAACACCTGCAGAAACGACCGAACCCAGCGACGAGCGTGCAACATCTGCGCCATCGATAGGCGAAACTACACCTGTGACTGACCCCACAAAACCCGACACACAAGCCGATATAAAAGCCGATACACCACCTGATGAGCACGGTGCTGTACCAGATTCGAAGCCAGAGACGAAGCCTAAAGAGAGCCATGAAGAGGCTCCGGTACCAGCAGCTCCCGCAGCTCCTAAGAAAGATCCATTTGCACCCAACCTATCTGACGAGAAGCCCGATACCGGTACGCCGGACATTCCTCTCCCGGTCGAATTACGGAGTGACGTGGTAGCACTGGAATCATCAAATACCAGTATGACGTCGACCGCTGCCCAACCCGTCTCGTCGCCAGCAGGAGGCTCAATCTCACAGCAATACACCGAGCAGCCAAGTAGCGGTGACCAAACAAATGGCGCGATTTATGACACCGCAACGTATCACAAAGCTGTCGAACCGGTAACTCACAAAAAAGACTCGAAGAAAACAACCTGGGTTCTCTGGGCTCTGGTGCTGCTGGTGATTGGTGCGATTGCTGGTGCGGCATATTTCTACTGGTCGACGCAAGCCTAGCGATAAACTGATACAATAAAGAGGATGGATATTCTCGAGGGGCTTAATGATGCACAACGATCGGCAGTAGTGACGACCGAGGGGCCATTATTATTGCTCGCTGGTGCCGGTAGTGGCAAAACCAAGACGTTGACACACCGGATTGCTTACTTATTGGCACATGAGCACATCTTGCCGGATGAAATTTTGGCCGTGACGTTTACTAACAAAGCCGCCCGGGAAATGCGCGAGCGATTGTGGAAGTTGACGCAACTCTCGACCGCTGACGACAGCAGTGGTGCGGGGCAGTGGCTTCAGCAGGAGGGGCAAGCTCCTCCTCGGGCATTCATGCCATGGATGGGTACCTTTCATAGCATCTGCATCCGGATTTTGCGTGCCGATGGACCAAGCATTGGTGTTCCGTCAAACTTTGTGATTTATGACGAAGACGATCGCCAGTCACTCATCAAACAATACATGCCGAGCGTCGACGACAAAAAGATCACCAAAGGAAAGATCTCGGGCGCAATTTCGCGGGCCAAGAACGATATGATTTACCCCGATGAATATATGGCCAATGCTTACTCGCCTTTGCAGCAAGCCGTTCAGGAAGTCTATCCGAAATACGAGAAAGCGCGTCGCGAGGCCGGGGCGCTCGATTTTGATGATATCTTGCTTGAAACGGTGCGACTATTTACTGAGCAACCTGAGGTACGACACAAATACCAAGAGAAATTTAAACACATCTTTATCGACGAGTATCAGGACACCAATGCCGCCCAATACGCGATTGTTAAAGCGCTCGTCAATGATCATCGCAATATTTGTGTCGTGGGGGACGACTGGCAATCGATCTATAGTTGGCGTGGGGCGGATTTTCGTAACATTTTGCGCTTCGAACAGGATTTTCCCGGTGCGACGGTCATCAAACTCGAGCAAAATTACCGTTCGACCAGTTCGATTTTGGAAGTAGCGCAGAGGGTGATTGATCACAATATCGAGCGCACTGACAAAAAACTCTGGACAGACCAATCTGGCGGTCTTCCGGTGCAAGTAATTGCGGCTATAAATGATGACGAAGAAGCCTACCGTGTCGCGCAAACCATCGAACAGCGGGTACGGGGCGGCAAGCATGAGTTTAGTGATGTGGCAGTGCTCTATCGTACCAACGCGCAGTCGGCCTCATTTGAACGTATGTTTAACCAATTTGGCATTCCGTTTCGCTTGATCGGCAGCCGTAGTTTCTTAGACCGCGAAGTAGTGAAAGATCTACTGGCACATTTGAAATTGATTCACCAGCCGCTAGACCGTGCTAGCTTCATGCGCATCGTCAACAAACCAAAACGCGGTGTCGGCCAGGTAACACTTGACAAATTTTTGACATGGCAAACCGCGACGCAGCGCACGATCATTGCTGCGCTGTGCGAAGCCGACGAATTATCCGGCGTATCACAAAAAGTGAAAGAAGCACTCAAGCAGCTCGGCACAACACTCGCCGGGTTTGAAGAGCGAGTGTTGGACGGTACCATCACACCAGCAGAGCTAATCGACGATATCACCAATCGTTCGTTGTACTATCGCTATATCACCGACGACAAGCTTAAAGCAGCCGATCGACTAGAGCATGCCAACGAACTATCGACCTGGGCCAGTGAATTTAGTGATCTGGCGGAATTTTTGGCGAGTGCCATGCTGGTGTCGTCGAGCGATACGGTGAATGATCGTGGTGAAGTGGCGCTCATGACCGTGCATGCTGCCAAGGGGCTGGAATTTCCGATTGTCTTTATCGTTGGCATGGAGCAGGGGCTGTTTCCGTTGATTCGCGGTAATTATATTGAGCCGAAGGACCTCGAGGAAGAGCGTCGGCTCTGCTATGTCAGCGTTACTAGGGCGCGCGAAGAATTACTGCTCGCCTATGCTGAACAACGACGCTGGTTTGGCGGCAACATTCACCCCAGCTTGCCGTCACAATTTCTCGAGGAAATGCAGCTTACTACGCCGCGCCGGAGCGAGCCGCAGACTCGCAATCGTTCGGAAGACGATTACTTTACTGATTTTCCCGACTTTGATATTGGCGATAGGGTGCGTTCGGCACAATTTGGAATCGGTGAGATTATCGATATCGATGGACTAGCGATATCAGTGAAGTTCACCAGTGGGGCTACGAAACTGCTGAATGTTGAGTATGCTCGACTGGAAAAGCTGTAATTTGCTATAAAGCATCTACTATCTTGCCAAAACCGCTTATTTTTGCTATACTGAAAGGAACGTGCTCGAGGTAGAGTTCGGAAGTATGCAAACGACTCAATTGTCACTACACCACACCCGGATTATCTCTGTTGCCGCTGCGA
Source organism: Saccharimonas sp. (SeqCode) (assembly GCA_039809225.1). Lineage (GTDB taxonomy): Bacteria > Patescibacteriota > Saccharimonadia > Saccharimonadales > Saccharimonadaceae > Saccharimonas. The sequence goes on from JBDHUN010000001.1 coordinate 26,096, forward strand.
TTGTAGCCACTGGCCTGCTTCTATTTGCAGGTCTTTCTCATAATGCGCGAGCTCAGTCACCCGATATTAGTACTGACACACACATCATTACCCTACACGATGATGGGGTTGACAGGGGCTTTATGACCAAAAAATCGACACTGCGCGAAGCGCTCGCTGAGGCTAAGATTGCAATTGATCCTAGGGACCGCACGGAGCCAGAGCTTGACGAGAAACTTGTTTCCGGGTCGTACGAAGTCAATGTTTATCGCGCCCGCCCGGTGCTGATTCGTGACGGTGCTGCCGAAACTAAAGTCATTACCTCATATCGGACCGGCAAGCAGATCGCTAAAGAAGCGAAGATTATTCTTCATAATGAAGATATTGCAACGCTTTCTACAGTTACCGACCTAACCACGACTGCGGGTGCCCCTGAGGTGCTAACGATTAAACGTGCGCTCAGTGTCAATTTTATCTTTTATGGCAAGCCAACTACTGTTTATACTTTTGCAAAAACGGTTGGGGAGATGCTGCACCAAAAACGTGTCACGCCAACTGCGGATGATACTGTATCACCTGGTTTGACTACACCGATTACGGACGGTATGAAGGTAGAACTCTGGAAGAATGGTGAGCAAGATATAGTGGTGGAAGAAGATATTGAATTTGAGGTACAAAAAATTCAAGATAGCAATAAGGAGCGCGGTTATCGCGAGGTCAAAACACCTGGCGTCAAAGGAAAGAAACTCGTTACGTACAAAATCGTCATGCAAAATGGCAAGGAAGTCGCACGCCAGGAGCTCAAAAGCGTTGTGACAAAGAGCCCAACGAAGCAGATTGAGATTGTTGGAGCAAAAAACAACTACAGCGGAAGCCTAAATGAGTGGTTGCTAGCGCTTCGTACGTGTGAGACGCACGGGAATTATGCGGCAAACACTGGGAATGGGTTCTACGGTGCGTACCAATTCATGATAGGCACGTGGGATAATATTGCACGTAAAACAGGACGTATAGATCTGGTGGGCATACGTCCCGACCTTGCAGCTCCGGCGGATCAAGATGCAATGGTAATTGCTAACGCAAATATGACCGCTGGATTATCCACGCAGCATCCAGGTTGCTACACAAAGCTGGGTCTGTCTAACAAGCCGCCGCTGTAGGTGATATGAGTACTAACAAATCACTCGGACAACATTGGCTAAAGGACCGAGTCATATTGGAGCAAATTGCCGCTGCGGCGGAACTGGCGTCAGATGATACGGTGCTGGAGATCGGCCCCGGCCTTGGCACGCTGACCAGCGAATTATTGCGAAGTGCCGGGCGAGTCGTGGCGGTTGAGTTTGACCCTGAGCTGGCTCGGAAGCTACCCGGACAATTTCCCGGCACGATGCTTGAAGTAGTGCACGAAGATATTTTGTCGTTTGACCTCAGCTCACTACCCGCTGGCTACAAAGTGGTTGCGAATGTGCCATACTACATCACCAGCAAGATTGTCGAAAAGCTAATGACTGCGGCCAATAAACCGTCGCTCACAGTGTTGCTTGTGCAGCAAGAGGTGGCCGAGCGCATTGCCGCGCGGCCCGGTAGCATGAGTATCCTGGCGATCAGCGCTCAAGTTTATGCCGAGGCAAGCCTGGGAGTCAAGGTGCCGCGCGAGTACTTCACGCCGCCGCCAAAAGTTGATTCTCAGGTTGTGATATTAAGGAGTCGCCCCAAACCCCTCATAGCTCCCGAAGACGAGCGCGCTCTCTTTCGAGTTGTGAAAGCGGGCTTTGGTAATAAGCGTAAAAAACTGCGCAGTTCAATTGCCGCAGGCCTTGCTATCTCCAAACCAGCAGCCGAAGAGTTACTACGGCACGCCGATATCAATCCCGATGACCGTGCCGAAGGCCTTTCGATTGACGACTGGCTCCGCCTGGCTCGCCACGCGGTATAATAAACTTGTATGGATCACAGTTATAACCAACTACTGCGAGAATCAAACGCGTTTTTTGGGTCATTTTTTAGTGTCACAAAGAATATCTGGTTTAGAAAATATCGCCAACAGCAACACGCACGCTACATATTTCGTGAGTTCAATGTTGTTGCTCTCTTGACGTCGGTATATTTGGTATCACTTATAGTTTTGCTACTAGTTGCCATGTTATTGATGCCTCTTTTTGTGCATTTAGTGACGTGGTTATCAGCATTGTTTTTCAGTGGCGACCGATCGTTCATTCAAGATGTGGTTGAACTAGCCATTTTAATCATACCCTTTTGCGTTATTATGCTTAGCTTTTCGAAGTATGTCGTGTGGCCATACACTTTCAAGTTCATGCTAGAGAAGGGAATGGTAAAACCAAAGTCATGATCCAGCAAGATCAACCAACGTGTTTTTCAGGACGGGTCGTCGCGAGAGTATCATCGCGTGAAGATGGTACAATGCTTGACCGCACCTGTGGTAATCGCCACGAGCCGGCCGTCGTAGAGAACCGTCGTCGTTTTTGTGAGCAGGCGGGAATTGATTATGATCGATGCGTCTATCAAATTATCACCTACGAACCCGGTACCTCATATGATGCCATTGCCGATGTCGATACACCGAATACAGACGGAATAATTGCCGATGTACTTTACACCGAAACGCCGGGACTGGGTCTTTTCTTGCCAATTGCTGATTGCGCTGGTACCGTCATCTATGATCAAGCGCGTCAGGCATTAGCACTGGCACACCTTGGTCGACATGCATCTATTGCCGATACTGTGACAAAAACAATTCATCATTTTGTCGCTAAAGGCAGTAACCTAAAAGATTTGGTGATGTGGATGGCGCCAAGCGTCAAGCAGCCACAGTACCGTATGGAATATTTCGATGCCAAGGATGACGAGCGCTGGAAAACGTTTGTGCAGACAACAGAAAAAGGCGTATTTCTCGATTTGCAAGGTTACAACAAAGCTCGCGCCGAAGCCGCCGGTGTACGGCCGGAGAATATCCATATTTCACTGGTTAATACTGCCATTGATCCGCATTATTTTTCACACTCACAAGGTGACACCGCCGGTCGGTTTGCTGTCCTGGCCTTCTTAAGGTAACGGGGATGCTATACAGGCACTTTTTACCTCTGGTATAATTAGACAGTAATGGGAAAAAATCTCTACGTCACAACCGCGATTCCATACGTCAATGGTGCGCCGCACATCGGGCACGCTATGGATTATTTGTTGGCCGATATATGGGCTCGTTATCAGGTGCAAAACGGCCACAAGGTGCGATTTCAGATCGGTACTGACGAACATGGCAACAAAAATGCCATGAAAGCTGCCGAGCAAGGTGTCTCGCCCCAGGAGTTTGTCGATAAAATGTATCTGCCCTTCAAAGAAATGGCTGAGAAAGTTGGCAGCGGCTACACTGATTTTATTCGTACTACCGACCCGCATCATCGCGGCGCCGTGCAGTATATTTGGCAGCAGCTCAAGCCCCATATTTACAAAAACACCTACGAGGGCTGGTATTGTACCGGCTGCGAGCAGTTCTATACTGACAAAGAAGTCCAGATGACGAACGGTATATGCCCCAATCACCAGAAGCCGTACGAGCATCTAAGCGAAGAGAACTATTATTTGCGAGCTAGTGATTTCACCGACAAGATTCGTGAAGCAATCGAGACCAATAAAATGCGCATTATTCCCGAATTTCGCAAAAAAGAAGTTCTCGAACTCATCAAAGACGGTGTCAAAGATGTGTCAATTAGCCGACCGCGCAAGAGCCTCAGTTGGGGCGTGGCGGTGCCGGATGACCCCGAGCAAGTGATGTATGTGTGGCTCGATGCACTCAGTAATTATCTGACGGTAATTGGCTATCCGGACCATGAGGAGTGGCGCGAGTATTGGCCGGCTGATGTGCAGGTAGTAGGCAAGGATATTTTGCGTTTTCACGCCATTATTTGGCCAGCGATTTTACTCGGTATTGGTGTCAGTTTGCCCAAGCGCATTTTGGCGCACGGCTTTGTCAATATCGGTGGGTCAAAGATTTCCAAAAGCCTCGGCAATGGTATCGATCCGCACGAAATTATCGACCAATATGGTGTCGATGCCTTTCGTTATTACTTTGCGCGGCATATTCCGACAACTGATGACGGTGACTTTACCTGGGAGAAGTTTGAGTTGGCTTACAACAACGAGCTAGGTAATGACCTTGGCAACCTTGTGCAACGCGTGGCGGCCATGATCACGCGCTATCAAGCTGGTGTGATTGGTGATAGTCCACAGGCTGAGCACGACATGGGTCCCTACCGCGAAGCGATCGAACAATTTCGTTTCAATGATGCGCTCAATGTCACCTGGAACACCGTACGCTCGCTCAACCAATACCTTGATCAAGTCAAACCATGGGAAATCGCTAAAGAGCGTGATACTAATACCGAAGCCGCGCAACATCTCAGCGACGTCTTAGCACATGCCGCTAGTACACTGCTACAAGTGGCTGATTTACTAACGCCGTTTATGCCGACAACCGCTACTTCAATTCGTACGCTGTTTGAGACGAGTGTTGTACCGGCTGATGTGAAGCCGCTCTTTCCGAAGATTTATCTGCACACACCTGATCCAAAAGCACCAAAGACTACCTAGCCTGCACTGTTGATATATGAGTCTCGCGCTGCAGATTCGTCTCTTCTTCTTTTCCTATCTTCAGGTGCGGCGAAATCGTCTTCTGCTAGTACTTCTCCAGGAAAGATATCACGCTGTGGTGACATGTCCTCTTCAGCTGACAAGCTTAGCCTGAGGCCGGTAGCAGTCTTCACAAGTTCTACAAGAGATGCGCTGTCACTACGATAGTTACCCTGAGTCCATCGCATTTCTATAACTAGGCCGCTCCAATACCGTGCATCACTTGACTGGAATGCCGCGCGCAATTCTGGGATAAATTCCTCTTGCTTACATAGACCATCTATTGTTGTCCACTCAGTCTCTTTTTTGTGAGTATCGCCAAACACAGAATCTGAGGTGCGATACAGTCTGTCGCCTAGGGCCTCAAACGCTTTTATGTATCGTTCACGTTCGGCCCGTTCTTCGCTCGTTCGTTTCGCTTCTTCGATTTGTCGCAGGCGTTCAGCATACTCATCTTTCACTCTTGACTTGGTGCTAGTTCCATCATACCTACTTTATTTACCCTTTGTAAACGTATGTAGTGTCAATGTAAATAATCAGCACGCTATATAGAGTGATCATGGTGTTTAGAGAAAAATACCGATATACTTACGCTATGCAATTAATTGATACGCATTGTCATGTGCATGACAGTGAATTTTATCCTGAAACCCGAGAAGAAGTATACCGGCAATCGCGTGCGAGCGGTGTGACAATGCTCTGCGTTGGCACAGATGTACGCTCTTCGCGCGAAGCGGTGGAGTTTGCGCGTACTCACGATGGCTGCTATGCAATCGTCGGCATCCACCCGCATGAGGCCAAGGACAATACCGCCGGGGAGATTCGTGAGCTGCTCGAATCCGAACGCTTGAGAACGCAGCACTCAGAGCTTAGAACTATTGTCGGCATCGGCGAAATCGGCCTTGATTATTTTTATGAACACAGTCCGCGCATAATCCAGCAGCAACGATTGCGTGAACAACTAGCACTCGCGCGGGAGTTTGACTTACCTGTTAGCCTACATGTTCGTGAGGCGTATGACGATTTTTGGCCCATTTTTGATGAACTTCCTGGGGTGCGAGGGGTGATGCATAGTTTCACAGACAGTCAAGACAATTTGGATAAAGGCTTTCAGCGCGGGCTTTATGTAGGAATTAACGGTATCAGCACGTTTACAAAGGACGAAAATCAGCTACAATTGTACAGAGAGGCGCCTCTGGAGCAAATTGTGCTCGAAACTGATGCACCATTCTTGACTCCGAAGCCTTTTCGTGGTAAAATGAATACACCAGCGTATGTGGAGTTGGTGGCACGTCATCAGGCGACGCTCAAGGGAGCGGCACCAGAGGATATTGCCGCACAGACAACACGTAACGCAAAGGAAATTTTTGGGATATAAACGAATGACCGACACACTCACTACACCCCGTGATACCTATCACATTCCCGGTGCTCTCGATGCTCAGGAAGTTTCTTTGGCTGCCGACCTGGACCAATATTCACGTCAGTCAGTGCTCGACAGAATGACCAAAGATGCCGTTGATGCTGCCGCGCCACGCCATACTGTCGACCCATCTAATATTGATCATCACCGCGTAGAATTTGGCGGAAAGGTCATCAACCTTGCGCAAGAAGCTCCCGCACCACCTGAACTCATGACACCTGAAATGATGCTAGCTATCGGTGGCCGTGTTGTCGCTATGCGCCGATACGAGACGGAGGGGTTGCCAGAGGCTGCGTAGCAAGTGCCATGAATAACGTCTTGAAAAAAGCTCTCGTACTACTGACTGGCGACGATACGTCGCTTGATTTTTTGAAGGCGCCAATCAAGAAACGTCCGCTCAAGTCGCTCACGGAGCGTGAGCTATTGACCCTCGAGAGCGAAATTGGCGGTCAATTGTTTGGGCCAGTGCCGGAAGGGCATCGACGTGAATTTTTCTGTCTCGATGAGCGTACCTGGATCTGGTACGAAGAATGGCTCGATGAAAAAAACAAGAAACAATCGACGACTGTGCGCTATGAAGTTGGCCCAAGCGGAGTACTGAAGGTCCAGGAAGGTGCGCGGTATAGCTACATCGAAGGCGATGAGTTACAGAATTTTGGGTTGTCACTGCGTCTTTACTACGAACAAGTAGCTCGCAAGGTCTACCACCGTGATCCGGCAACGGGTCAGAAATTGGTATAATACGATCTGGCGATGAATCAGGAAATGATCTATCTCGACCATGCGGCGGCGACACCGCTCGACCAACGTGTGCTGGCGGCGATGCAGCCTTTTTTTGCCGAGCAGTTCTTTAACCCATCGAGTCCCTACGCACCTGCCGTCGAGGTGCGCCGCGCCTATGAAAATGCCAAGCATCGCTTAGCGATGTGTATTGGCGGCATGGCCGATGAAATTATCATGACGGCTGGGGCGACGGAATCGATCAATCTCATGATTGGCAGCGCTTCGGGGCATGTAGTCACCAGTAGTATTGAACACCCGGCGGTGCTACGGGCAACTACTCGGCATGATCATACATTGGTAAGCCCCGATCATACGGGTCTCGTCACTGCACTATCGGTTACCAAAGCGATCCGTCCTGATACGACACTGGTGAGTATTCAGCTTGCTAACAACGAACTTGGCACGATTCAGCCGCTGCGCGACATAGCTGAAGTCGTGAAACGGGAGCGCCACCGTCGGGCCGAAGCGGGTGAAGCTGCACCGATCTATTTCCATACCGATGCATCACAGGGCGCAGGCCAGATCGACATCAATGTCGCCAGACTGGGTGTCGATGCGATGACGCTCAACGCCGGCAAAGTATATGGTCCGAAGCAAGTCGGGCTTCTTTGGGTGGCTCGCCATGTACAACTAACGCCGCTGGTAGTTGGCGGCGGTCAAGAGCGGGGACTCAGGAGTGGAACCGAAAACGTCGCCGGTACGATTGGGTTTGCGACTGCACTTGAACTTGCCGTCCAGCACCGCGCGAGTGAGGCGAAGCGTCTCATGCAGCTGCGCGATGACTTACAGTATCAGTTGACGCAAGCATTCCCTGACATGGTGGTATCGGGCAATCTCAAAAAACGTTTACCTGGGCACCTTCATATTTCATTTCCGGGCTTGGACGCCGAGCGGCTGATTTTTATGCTCGAAGCCGAATACGTACTGGTGGCAACTGGTAGCGCCTGCGCTGCAAACAAAGGCACGCGTAGTCATGTCCTCATGGCAATTGGACTGCCGCCTGAAGTCGCTGACGGAAGCTTGCGGCTGACGTTCGGCCGTACAAATAACCATGACCAAATTAGTCAGATATTCGGTATAATAAGGACTATGGTTACCAAAGAGCAGGAGCGAGTGAATCGATGAAATTTTTGAAGATTTCTCTTGTCATAGTTGTGTTGTTGGGCCTATTCGCATGGTGGGTAACGATTTTTCTCGGGCCTGATGATATTTCGCATTGCGGTGCTCGCCCTGACCCATCGAAGACTGGCTGTTTGCCAGCCGATGCCATCGTGGCAGTGAGCGGCGGCGACACCAAAGCGCGCGCCGAGGAAGCGATCAAATTATTTAAAAATAGCTGGGCACCTATCTTGATTTTCTCAGGTGCAGCGGCCGACACGAGCGGACCGAGTAACGCAGCCGTTATGAAGCAACAAGCGATCGACGCGGGCATTGACCCCAACTCAATTATCATCGAGGATACCAGCCAGAATACCAGCCAAAATGCCGAGGCTACCACAACGATTTTCGAGCAGCAGGGCATTAAATCGGCCATTTTGGTGACGTCGGCCTATCATGAGCGTCGTGCTGGGTTGGAGTTCAAAAAGCGTGCTTCATCAGTGAGCGTGCGCCGTCACCCTGTAGCGCAGGATAAGCAATGGGGCCCGTGGTGGTGGGCAACCCCTACCGGGTGGGCATTGGCCATTCCAGAAGTGGTAGCGTCACTGGTGCTTTCGACGGGCGGTATTGCCGAGCGATGAGCCGCGTCTATGTTGGCATGAGCGGTGGGGTAGATAGCTCGCTCACCGCAGCGCTTTTGGTCGAGCAAGGCTATGACGTCGTTGGTGTTTACATGAAGAATTGGAGCCAAGATCTGCCCGGTATGAAATGCCCATGGGCCGAGGATTTGGCAGATGCTAAGCGTGTCGCTGTGCAGCTTGGCATTGATTTTAAAGTATTTGATTTTGAAAAAGACTACAGGCACAAAGTCGTCGACTATATGATCGCTGAATATCAGGCCGGTCGTACGCCAAATCCCGATATTATGTGCAACCAAGAAGTGAAATTCAAACTATTTCTTGAAGCCGCACTCGCCGATGGCGCTGATATGATTGCCACGGGCCACTACGCCTCTGTCAAAGATGGTGTGTTATTGATGGGTAAAGACAAGAACAAAGACCAGACCTATTTCCTCTACCGCGTCACATCTGAAGCATTATCGAAAACATTGTTCCCGCTCGGCAATTACACCAAGCAAGAGGTACGGGCGATGGCGAAAGAACGCGGTCTATGGACGGCGAGCAAAAAAGAGTCAATGGGAGTTTGTTTCGTCGGTAGCGTCGGTATGCGAGATTTTCTCAGTCAATATGTAACAACTAGTCCAGGTGATGTTATCGATAAAAAAACCGGCAAAAAACTTGGTCGTCACGATGGCGCGATTTTCTATACGCTTGGTCAGCGGCATGGTCTGAATATTGGCGGCGGATTGCCATATTATGTTGTCGGCAAGGATATGAAAAAAAATGAAGTTCATGTCAGTACCGATCTTAACGACGATGCGATGTGGCGTCAGAAAGTGAAGTTAGAGAGTATTCATTGGATCAATGAGCCGCCGAAACCGCACGATAAGTTGCTTGTGCGTTTACGCCATCGCGGAGCATTGCTATCATGCACGCTCAACGGTACCACGTTACGATTAGTGCAACCTGAACGCGCTGCCACACCGGGGCAATCCGCCGTCCTATATGATGGTGATATCTGTCTCGGTGGCGGTATCGTCGCGTGAGTCACAATTGTGATATATCTCACTGTTTAAAGTCGTGAGCTTATGTATCCTATAGTCATAACGTAAAGGAGGCTGCAATGGGGTTTGTAGATGATGTCAAAGATAATGTTGGTGATGCGATGAACGACGCAGAAAATAAATTCCACGAAGAGAAAGGCAAAGCCGAAGGGTATATGCAGGGTCGGCAAGATGCTGCCGATGAGAAGTGCGACTGTGGCAAAGATGGCTGTCAGTGCAAAAAAGGCGAATGCGACTGCGAGTAAGGATACTCCTCACAAAAAACACCTCTGATTTATCAAAGCGTTTTTTGTATGAATGAACTAAATGTTCATAATATTGAGTGTGGAATGTTTGCTGCGAACCCGAGAATAATCAAGCGCTAACGCTTCTTGTTCTCTCGTGATGCTCGGCAAATACTCGCGTTGAATTAGTGAGAGCGCAATGACGTCACTCAAGATCAATGTTGCCTGATGTGCTTGTTCGGCAAGCTGTCGAAGCGGCATACTGCGGGCAGCCGAAGCATCAATAACAGTATCTGACGCGGCTGCAGCTAGGCGCTGAAGCGAGGCGAGCTTGGCGCTTGGCTTGCGACTTTGCGCGGCGTTTCGGTCATAACGATGGGCGAGCTCTACGAGCTGGGCGGGATCGAGATTATACTCCAAGATCTTTTCGACTATTCCACCATACATACAAGAAATCTGTGTCATGCGATACACGACATTCTCGCGATGTTCTTTGAGGGTATTGCCGTAGGTCTGTTGCTCGCGGCGGACATGCTTTTTGGCCGCTCGACGGCCGCGCCATGAGCTATGTGCATCAACATATGATACATGACAAGTAGTTGCAATATCACCGAAAGCTCGGTAAGCGTGGTACGTCTGGAGTAGCTCTTGCAATTCGGATGCGCTGCGGTCAGACAGCAGACTGGTGGCAAGATTGCGTAATTGCTTGGCTTCATGTGTATGCGTTGCTTGGGTGTGACTCCCAACAAACTGCTCGACAAGTGATTGATGACGATCGTCACGTAGCGACTCGGCTATATGCTCGGCTTCGGTTTGTTCGAGCAAATAAGTATCTGCCAGACTAGAGCGAAAGGCAGCGCGGCGAGAATTGGTCTGAATTTTGCGCAGTTTTGGCACCAACTGGCGATACGCGGCATCGAGCAGGGCGGGTGCTTTATCATCAAGTATATTGAGCTGCTCGCGCATGGCGGGCGGGAGTTCTGCTGCGAGCTCAGCGATTTCGGTACGAAACTGTTCGACATCTTGTACAAGGATGTCGAGGGCTTCACTGCGAAATGTATCATAAAGTTGACGAGTCATATTACGACTATTCTATCACTATTATGAAATAAAAGCAATATGATGATAGAATATTATAAAAAATTACTCGTCGTCATCAGGATAGCGATTGGTCCAGTAGATTGCACGGGTGGCTATATCATGTTTTCGTCTTTTTATATCGTGGCGTAAGCTGACGGCATCACCGCTCACAAAACGCTTATACCATGGCATCGCTTTTAGTTCTCGGTTTAGGTGGACAATTTCACGACGATCCTCGGCATCTAGCCTGTCCGCCGCCTTGCGGTCATACTCTGCCCATCGATGTTCTGCATGTTCCATATAGTAATGCATAGCATACTATAAAACTCATGCCGGCACAACGCGTGATTGATGGTATAATTTAACAGATGAATACTCAACAAATTCGTAAAGCCTACCTAGATTTCTTTGCCCAGCGCGACCACCACATCGTCCCGCGAGCACCACTTGTGCTCCAAGATGACCCAACGACGTTGTTCACCGGGAGCGGTATGCAGCCGATGATCCCGTACCTCCTGGGAGAACCGCATCCGGACGGCGTGCGTTTGGCAGACAGCCAGACTTGCTTGCGAGCTCAAGATATCGATGACATCGGCGACAACCGTCACACGGTGTTTTTTGAGATGCTCGGTAACTGGAGTCTCGGCGACTATTTCAAGCGAGAGCAAATCCCATGGATGTTTGAGTTTTTGACTGAAGTTGTCGGGCTCGATGCCTCTCGGCTCTATGTGACATGCTACATAGGCAACGATAAGTTTAAGATTCCGAAAGACCAAGAAGCGGCTGATATCTGGGCCAAGTTGTTTGCCGATGTGGGTCTTTCGAATGATATGGCGGATATTGGCAGCGAAGAAGCTGGCTATGCACGCGGCGTCAAAGACGGCGAGCGAATCTTTTTCTACGATGGCAGCAAAAACTGGTGGAGTCGCAATGGCCGCGAGGATACGACACCGGTGGGTGATCCGTGTGGGCCAGATAGCGAGATGTTTTATGATTTTGGTACACCGCACAATTCTGAATTTGGTGAGCATTGCCATCCGAACTGTGATTGTGGTCGCTTCATGGAGATCGGCAACAACGTGTTTATGGCCTACAAGAAAGTCGCTGAGGGCCAATTCGAGCCGCTTGAAAAGCCGAATATTGATCAGGGTTCCGGCCTCGAGCGTATCGCTGCCGCGGTTAATAACGATGCCGATATCTTCAAGATTAGCTTGCTCTGGCCAATCATCGAGAAATTGCAAGATTTGAGCGGCAAGAAATACGAGAGTCATACCGAAAGCATGCGCGTCATTGCCGACCACCTGCGTGCGGCAACATTCCTCGCAGTCGACGGCTGTGTGCCGAGCAACAAAGAACAGGGCTATGTCATGCGCCGGCTGCTGCGCCGGGCTATTCGTTATAGTTTTGATCTCGGTATCGAACAAAACTTTTTACAAGAAGTTGTTCCGGTTATCGCCGATCTGTATAACAATGATTTTCCCGAAGTTGCCGAACACCGCGACGAAGTCATCGCCATTCTGGTGAAAGAGGAAAAAGCGTTTCGTCAAACCCTGCGCAAGGGTTTGAAAAAGCTGGAAGAAGCATTCGCACCCACGCTTCGTGCGGGCGAATCTTCGTTAGCCAACGAAGATTCGGGGGAAGGCGGGCTGTCGTGCAGCGAAGCAGCGGCACCCGAGAAGGGGTTGCCCCTCTCTCATAATGGATTAAAAGATGCCGGCGCTATCCTTTTTCAACTTTATGATACCTATGGGTTCCCTGTTGAACTCTCCGTTGAAGAGTGTTTCAAACGAGGTATCGAGCTCCCCGAAAACTGGCGAGAACAATTCGACGCGAAGATGCGCGAACAGCGTGAGCGTAGCCAAACTGCTCAAAAAGGCACCTTCAAGGGCGGCCTCGAGGGTCACGACGATATTCACAAAAAATACCACACGGCGACACACCTCATGTACAAGGCGCTCCGTATGGTGCTTGGTGATCACGTGATTCAACGCGGCAGCAATATCACTGCCGAACGATTGCGTTTTGACTTTTCTCACCCAGAGAAAGTCACGCGTGAGCAACTCGACGAGGTCGAGCGTATTGTCAATGATGTCATCAAACAAGATCTGCCGATGACCTGGAAAGAATACCAGACTGACGAGGCTTTTGCCAAAGGTGCACTTGGTGCCTTCGGGGATAAATACGGCGATTCAGTCAAAGTTTACTCTGCCGGCGAAGGTGACAATCTCTTTAGCTTCGAGATCTGTGGCGGCCCGCATGTCGAGCATACCGGTCAATTAGCCGAGGGCGGTAAAATCTTCAAGATCACCAAGGAAGAAGCATCCAGCGCCGGCATCCGCCGCGTTAAAGCGGTGCTAGCCTAGAATATCCGCTAAATCTTTGCAACGGGGACTTGGTATTTTTCCGAGCAGAGCATGTCGAGTGCACGGACCATAATTTCAAGGTCAACTATGTCGGCGCACTCGCGATGATCTTCAAAACCTTCATCAAGAGACAGCACAGTTTTATCAAGCCATGGTTTTCCATCGCTATTGAGCGTGAATTTCCGCCCCAGAAGACACCCTTGCTCGATAGTGCTGACATCGAGGAGCGCATGTGAAAAGATGCCGTCAGATGAGGGCACAATACCTAGTTTTGTGCTGCTATTCGTCACGACATCACCATTTTCGAGTGGAATCAATTCATGCTGTACAAATTCAGTTTTCTCGCGCCATGTATCGGCACATCCACGCAGCAAAACCTTGTAAGCCCCGAAAACGTCGTGACTATTCTGATTTTCGGTCGTATCTGGCAATAGGTCCTGCGGATAGTCGGTCGTCTGCGTCGCTTGCTCGGGGTCAAGCCGTGAGCGATCAAGAAGTGGCAGTAAAGAAGCGTCATCAATGGTCTCGTCGAGGACTTGATGTGCCCAGCCGCCCCTATTTCTACGATATATCGCTCTACCGTTTGCCGTATGTAACACAAGTTCACCGGCTAAGTTGTTCCCATGATATGAGAGAAAAGTATCGATAGAAAAAGCACTGGCTTCGTTCCACGCCTCGGGATTGATCATTGTGGAATGTTCAGCAGAGAACGTTATGTTATCTGGCTCAGCGATAAGGTTGAGAAGCTCAACAGTATCGCGAATGACATTGCCAAAAGCACTCAACGATTCATGGGAGTAAGATTCTGCGTTGAGGCGATTTTCTGGGGTATTATCATATGATTTCATAGGCGATATGTCTTATCAACAGTCATATTATATCATATGTTCTATAAAAAAGCAATACATATATCTCAATATATTGCAGGAATACGAAATTTATGCTATAAAACTATGCAAGACTTCGAGTACACTCCCGAAGAGCTCCGTACCAAGTTAGGAGAAAAACAATGTACGAGATCTGCACGGTGAAACCCGCCGATAGTACGTTGCCGTCACAAGCGACGATCGTTGCGATACACGAAGCAGGCTTTGACGCGGTGGCCGAGCGATTCGCGTCGGATGACGTTCAGCGTCTCGCCCGGTTGACTCAACTGTTTCACATGCTGAAACCAGGCGAGTACGACCAGTTGTTGAATACCGGTATTAAGTCACGGGGTTTGTTGGCTGAGTATGATGGCCTCAATATTCCGCAGAGTGACGACTTTCTGAACGTTGTGAAGCGGGCGGCCGGAGAGTTCACCAAAAACGAACTCTTCATTGAAATTGTTGAGCGGAGTAGTGTACCGGAGCACATAGTTTGTGCTCATACTATGCTTGACAATGGTTATCAAACCTTCACCATCGCTCGCTGGAACGATCAAGCAACTATCACACCGCTTGAAGAACTGCTCGGGGGGAAGCCCGCACCGGCTATCATCACGCCGCCAGAAGCGCCTTTGACAGTTTCTCCGACACCGGAGGACACTGTGGCGACTGAGGTCACTGTAGTGGCATCCAGTACCAAGCGCCCACTGGGCCGCAAGGTCGCTGGCGTGATGACGAACCCGTGGATCTATGCAGTGCTGACTTGGGTTGTGTCCGGGTTTGTTTTAAGCGCTATGTTTCGCGGTCTGAGTGCCAGATTTGATGGAGACTGGGTAGGTCTCGCTTCAGTGACTGTGGCATATGCTGTATTTTGGGTTGTTGCAACCAGGTATCCTGCAGTGCGTGCTTACGCTCACGGAGGCACCAAACCCGCTAGCATTTCAAGTGGGGTAATCCGCGAAGCAGAGCCTGCCGAAACTCCATCGAAGCAGCCAGCAAAAGAGGATGAACTGCGGTTTATCCCACGTAGGGCTGATAGTAAGAAACCTTGCGTGTGGGTGCGATACGACCCGGAAGGTAACTTCATGTGTTGGGGCGGCGATTATCGTCAAAGCTACAGGGATTCCTTCTGTGATGACCTCAATTGGTACCATATCCGTAGGCTTGAATGGATTCCGGCACGTGTTGACATCCCAAATGCCCGTTGGGCGACAGGGCGAAAAGGCGGACCGATCAGTGTACGCATTCCTGCTGCTGCACAAAAGCGGTAACGGTGATTGTGTGCACCCCTAACTTCCACTACCTTGGTGTCGTCGCTCATGAGAGCGCCGGCACCTTTTTCATATACATACCTATCTATTGTCGTGGTGATTTTGCAAAGCGACTTAACCGCTCTAGAATGCTTTCAAATAGTTCGGCGGTGTTGGCGATTGCCAGCACAGTGGACTGCTCCGTCTCGGGATTAAATAGCATAGCCTCGTAATCTATAACTCCTAAGCCGTTACGAGACAAAGTAGCAATCGCCGACTCTCCGTCGGGACGCTCTGCATCGAGCGGCGTCTGCATGGTATAAGTATCGACGTGGTTCCTCGTATTGTCTTCAGCGTGCGAGATCACAAACCCGCTCTTGGCGGGACGAAGGTTGTATATTTCGGAGTCGGGACTCTCGCTAAAACTTTTAACATGGGTGAACGAAGGGGCGAGATGCGCGATATCTGAAATAGTAGCAAATAGCTCATTACCAGTAACAAACGGCAGTTTCACTGGTGCTGATAGGGCACCTTCAATTGGGTCATTACCAATCGGGCGACTGCGGTGGAGAAGGGCGAGAATTTCCGTGTCAGTATATTCGGGCAGTTTGTGTGATGTCCAAAGGCCGCTTGCTGTTCGAGCAAATTGAAATCCGGTAGATGGGTTGTTTGGATCGGAGAAATGGATATGACCTGAAGCAAGATGCCCGCCTATTTCGAACAACACACCGTTCAATACTGCCTCGCCAAACTTGCCATAATGTAAATTAGCAAAGTGTACTTCTTCGAATGTTGGGGTGCGACCGTCCAGAGCGAGTTTCGTGAGGTCGGCGAGTGCTTTACGGCGCTCTTCTTCGGCTGCGAATTCCTCAAAATCAAAATCATCAAATGATAAATTGCCGAAATCTTGAATGGATAATTCGCTCATTCTTCAATTATATCATATATAATGAAATAAATCAATACTTTCAGCTAGAAATGATGCACCCAGATGTTGTATAATAGAATCACTTATGGTTTTCGATAAATTACTGAAGCGCAACACAACGACAGATCCGGGTTATATTGTGGGGCTTGATATCGGTACTGAATACATCAAAGCTTTGATCGCACATGTCAAAGGCGATCATATCGAGATCGTCGGTGTAGGAAAGGCGCACCAAGAGTTGGCTGACATGCACCAGGGGGCAATCGCCGACATCGCGGGAGTAGTGCGCAATTGTGAAGAAGCGTTGGCGCAGGCCGAAGAACAAGCGGGATTGCAGGCCAAAAAGACGGTGATCGGGATCGCTGGCGAGTTGGTAAAGGGCGTGACAAACACCATTCGGTATCGTCGTCCGCAGCCGGATCGGCCGCTCGATGAGGCTGAGATGGAATTTATCATCGAGAAAGTGCAAGATAGGGCGGCGATGAAAGCACAGAAACAAATCGCACTCGAAACCGGCAATGATGATGTCGAGGTCAAGCTCGTCAATTCGGCGCTCGTCAGCATCCACATCGATGGCTATAAGGTAAGCAACCCTATCGGCTTCCAGGGCAAAGATGTTGCAGTACAAATTTACACAGCCTTTGCACCCATGGTCCATATCGGAGCCTTGGAGCGTGTGGCTGATGAATTGGCGCTTGAACTGGTGGCGGTGGCGGCCGAGCCATTTGCAGTGAGTCGTAGTGTACTTGGGACCGACGCTAACAGTAGTTTCACGGCAATCCTGGCAGATGTCGGTGGCGGTACGACGGATATCGCAGTGGTGAACGACGGTGGTGTCGAGGGCACGAAGATGTTTGGGATTGGTGGCCGTAGCTTTACGAACACTATTGCCAGCGATATGAACATTAGCTATGAAGACGCCGAGAAACTAAAGGTCAATATCGATGATCCGAAGGTGAAAGAATCGGTCAAAAAAGACGTTACAGCGGCGGTCGACAAGACACTTGAGGTGTGGCTGGCCGGAGTTGAGCTGGCATTGTCTGAATTTGATTCGGTCGATCATTTGCCGCCGCGTATCTTGTTGTGCGGCGGTGGCGCAAGCCTCAAACTGCTCGTTGAAGCATTGAGCGCTCGCGATTGGTACAAAGAGTTGCCGTTTACCAAGCGTCCCAGCGTGCAACATATCAAGCCAAGTGATGTTGTCGGTATCACCGACCCGAGTGGCAAGTCGAGTGACCATACCTACACCACTGCCATGGGCCTCTTGAGAGTGGGCTATGATACAATGATAGGCACAAGTGACGTTGATTCGATCAAAGAAAAACTAAACCGAATGCTGAGAATTTAAGATGCAAAAAGACGTCATATACATCGATGTAGAAGATGATATCACTGCCATTATCGGCAAAGTGAAGGCTGCTGAGCATCATATCGTAGCGCTCGTACCACCCAAACGCATCGGGGCGATTCAGAGTGCCGTGAATCTCAAACTAGTCCATCGAGCGGCCGAGCAAGTTGATAAGCGGTTGGTGATTATTAGCAACAACGCGGCGTTAATGGCGCTAGCGGGGAGTGCGGGCATACCTGTGGCCAAGAATTTGCAAAGTAAACCCGAACTGGCAGAAATTCCGGCACTTGATGTCGATGACGGTGAAGATATTATCGATGGGACAGATGCCCCAGGAGCAGCCGAAGGTGACGGCGACACGAGCAACGGCGAGGAACCAGTTGCAGCCGCCGCTGCAACTGATGAAACAGTCGGGAAGCCGAAGCGCGCCTCGAAAATAGCCGCACCGGCGGCAGCGCTAGGCGCGACGGCCCTGGCGGCCAAAGACAAGGTGAAAATACCAAACTTTGATAGTTTCCGCAAAAAGTTATTAATTGGCCTAGGCGCATTAGTGTTGCTGATTGGCTTTTTGGTGTGGGCGATGGTATTTGCACCCCACGCGACAGTGGTGATCACGGCACGTACAACCGATTCGGCACTCAATAGCA
This sequence comes from Saccharimonas sp. (SeqCode), assembly GCA_039809225.1. Lineage (GTDB taxonomy): Bacteria > Patescibacteriota > Saccharimonadia > Saccharimonadales > Saccharimonadaceae > Saccharimonas. Next base: position 44,416 of record JBDHUN010000001.1, read on the forward strand.
ATGTGACGCTTGGGCAAGCGGTGGCGACCGACCTCAAGGCCGGTACTATCAAGGCGGAAGTCAAAACGGCCAAAAAAGATGTTTCAATACCGTTTACCGCTACAGGCAAAAAAGACGTCGGCGAAAAGTCGACGGCGACGGTAAAACTCTACAACGACTCGTTTGATGCCGTGACAGTATCGGGAGCAGTGAGTGCCGGGGGATTCAATTTCGTCCTCAGTTCCACAACTGTTCCGAAGGGTTCGTGTAGCAGGCCGAGTAGCTGTTCTCCGGGCACTGCAACAGGCACGATAACCGCTGCAGCCTCAGGGGCAAATACGAATGGCGTTTCAGGGAGTCTTGGAGGGTTACCAACTGACATCAGCGGGTCGATCGTTTCGGCTACTACGGGAGGAACCGACAAAACCGTTACGGTCGTACAGCAAAGCGATGTCGACGCAGTGTCGAACGATGTGCTGAGGAGCGGCGAAGCCGAGACGGCCAAGAGCGATCTCAAGAAACAATTCGGTAGCGAGTATATTGTACTTGACGGGACGTTTAAGTCTGATACCACGGGTGTTAAACCATCGCCCGCCGTTGGGAGTGAGGCGAGTGACGGTAAGGGGACGCTCGGCGGAAGTGTGACGTTCTCGCTCGTGGGCATTTCAAAGAAAGAAGCTGGCAAGTATCTCGATGCTTATTTTGCTCAACAGATTGACGGGAGGGCTGATCAGAAAGTCTATAGGAATGGTGTCGACACTGTTGCATTCACAAATTTTGTCTCGAAGGACGATCACTACACAGCAAATATCTCGACAAATGGTAAAATTGGCCCAAAGATTGACGAAGCCGCCCTTAAGGAATTCGCCAAGGGTAAACGCTATGGCGAGATTCAATCTCATGTCCAAGCGACGAACGGCGTCGATAACGTTGATGTCAAATTCTCACCATTTTGGGTCAGTACTGCGCCTGGCGATGTCAATAAAATTTCGATCGAATTCAAGGTAAATGGCGCATAATATTCTCGCCTTGGATGTGGGTGAGAAGCGAATCGGCGTCGCGCTTGCCGATACTTCGGTGCGCATCGCTGTTGCGTATGACACGATTGATGTTGACGGAGATGAGTTCGCATCGCTACGCCGCATTACTGATCTCGAATCTGTTGATACGATAGTAGTGGGGTACCCGCGTAATCAGTCGGGCGAGCCAACAGCCCAGACACGTACGGTGGAATTATTTGCAGATCAGTTACGAGCACTTGTGCCGCACGTTGAATTTCAGGATGAATCAGTCACAAGTGTCAAAGCCGAAGAGTTGCTCAATGCCCAACAGAAACCATACACCAAAGGTGATGTCGATGCTCTTGCGGCAAGTTTGATCTTACAAGATTATCTGGAGGCCTCACATGGACGGCTTTAAGCGACCACGGCGGCCGGTGACGCCTCGACCAACACCTTCCGGGAACGTCGGGTCAGGAGGTGCGTCCGTCCGCCACGTACCGCAAGCGGCAGTGGCGCAGCCTCGGTCTGTTCAGCGCGTCGTCACTGCTCCGCCACGTCCCCAGCCCTCACGACCGGTTCAACCACCTTCATCCGCTGCTTCACAGCCGGATTCATCTCGAGAGACCTCTGCCAAAAGGTCTCGTTCAACCCGTTTCTCATGGCGTCATCGGTGGATGGTGTTAGTGGCTATCACCATTGCCTTATTTGTAGCGGCATTGGCTGCGTACGGCTGGTACCAACAGCAACTTCAGCCGGTCGATGCAACCGACAATAGCGTGCAACGGGTCGAGATCAAAGACGGTACGACGTTTGCATTAGTTTCGAGTAGTCTAAAGGATCGGGGTTTAATTCGTAACACAACGGCGTTTGATATTTATGCTCGGCTCTCTGGTCAACGTGACAGCGTGAAGGCGGGCACCTGCAGCCTCAAGCCATCAATGCCGAGCGCTGATATTTTGAAAAAGATTGTGGCTGGCTGTCATGATTTCAAATCGATCACGTTCTTCCCTGGTGCGACGATCGAAAAGCCACTCTATAAACCAGCCAGCGCGACGCTCGATCAGACCATGTACGTCAAGTATGTGCTGAAAAGTGCTGGTTACACTGACCAACAAATCACCGAGGCGCTCGCCAAACAATATAGTTCTCCCATCTTTGCTGGCAAACCCTCGGGGTCGACGCTCGAAGGGTATATCTTTGGTGAGACCTACTATGTGCCGAAAGATGCTAGTGCCGAAGAAGTGCTACAGGAGACTTTTAAGCAGTTCGATAAAATTATTACACAAGATGATTTGGTAGCAAAATTTAAAGCTCTGGGTCTTGATCTGTTTCAAGGGATAACGATGGCATCAATTGTCCAGCGAGAGCTGAACTGCGAGGGCAAGCCGACACAAGCACGCAAGCTTCGTTGCTACAATTATCAACGAATGATCGCGCAGATTTTTTTGAAACGTCTCAAGGAAAATATCTCACTCGGGTCAGATGTTACGTTTATTTATGCGGCCGACATGATGGGTGTGACGCCGAGTGTCGATCTCGATTCGCCATATAATACCCGCAAACATCCTGGTCTGCCCCCAGGACCGATTGCGGCGCCAGGTGAACTAGCGCTCAAGGCGGTGGCAAATCCTACCGACACTGATTATCTGTTCTTTATCGCTGGCGATGATGGATTGATCTATTTTGCCAAAGATCAAGCCGGCCACGAGGCGAATATCAAAAACCATTGCCAGCAGCTGTGTAACGAGCTATAGAAAACCATTGACTTTTTGACACCGTTTTTGCTATTATGCAAAGAGCACATTGACACTGCGGGGTTACCAGCTACAGAGGTAGCATGGTGATTCGGGTGTGGAAATGAACAGTTTCAAAAGTGCCTACCTTGATAAGTCGTACGAACGCCGGAACAGCTTTCTTTTATCTAATGTTATGTAATAAACCAAGGTCGACGCGTGCGTTCCGTCCCTCGCTTCATGCGCGGGAGCAAGACAAATAGGGTAGTCGCGCCTCTAGTAATAGAGTCGCAGGAGAACGATTATTCGTAATCAACCAATTGCACCGACTTCGGTCGATGCACCATCACAAACGAATCTTTCCGACGCCTCGCGTCCCTCTGTTCATCGCTCATCACAACGTGGTTCACTTTCGTGGACAACCGTTGCGTCATATTTTGGTATTTTTCTCTTGATTTCTTCTCTGGTGGCGATTAGTTACCATCCTCCGGTTAAATCACCGGTGGCCACTGCCGATACGCCTATCCAGCAAGTACAGGCAGCCACTCCGGCCGCGGCTCCTGACAGCACTGTGGATCAATTAATGGCAACAAACATCGCTGCTGTTGTCTCAGAAAGTGCCGATATGCCGATTGCCAACAACGTCACCAGTCTCTCTCAATCTCTCACGGTTGAGAGTCTTTTGACCCAGACTGATACAAATATGATCAGCAAGCCGCAAATTGTTCAGCCAGCGGCCGATAGCCGGACGGCAATTTCCTATACAACGGTGGCTGGCGATACGGTACCAGCATTAGCGCAAAAATACAGCGTCTCTGCGCAGACGATCAAATGGGCAAATAAACTCACCTCTGACACTCTCGAGCCAGGTAAACAACTGACAATTCCGCCGGTTGACGGTGTGGTATACACGGTACGAGCTGGCGATACTATCGATAGCATCGCTGCTAAGTACAAGGCCGATAAGGAACGCTTGATTGCATTTAACGACCTTGAGCTAACAACATCCCTGGCGTCTGGTGCGCAGATTACCATTCCAGGCGGTGATCTTCCGACCGAGGAACGCCCAGGCTATGTCGCACCACGCGCTACGACAACTACAACTTCGTATGGTAGCTATAGCGGCGGCTATGGTAGCGGTTGGGATGGCGGTATGTCAGCCGGTAATCGCTACGGTATTGGTCAATGTACCTGGTACGCCTATGAACGCCGCATGCAACTCGGTAAACCAATTGGTGGCCTCTGGGGCAATGCCAATACGTGGGCATACAGCGCTGCCGCTGCCGGATTCTTGGTGGACGGTAACCCAACGCCTGGATCGATTATGCAAAACGGTGGTGGCTATGGTCACGTGGCTGTTGTCGAAGCCGTGAATCCCGGTGTCTCAGTCACGATCAGCGAGATGAATGGCTACCGCTTTGGCGGCGGTTGGAACCGCGTCGGCCATGGAGATATCTCATGGAGCGAAGCCACCAGTGGGATGTATAAGTATATTCATTAGGGGGAAGAGCTCTTAGTTCTCATAAAAAACAAGCCACGACTCATCGTGGCTTGTTTTTGGTGTCTTAAGATTAAAATAAGACCCTCCTTCTTTTTATGTTAAAAAGCGGGCGTTTAGTTCTTCGCAAAGAGAACAAAATAAATTCCAACGATAAAAGAATGAAAATAAAAACCCGCCGTCAGCAGGGCTAGTTTCTTCATCACCGGATGAAACAAGCCCCGCATCGGTGCGAGTTTACCTGACCTTACGCCAACGGCCGCCTCCCCACATGTGAGTGATCTTGTAGTCACCCTCAGGTAGGCGTTCGAAGTAGAACAAACGCTTCCTACGGATGCGGAGCCGCCACAGATGACGTATTGGCAGGGCAGACAAGCTGATGCGAACGTGGTATGTCGGTGTCAGCTCGACAGTCATGATTGGATTCACGATATCATTTTGGTGTGAGGCTACCCCCCACGCTCCACAGTGGCTTGGTAGTCTCGCCATAGATACACCATGCACAACCGACTTCGGCACGATATTGCTGGTACTCATGACTGCTCCTTCTCTCTAGAACTTGCTGGGCCGAGGACCGCGCTGTACGGCTGCGTTGAAGACGGCACTGTTGGTGCGCGCCATGTTCAGAAGCATTTCGCCGGGGATGTGTTTGCAACGGCCAGCTACGCGGGGTGTCGGCGCAGCGGACCTAGTTACTTCGAGTGCCATTACACGCCTCCGAAGAGACGAAACTTGGGTTTCGAGATCACACGCCTACTTGCCATGAAATTGCCTTTCTAGGTTCGCGCGGGGACAGGCCGCGGAAGTATGTCTCTACTATTATATCAAATTTGCTAATAAATGTCAAAAATGCTAAGATAAATTTAGCGATTATATCGTATTTATGCTCAAAAACTAAGAACTGATCCTGATCTATGTTTGTCGACACAGCTAAAGTAACAGTCCAAGCGGGCAAAGGCGGCGATGGAGCCGTCAGTTTTCGTCATGAGATTTACGTTGACAAGGGTGGCCCGGATGGTGGTGACGGCGGACGTGGCGGTAACGTTATCTTCAAAGCCACCGAAAACCTCAATACGTTGCTCGACTTTCGCTACAAACCTGAGCTCAAGGCCGAAGATGGCGTTGCTGGTGCCAAGCGCAAAATGGCTGGCCGTAGCGGCAAAGATCTGATCGTAAAGGTGCCGGTGGGTACTCTGGTTAAAAAAGATAGCGACATCATCGCCGACCTCACTGCACACAATCAAGAAGTGGTCATCGCCAAGGGCGGCGACGGCGGGTTTGGTAACGCACACTTCAAGTCGAGCACTCGGCAAACACCGCGCATGGCGGAGCTAGGTGAACCCGGCGAAGCGTTTGAGGCAGAGCTGGAACTGAAGCTTCTGGCCGATGTCGGGCTAATCGGTTTTCCCAATGCCGGTAAATCTACCTTTCTCTCGGTGGTGACCAACGCTCGGCCGGAAATTGCCGACTATGCCTTTACAACACTGACACCAAATCTCGGCGTGGCCGATGTCGATAACGGCAGTTTATTGATCGCGGATATCCCGGGGCTAATCGAGGGCGCCAGCGAAGGCAAAGGTCTCGGTGATGCTTTTCTTCGCCATGTTGAGCGCACGGCGGTCCTCCTGCATTTGATCGATGTCTATAGTGACGACGTAGCCAAAAGCTATCAAACGATTCGTGATGAGCTGACGAAATATAGCCCCGAGCTGGCAACTCGTCCTGAGGTGGTGGCGCTGACAAAGTGCGAAGGGCTTGATGAAGACATCATTGAGATGCAGCGCGATGCATTGGGGAAAGCTATCGGGAAAGATACGGAGATCTTTGCTATTTCTGCGACTGCGCACCAGGGCACACTTGAGGTACTGCGCGCACTACGTACCAAGGTGCAAGCAGTACGCATTGAAAAGACAGATGAAGACGACGCAACGGAACCGGCCATCCCAACGATTACACTGACGGGTGAACAGCTGTCGAATCACTGGGAGGCAATATACGATACGGAGGATCATCTTTATCGCGTAACAGGCGAAAAAATCGAGAAGTTTGCTCGCCGGACAAACTTTGATCAGTTTGAAGCGGTCAATCGATTGCGCGATATCATGAAACGCCTCGGCATCACGCATGAGCTAATACGGCAGGGCGCCGTTGGTGACAGCAAGGTTCAAATCGGTGAAACGACCGAATTTACCCTTGTCGAGCAATAAAGTTGATAAAAACTATTGACATTATACAAATATAGTGTTATAATGGAAAACGGTTGTATAAACGGGAACAAAAGTTTCCTTATACGATATACATTGACAAATCGATAGTTAGTAAATAACCATACGGGATGTGCGAGTTATCATGAGTAGCAACTTGGACACCCCGAATGGTGCCGCAGGTGCACCCATGAGGGTTCGGGGATCCAGAGAAAACAATGTCGGCCCGCTCCCCCCAGTCCTCGAGCGGACGGGCGAGCACCCTATTTGTAAGTGTGTCTCGCATCGGTCTCTGGCCAGCCCCCTTCTATCGATTTGTCTTATTTTTTCGCCCGATGAGGGCTTTTTTTGATGGTATAATATAGAAAGTAATAAGAGGAGAAAGTGTAATATGGCAGAGCGTGAACGGATAAATGGTGCATGGTCACAGAATATGATGAAGGCGGGAGATGATATGGATCTCCAAGTAGCGGTTGCAAAACTAGATGCAATTGAAACTATGGAAACAGAAGAGGCATCACATGCGTTTAATGAATGGGTTGGTGTGATTGCGGAAAAACTGCAACAGCATGAGCTTACCGCTGCGGAGATGGCGACGGTGATTGACGGTATCCGCGAGTCACTTGATAAGCACTATTCCGCAGATGCCTAAAACATTCTTTTTCTATGATCTCGAGACCAGCGGGCTTAATCCCCGTGAGGACCGCATCATGCAGTTTGCCGGGCAGCGCACGGAAATGGATCTCAACCCGGTAGGTGAGCCATATAATATGCTGGTGGCGCTCAACGACGACACATTGCCCAGCCCGGACGCCCTGATGGTAACCGGCATCAGCCCGCAAAAAACCCAAGATGAAGGGTACACCGAGGCGCAGTTTTGCAAGATTGTCCAGGAAGAAATCTTTACCGAGGACACGATCCTAGTAGGGTTTAACAACGTTCGGTTTGATGATGAGTTCATGCGCTATACCTTCTGGCGGAATTTTCATGACCCCTACGCCTGGGCGTGGCGTGACGGTCGGGCACGCTGGGACATGCTCGATGTCGTACGGATGACGCGGGCACTGCGACCGGACGGTATCGAATGGCCGGTTGATGGCGATGGCGTGCCGACGAATCGGCTAGAGCTCATCACGGCCGCCAATGGTATTGCTCATGAGAATGCCCATGATGCGCTAGCGGACGTCGAAGCATTGATCGCCGTGGCAAAATTGATCAAGACCAAACAACCGCAGCTATTTGACTACCTGCTGTCGATGCGCGACAAAAAAGCCGTCCAAACACTCGTCAGCCTCGATACCAAACAGCCGTTTGTCTATGCTAGCGGCCGCTACGATAATGAATGGCAAAAGGTCACAGTGGCATTTCCGCTCACTGCTGCGGCAAATAGCAATGTATTGGTATATGACCTGCGCTATGACCCAGCCAGTGTCATTGACCTCAGCGAGAAAGAGCTGGCCGACAAAGTCTTTGCCAGCTGGGAGGAACGTCAAAAACCTGATTTTGTGAAGCTACCCGTAAAAGTGTTGCAATATAATCGCTGTCCGGCGGTAGCGCCGCTTGGTGTGCTCGCTGCTGGTGATGGTTGGCAAAAGATCGGGCTTGATCAAGCGACCATCGAACGGCATATGAAAACTCTGCTGGCTCGTCCGGATTTTGCCGAAAAACTGCATACCATTTATGAGCGCAAAAAAGACTATGCTGCGTCGCCCGATCCTGAAGGCCAGTTATACGATGGATTTTTAACCGATCGTGACGCCCTACGCGTTGAGGCAGTACGTGGTGCCAACGAAAATGAGCTAGCTGATTTTCACCCCGAGTTTAATGATGAACGTTTAGCACCGCTGCTGCTTCACTATAAGGCGCGCAACTATCCTCGGTCGCTGACCGAAGCCGAAGTGACTCAGTGGGAGGACTGGCGCGCGGCACGAATCAATAGGCAGCTGCCTGGATTTATGAAGTCTCTCACGCGCTTGGCATCAACAACCGACGAGAGCAAGGCGTTTATGCTCGAAGAGCTAAAATTATGGGTCGAATCAGTGATGCCAACAGATAACGACTAGATGTCGCCGTAGCGGCGGCGCGGCATGTGCCGCTTGCTGGCGAGTTTGCGGTCACGATGAGCGGCAATGAGTGCCTCGGCGTACCAGGTAACCATCAGGCTGATGGCGGTGCAGTAAAGTGCTATCATTACCCAAAATGGCATAGCGATTGACGTACCGGGTAGGCTGCCAGTAAGAATGAGATTGAGAATAGCATTCATAATCTGACCCTGGCCGAGCAGCATCAGTACAAAAACAACAGCGGTGGACGTGACGATGAAGTTTTTCATAATAGCAACCGATTACCTCAATTATATTATTACCATTATATCACAAAAGTGATTAAAATGCAATAGTATTGGATAAACTAATTAAAATAACATGGACAATATATCCGCATGGTGGTCACATTCTATCTTCGGGCACTCTTTATGGGTGGCTGCGCCAGCTCATGGCGTTCGGCTGGCCCGCTGAGGCGGACCACAGTCCCTCGGATAGAACGCGACCAACACACGGCTTAGTCATCTAGAAAAAAATACCAAAATGCGCTATAATACATAGCCATGTCAGAAGTAATTCGAGTCCAGGGGGCAAGAGAGCACAACCTCAAAGATATCGATGTGGAGATTCCGCGCGATAAATTTGTGGTAGTGACTGGCCTCAGCGGAAGCGGCAAATCAAGTTTGGTGTTTGATACGATTTATGCTGAAGGACAACGCCGCTATGTCGAATCACTGAGTAGCTACGCGCGGCAGTTTCTTGGCATCATGGATAAGCCAGATGTCGATAGTATCGATGGTCTCAGCCCGGCGATTAGTATCGATCAAAAGTCGACTAGTCGTAACCCGCGCTCGACTGTCGCGACGGTCACGGAAATTTACGATTATCTGCGTCTGCTGTATGCTCGAATCGGTGTGCCGCATTGTCCAGTTTGCATGAAGGCCGTGCATCGTCGTACCGCTCAGGCGATCATCGATGAAATTATGAAACTACCCCAAGGTATCAAACTGATGGTGCTGGCGCCGGTAGTCAGTCAAAAGAAAGGTGAGTTCCAGCATATCCCGGAGCAGTATATGCGTACCGGGTTTGCGCGGGCGCGAGTTGATGGCGTTGTCTATGCGCTTGATGAATTTCCCGAACTGCAAAAAAGCTACAAGCACGATATCGAAATTGTTGTTGATCGCATCGTGATGAAGCCGGATGCCCTCAGCCGTGTCACACAATCGGTCGAACAGTCGCTGGAAATTGCCGGTGGTGTGGTGCAGCTGCTCGACGTTGATTCGGGCGACATGCATACGTTTAGCCAGCGTTACGCCTGTGTTGACCACCCTGGTGAAGATATTCCCGAGCTGGAACCGCGGCTGTTTAGCTTTAACGCCCCGCAAGGCGCTTGTCCAGTTTGTACCGGGCTCGGATCGCGACTGGAAGTCGATCCTGAGTTGGTATTTAACCCAAACCTGACGATAGCCGAAGGAGCGATTCGCCCCTACAACCGAGTCAATTCCGACGCGTGGTATATGAAACGCCTAGCAGTCGTTGCGGATGAGCATCATTTTAGTATTCATACGGCGGTCAAAAACTTGCGTCCGGATGATCTCGAAAAAGTTCTCTATGGTACGGGTAGCCAAAAGTATCGCGTGCGTCTCAGCGGCGGGCGGTACTATGATTCAACCTATGAGGGTGTGATTCCAAATCTTGAGCGTCGCCACAAAGAAACCGACAGTGAGTTTATGCGCCGTGATATCGAGCGTTTTATGCGCGAGCGTGAATGCACGGCTTGCAAAGGCGCTCGGCTCAAGCCGGTAGTACTGGCAGTCACGGTGCACGACTTGTCGATTATGGACATTTGTAATTTGGGTGTCGATGATGCGATTGATTTATTTAATAATCTCAAATTGACGGATGACGAGTTATTTATTGCCAGGCAAATTATGAAAGAAATTATGGCGCGACTTGGGTTTATGAGCAATGTTGGTCTGAGCTATCTTGAATTGTCGCGAGCTGCCAATACGCTCAGCGGCGGGGAAGCGCAGCGCATTCGTTTAGCAACGCAAATTGGCTCGGGGCTTCAGGGTGTACTCTATGTGCTCGATGAGCCGTCGATTGGGTTACACCAGCGTGACAACGATCGGTTGATCGCAACCTTGAAGCATCTGCGTGATCTCGGCAACTCGGTGCTGGTTGTTGAGCACGACGAAGACACCATCAAGCACGCCGATTATTTGGTGGATGTTGGCCCAGGTGCAGGGGTGCACGGCGGCAAGATCGTGGCTCACGGTACGCCTGCCGAAGTGGCAAAAAATAAAGACAGCATTACAGGTCGCTACCTGGCCGGGACTGAGAAGATTGATGTACCGAAGAAGCGCCGTGCAGTTGAAAAAGATCGCAAATTAGTTATTCGCGGTGCCCGGGAGAATAACCTGAAAAATATCGATGTCGCTTTTCCGCTGGGTGTCATGACGCTCGTGACTGGTGTCAGTGGTAGCGGCAAATCAACACTCGTCAATGACATTCTCGCCAAAGAGCTCTCGGCTCGTCTGCATCGAGCACAGGAAGTACCGGGTGCCCATGAAAATATCGAGGGCATTGAGCATCTCGACAAAGCTATCATCATCGACCAGTCGGCGATTGGCCGCACGCCGCGTTCAAATCCCGCTACATATACCGGAGTCTTTACGCCGATCCGTGAGCTCTTTGCCGGTACGCCCGAAGCCAATATTCGCGGCTACAAAGCGGGGCGCTTTAGTTTTAATGTTAAGGGCGGCCGATGTGAGAACTGTCAGGGCGATGGCGTGATCAAAATTGAAATGCATTTCTTGCCGGACGTGTATATCCAATGTCCGGAATGCCATGGTAAACGTTATAATCGTGAAGCGCTCGAGATTAAATACAAAGGTAAAACGATTAGCGATGTGCTAGAAATGACGGTCGAGCAAGCCTGTGGGTTCTTCGAGAATGTGCCGAGCATTTTCCGCAAACTAGCGACGATCAACGAAGTCGGGCTGGGCTACATCAAACTCGGTCAACCGGCCACGACATTTAGCGGCGGCGAAGCACAACGCATTAAACTCGCGTCAGAATTGTCGCGTCGCAGTACCGGCAAGACGCTTTACATTCTCGATGAGCCCACGACAGGCCTACACACTGCCGATGTCAAAAAACTGCTAGAGATCTTGCAGAAGCTGGTCGAAGGCGGCAATAGCATGATTATCATCGAGCACAATCTTGAAGTCATCAAATGCGCTGACTACATCATCGACATGGGCCCTGAGGGCGGTCAAGGCGGCGGTACGGTTATTGCTGAAGGGACACCAGAAGAGATCACAAAAGTACCCGCAAGCTTTACGGGCAAGTATCTCAAGGAATTACTTTAGCGTTTTTCTTTGCCCAGTAAGATGCGGACTTCACGCTTGGTACCTTGCCAGAGTGCTGCGCGGCGTTCCGGTTCTTTAAAGGCATGATAAAGCATTGGTGAAATACTGAGGAAGATAATGATAAGCGCGGCAACTTCGACATTGATACCCATGTCGTGCAGTACTTTTCCGGCGTAGTAGCCAAGATACGTAAATGCGTAGGTCCACGTAAAGGCGCCGATGAGGTTATATGGCAAAAACTGGCGGTACGTCATTTTACTGACTCCGGCCACGATAGGAACGAAGGTACGAACAATCGGCACAAAACAAGCGAGCACAATAGCAATCGGTCCATACTTTTCATAGAATGCTTCGGTACGAACCAGGTTTTCTTTGCGGAAAAAACGGCTGTTGGGCCGATCGAACAATTTGCGGCCAACTTTCTTGCCAAAGAAATAGCCAGTTTGCTGACCAAGCAGCGCACAAAGAAATAGCAAAAAAGCGAATAGGTGAATGCTTATATGACCAAACGAGCCAATGCCTTGTTGCACCAAAAATCCTGCTGTAAATAGTAGGCTGTCGCCAGGGAATAAAAAGCCAATTAATAATCCTGATTCCGCATAAATAACAAACAGCACTGCGGCCACGCCGATGCCGGTAATAAAGTTAAGTAATACTTCCATAACGTTTATTGTATCACGCACTTGATGTGGAATTGGCGCTATTCTTCTTCAATCACCAGCCAGCCGCCAACTAATTATATATCTTGGCTGGCCTTGCCAACTGCTTGAAGAAGCATCACGCCAATTCTCCACATCGAGCTAGCATTTGATAAATAAGATGAATTTATGCTATAATTACGTAGAATAATAGCTCCGTAAACGTATCCAAAGAAAGGGAGAGAGATGGGAGACAAAATTAGTCTTAAAATTGATGAGCGTACGCTCCAAGGTAAAAAAGTAAAGGCACTGCGCAAGCAGGGACTGACGCCAGGTGTGGTGTATGGCCCCGGTATGGAGCCGATGGCGATTCAGGCAGATGCCGGTGAAGTTCGCAAAGTCGTGACCACAGCTGGTAAACATACGCCAGTAAACCTAACGGGCAGCAAGCGCCGCATTGCCATGATCAAAGATGTTGATTTCGATCCGACCAAACATGGTAATATTCGTCACATTTCATTCCATGCCGTCAAGGCCGATGAGCCGGTGACGACGACAGTTCCAATTCGCCTGGTGGGTGAAGGTGAAAGCGAAGCCGAAAAAGCCGGGCTGGTCGTACTGCAGGCGCTCGACAAGATCGAGATCAAGGCCCTGCCTATGGAATTGCCAGAAGCGCTGGAAGTTTCGATTATCGACCTTAAGGAAGCCGGTGATCGTGTCACGGTTGGTGATATTACAATGCCGGCTGGTGTTGAATTGGTTGAGCACGATGACGGTAAAGCCGACGAAGACGAGGAAGAAGAAAAACCAAAAATCACTGACCTAATGGTTGCCAGTGTCTGGGAACCAGCGGCATTGCAAGCTGCTAACGAGGCTGCTGCTGGTGATGCAACTGACGAGTCTGAAGTTGAGGGTGCTGGTGATGATGAAGGTCAGCCTGACACCGATAAAGACGATGAAGCGCATGATGCGCCAAAATCTGAAGACAAATAATAACGACCTTGATTGTACGATACTGCGCTACTGGTAAAAGCAGCGCAGTGTTTTATTCTTCCAAAAATCCGCCACTTTGGCGCTTCCATAATTTGGCGTAAATACCATCATGCGCCAGTAGTTCCTGATGAGTACCGTCTTCGACGATCTTGCCTTGATCGAGCACGATGATACGATCGAGTTTGGCAATAGTCGACAAACGGTGCGCAATGACGATGCTGGTACGGCCTTTCATCAGATCGACGAGCGCATCTTGGATTAGCTTTTCGCTCTCGCTATCGAGCGCGCTCGTGGCTTCATCGAGCACAAGAATCGGGGCATCTTTGAGGATTGCCCTAGCGATCGCAATGCGCTGGCGCTGGCCACCCGAGAGCTTGACACCGCGCTCACCAACGACAGTATCAAGTCCCTGCGGCATCGTGTCGATAAACTCCCACGCATTGGCGCGTTTGGCCGCTAGCACGATGTCGTCATTTGTTGCGTCTGGCATACCATACGAAATGTTCTCACGTAGTGTGCGGTGGAACAACATTGGTTCTTGAGGCACGTACGAAATGTACGAGCGAAGCTGTGCTTGTGGAATATCGCGCAGATCGTGATTATTGATTGCAATAAAACCCTCTGTTACATCACTGAAACGCAACAACAACTGTACGATTGTTGATTTGCCAGCGCCCGAGTGTCCAACAATACCAACTTTTTGCCCAGCAGGAATACGAAGTGAGATGTCGTGAATGACTAACTCGTTGCTGTCGGGATAATGATAGGCGACGCGGCTAAAATCAATCGATGGTTCAACCAGATCAACCTTTTGCTTAGTGCTCGTGTCAACAACCGTGTTTTTGCTTAGCAACATTTCTGTCATAGGCTGCGCGTCGAGGAATGCTTGGTCATATCCATTGATAATATCGCTGAGCGTAAACAATTGCGAGCCAACTCGTTGCATGTAGGCCAGCACGAACACGGCGGTCGCAATCGACATAGCACCGCGCTGGATGAGCGCGGCCGAGACAATAATTGAAATAATTTGGATGATCACCATCAGCAGGACTCGAGCAGAACCTTCACGCATAACAAATCCAATATCTTTCTGATATATACTGGTGAACCTGCTTGTTAATTTATGCAGAGCGGCGATCTCTCGTTTTTCGCCTGCATAACTACGTACGATGAGGTTGTTGGTCAGAGCGTCAGCCACTTCACCATGAATCGTGCTGACAAGTGTTTTGCGCTCGTGACGAAGCGGCGCACGATGTTTTGCGCTCCAACGAATCTGTACGACCAGCGCGACAATCATAATAGTAATGAGCATCGCGACAATCGGCGAAGTAAAAAATAATATCGCGATACCAGTACCAACAGTCAACACAAACCCAAGTGTGCGAATAATAAATAAATCTTGGATTGTCACGTAACTGCGTACAAAATCGATATAGCGGCTTGTCATCGCTCCAATTTTTTGATTGACGAAAAATGCATGGTCTTTGTGCATAAGTGTCTCAAATACCGACTCGCGTAACTCGCGCATCATATATGACTCGTGAATCACCATAGCCCTGAACCCTGCGTAATTGAGTGCAACACCAATGAGCCCTGATATAGACGCGATTGTCAGTGTGGATTGAATGGTTGTCGCGCCGCTTGAAAGTTGACCAATTGCCTGGCTCAAAAAATACGGCAACACACTATCGATGACTGTTGCACCAAGTGGTATACAAATAAGCATGGTATAAAAAGTGCGCTTATGATTGCGTACGTGTTGCCAATAGAATTTTAATGTTTGACGATTCAAAAAACCTCCTTTTTAGAATGATATGTTAGTTGTTTATGTCGCTAGTGGTCGGGACGTCCCGACATTTTTTATGGGCGGGTAGAGGAACGGCCGGGTGGCGGTTCATAGTTTCTCTAGTATACTAAGGACATGAGCAAGTTGCAACAGTTACGAGAAAATCCATGGTACGAACGTATCTACAAAATTGGTGTCGTAGTCAAAGGCTTTGACGGCGTGATTGAGCTAGCAGCCGGGTTGTGGCTGTGGCTGGCACCTGGCTCGCTTCACGCTCTTCTTAACACCTGGCAAGGCAAGGCATTGTCGTGGCATGGCGCCATCGGCCATCACTTGGCGACAAGTCTCGAAAAAACAAACCACGAGCTTTATGGCGGCGTGATGCTAATGGCGATCATATTTTTGCTGAGTCACGGTATTATCAAACTGGCGCTCGTGTATGCACTCATGAAAGAGCTACTATGGGCTTACCCCTATGCATTAGTAGTGCTTGTGCTATTTCTCGCCGCTCAGATTATCGCCTTATTTCAACACCAAAGTGTCGGTATGCTCCTTCTCATGCTGTTGGATATAGTGATTATCTGGCTAGTATGGGGCGAATGGCAAAAGCTGAGCTCTAAACAAGCACATTGACAAACCGGAGATTTTTTGCTATGTTGAAGTTACAGCACCTCGCTTGGTCATCGACCTCGCGAGGTCTTTGTTTTGATATAATATAAGTTATGAAACGTATCGTGCTCGTCGACGGCGAGAATCTCATGTATGGCTTGCGGCATCTCTTAGGAAATGGTGATGAAAAAGCTGAACGGCTCGTGCTTCAGGGGTTTAACTTTCGCGGCTTGCTGGAAGATATTTTGCAAGATAATTTGCCGGCTGAAGTACTTTGGTTTGGTGCCAAGTTGAGAATTTATGATGAAAATAATGATATCAAGCAGAAGTCAGAGTCAGCTGTTCGCTTGCAATCACATTTTGTAAATGATATTCAAAAACAAAAGATTACTTTTATCAAAGTTGGATATCTACGCGCAAGAGAAGTTGAGTGTGAACGAGGTCATGTATCTTGGAAATTGACGGAAAAAGGTGTAGATGTGGGGATCGCTGTGCGCATCGTGATGGAAGCAAACGCTAATACTGAGATCGTAGTCGTTAGCGCTGACACGGACTTGTTACCAGCGCTACGGGCGGCTACGAAACTGGGCGCGAAAGTGCTTCACATTAGTTACGAACATCGACCAGTCGCTTCGCTATCTCGTGCAGCAAGCGCAACAAGGATAATAACTATTCCATTAGCCCAAAAATACAGAAAGCAGTGATACAATACCAGCGATGCAAAAAATTCTTCTATACTACAAATTCACGCAACTGGCCGATCCGGAGTCTGTAAAGCTATGGCAAAAGACACTATGTGATTTATTGAATTTAAAAGGACGGATTTTGGTGAGCCGTCATGGTATCAATGGCACGGTTGGTGGTGATCTCGACGATCTAAAATCGTATGTGAAGGCCACGAAACAGTACCCGGAATTCAAGGACATAGTCTGGAAATGGTCCGATGGTAGCCGCGACGATTTCCCCCGCATGAGTGTAAAAGTACGGCGTGAGTTGGTGGGTTTCAAAAATTCCGATGATGAGTTTGAAGTTGACGAACAAGGTGTCATTGGCGGCGGCAAACATCTGAAGCCGCATGAAGTCAACGAAATGGTTGAGAAGTTTGGCGACGATGTCGTATTCTTTGACGGTCGCAACGAGCACGAAGCGCGTATTGGCAAGTTTAAAAACGCGGTCGTGCCAAATACGCATACCTCACGTGACTTTATTGCCGAGCTTGAAAGCGACAAATATGATCAGTTAAAAAATAAGAAAGTTATCACGTATTGTACGGGTGGTATTCGTTGCGAAGTGATTTCCGCCATGATGAAAAAACGTGGTTTCAAAGATGTCTACCAAATTGACGGCGGCATTGTGAAATACGGTGAAAAATACGGCGACGATGGGTTGTGGGAAGGTGCTTTGCGTGTTTTCGACAATCGTATGACGCTAAACTTTAGTGATCATACTAAAACAATTGGTGAATGTACGCACTGTCAGGGCAAAACGAGTAACTTTGAAAACTGCGCCGAGCCGAGCTGCAACGCATTGGTACTAATTTGTGAAGACTGTAAACAAAATGCCGAGTTACTCTACCATACAGAAACATGCAGAAAGGTTCATAATGCCGCACATTCATGACAAGCCTGGACAACACGATGCGACGGTTAGCGGATATTTTCTGCTCCATGAGGATAATGAATAGAAGTGCCTGGTTCATTATCACAATAAGATAGATATTTTGATGCAGATTGGCGGGCATATCAACTAGACGAAAATTCATGGCAAACAGCTTCGCATGAAATTGAAGAAGAAACTGGCTATCGCCTCGATGAAGTGACGTTACTACAATTCACGAAAGATCATCCCAAAGAGAATGGAAACATTATGCATCCACAGGCTATTGTCAATGATACGCATAATGTTGGTAACGAACATTATCACTCTGATTTATGCTATGGATTTGTCGTAACGCATCGTCCGCGGGATACAGTACATGGTGATGAATCAAGTGATTTAAGATGGATGACATTATCTGAACTTGAGGAGGGTGCGAAGAAGGGGGGCGTGCTAAAAGACGCGGTATATATTTATCAATACATTCTAAGACACATCGACGACTTCGTGCGTGTTCCGGCCACGAGCTTTTCATTGGAGTATTCGACTAATGGCGGAGTTACCTATAAACGTGGAATTCCTGGGAAAAACAATGCAAAATAAGGCTAACTATTATGACAAAATAATGAATCTCACCTTACGATAAGAGAGATATCACAGGAGAACGGTATAATACATATATGACATTACATAGTTTGACTACGAAACAAGAATTTGAAGATAAAGTATTAAAGAGCGATAAAGTAGTTCTGGTAGATTTTTGGGCACAGTGGTGTCCGCCATGTCGAGCGATGGCACCGGTGCTCCATATGGTAGCGGAAAAAATGGACAAGCACGTTGATGTCGTCAAAGTTGATATCGAAGCGACGCCCGACAATGCTGCTCTGGCTGGTGAGTACCATGTGCAGAGCATTCCAAATATGAATGTTTTTAAGAATGGTAAAGTTGTGGATACGATTGTGGGCATAGTTCCGGCCGCAGCGCTGGAAGACACGTTGAAATCATATCTGTAGCGTCATAAGTAATGAGCAGCATGCTGTGAAAGGGGGACAAAGTCATGAATAAATTTGGACCACTAGCTGGCAAAAAGGTAAAAGAAGCCGTGCACGAAATGAAACAGGGCAAACTAAAGAGTAGTAGTGGCAAGAAAGTTACTGACCGCAAACATTCGGTCGCGATCGGCCTCAGCGAAGCTCGCAAAGCAGGTGGTAAGGTTCCAAAAGAGAAGAAAACTGATTCTTAAAAGGAGGTGATATATGGCAAATAGTGTAGTGCACTTTGAAGTTTTCGTCGATGATGTGGAGCGGGCCAAGAAATTCTACAGCGATGTCTTTGGTTGGGTGTTTCAAGACCTTGGTGAAAAATATGGCGGTTATGTGCTGGTGTATCCAAGCGGTGAAATCACGTCCGGTATGCCAAGTACAGGGATAAACGGCGGCATGATGAAACGACCTGGCCCAGCACCAAGTGACGACAAAGCCGCGCCCAATGCGTTTGTCTGTACGGTTGTGGTTGATGATGTCGATGCTATCGTCGCCAAGGCTGAAACTGCTGGCGGCCGTGTTGATATGCCGGCAGATGATGTCCCGGGTGTCGGCCGCCTGGCGTATATCCGTGATACTGAGATGAACCTCGTCGGTTTACTCAAACCTATCGAGGGCGGGGCGGGAATGTAACGAAAGGGGGATACATATGGCAAGCAAAATAATTCCTAATTTATGGTTCAAAGGCAATGCGCGCGAAGCGGTCGAGTACTACCTGTCAGTCTTTCCGGACGCCAAAATCACTGGCGAGAGTACATACCCCGAGAGCGCGGACGAAGGGCTGGCAGATTTTCAAGAAGATTTCGCAGGGAAAGATTTGACGATAGATTTCAACCTGCTCGGCCAGGATTTCACGGCTATCAATGCCGGACCGGAATTTACCTTCAACGAAGCGGTGTCATTTAGTGTATTTTGTAAAGACCAGGCCGAAATTGACTACTACTGGGGAAAGCTATCAGCCCACCCGGAAAATGAGCAGTGCGGCTGGTGCAAGGACAAATTCGGCCTGAGCTGGCAAATCGTGCCGGAAAACACCGAGGAGCTCATGCAAAAACCTGGCGCTTTCAAAACCATGATGAAACAAAAGAAAATAATCATAGCAGAATATTAAGGATGAATTATGGGATTATCACTCAACAGCTACATCAGCTTTGGCGGCAATGCGCGTGAAGCCATGGAGTTTTACAAATCTGTCTTTGGTGGCACGCTCGAAGCTGACACGTTCAAAAGCTTCAATGAACAATCTGGTGGTGCTATGCCAGTTGCGCCGGAAGACGAAGACAAAATCATGCACGACACGCTCAAAGGTAGTAATGGTATCGTCATCATGGCGAGCGATACGCCTAGCAGCATGCCGTACAATCCTGGCTAACAGCGGATCAGCATGGCGCTGACGGGTGATGACGAAGCGACGCTGCGCGGCTATTGGGACAAGCTCGCCGATCGCGGCAAGGTAAACATGCCGCTCGAAAAAGCCGAGTGGGGCGACACGTTTGGTATGCTGACTGACAAATACGGTATTGATTGGATGATTGATATCAACCCCGTCGGTCAACCTGGGGTGGCGTAGTACAAAGCTTAGCCGCGTTTCCGTTTCGCCAAAATACCCCGGACAGATGGGCTGATGGCTTTGTCGGTGCGGTGCGTGCAACCGATCCAGCAACATGGACGGCGCTCACCACGGCTGAGCTTGTCGATAGCAACAGTGATGCGTTTGGCACGGGTCTCTGGCCGTTTGGCATCGAGCACCCAGCAGATAAATTCATTACGCGCGAGCGGCGTAATGTCATTCCAACGCTCCGGGATACCTTTTGCCTGCCGAAAGGATTTGGACATGTCGCTCGGTAGTTTGTGGATTGTATCGAGACCGGGAGATAACACTGGTGTATGCATAGTACTATTTTAGATGATTGATCCGGCATATACTATATGTATGGAAGACGTTACATCTTTTATCGATAAATTAAAGCAGCCATGGCAGCAGCAGATTTGTGCGGAATTGCTGGATGTCATCAGCAAGACGGCACCTGAGATTAAAGCCTCGATCAAGTGGCAAAACCCGTTTTTTGAATATAATGGCGCAGTCCTGAAATGATTTATCGCTAAAGAATGGATCAATGTATTTTTATAAAGGTCATGCCATGGGTGATGGTCTTGGTACGTTTGAGCCAAGTGACAATGCACGCATGCGGACAATCAAATATTATGAGGGCGATAAGGTGGATACTGAAAAGTTCGCTACGCTTCTCAAACAAGCAGTAATGCTCAACGAGTAATACGCCAAGGCAATGAAACAGCTGGCGATTGTCTCGCCTGAGCCTGTGAAATTTACCGCTACATCTGTCGGGTCTGTCGCGAATGGCATATAATAATATTATGCAGGTGGCCCATACCGTTAATACCGAAAGCGAACTAGCGCCGTATATATGGCAGCGCTGGATTGCGCCAAGCCTGTGGCCACAAGACGATCCCGATACCAAAGCGGCTGGTTTTGATGCCGACCCTGCGGTGGGCGTGACGGGATGGGTTGTGCCCAAAAGCGGACCAAAATCGCGTATGCGCGTGAGTCGGTTTGAGCCGGAAAAAACATTTTACCTACAGACCAAACTACCACTTGCGGTGATGTCGTTTGAGCACAATATGGTGCGTGACGGCGCAGACTTCACCATGACTCACAGGCTGGTGTTTAGCGGGCCACTCGGCGGATTGTTTGCGCGCTTGATTGGCAAAAAAATCGGAGCGGGTTTTCCGGGTGTCATGGAATCGATCGTCACCCATGCTCGTAGTATGAAAGATGCCTGAGCTGACACTGCCGGTTATGGCATTTCAAACTCGCGCTGAACTGCGCGCTTGGCTGGAACAAAATCATGCAGTTTCACCTGGGATCATGGTGCAGCTCTTTAAGGTTTCGTCCGGGATCAAGAGTGTAAGCTTCCACGACGTGTTGGAAGAGGGCCTGTGTTTCGGCTGGAGTGAAAGCCAGCGCTTGCCATTTGATGCACAGTCATACTTGCAAAAATTCACGCCGCGCAAAAGTAAAGGTACGACGAGTGAACGCAACAAACGATTGGTAAAACAGCTTGAAGTAGATGGGTTGATGACCGATGCTGGCAGGGAGAAATTATGAGCAGCGAACCACCGAAGCGTGATTGAGCACGGAGTCGAGGCGGTCTGCGGCAAACAAATTGTATGATTCGCTACAGCCGAGCGAAGTTGAAGTCTGTAATTTGTATAGCTACCAGTTGAAGTAAATTATTTACGCTGGTTCTTTAGTTTTTCGTATTCGCTCTCAACGGAAAACGTCGATGAAGTGTAACCGATAATAGTAGCGAGTAGCCCAATACCTGTCCCAAATGTTACCCATAGCGGCCACATATAGCCGGGCTGTGTAATGAGATAAACTGCCCAGCACACGACGTTGGCAAACACAAACCACAGAACGCTTTGGCGCAATGCAACCCGCTTCTTTGCCTGCTCATATAGTACCTTATCCTTTTGCTCTGCCATAATGTATCTCCTTATGATTACTTGCTTTTAGTATACTATAGCTATCACATCGGTGCCACCACCACTACGCCAGTTCATTTATAGCCATAGTATAATGCAACTATATGCAGCGTGATACTACGAATGCAAAACAAACCGCGCAATGGCATCTATGGCTTATCGGCGTGACGATGTTGCTGCTCAGTCTTGTGGGGCTGGCGGATTTCGTCCTCGCAAATCTTCATAGCCAGAGTTATTTCAACTATATGCACTATGGGTCTACGCAGATTGCTTACTTCACGACGTATCCGCTTGCGCTCAAGATGCTGTGGGGAGTGGGTGTCGTGATGTCGGTCATTGCGCTGGCTATGCTGTTGCTGCAGTCACGATATACAGCGCGGGCATTTTTGTGAGCGTTTGTGCTGCAGGTTGGGCTTGAGCTCATCACATTTGCATTTCGCCATCGTTTCGACGTGTTGGGTCCGAAGCTCGCGGCACAAGGATATCATCGTCGTAATCACACTCGGGCTCTTGTATATGTATGCGCACCATTTGCACCGCCACGGAGTGTTCGCGCAGTCGCCCGCAATGTCGAAAAAGCGGCGATAGCACTATCGAGCAAAAACATCCGCCAGCTTGGTAGAGAATAGTGAATGCGTAAGAGTATATTTTCAATAAATTTTTTGTAGGATGCTATTATAAACGTATGGCAACAGACGCAAAAACGATGGAGGTTTTGTTGGAATCGCTTGATGGCATCCCAACTATTCGCACACGCAATATGTTTGGGGAGTATGCGGTGTATGTGGAAGACAAGGTGGTGGGGTTTGTGTGTGATGATCGGCTGCTACTGAAAATCACCGACGCAAGCAAAACACTCGTACGCACGCAAGCGACCAGCAAGCCATATCCGAGTGCGAGGGATTATTATCATATTGATGAGAATGATTGGGATGACCGTGAGTATATGACAAGGCTCATCACGGCGACGGCCGATTCGTTGCCGGCGCCGAAGCCAAAGAAACGAAAAAGCTAGTAACGTATTTCATGATCGTAAACTTCAGGCATGGATATTGTGGAGAGCTGCTACACTAAAGGCATGGATAAAGCATTTTTCATCGAGACAATCAATCGGTATTTTGCAGCGCTTGACGATCGGAATTTTAGCGAGGCGACATTTAGTAAGATTTTTACGAACAATGCGACGAATTAACGGCCGAATGGCAGTGTGATGCAGGGGGCCGATGGTATTCGGGGAAGTCACGAGCAGAGTCTCGCGCGGTTCAAAGCGACGCAGCACCTGACTAGTAACTTTGTTGTGGACGTCGTCGACGAATCGCACGCGACGTTTCGGTTTAACTTGGTCGCAATGCACTTATGGGCCGAGGATGGGCCGGATAATTATTTCCTGGGGGGCAATGTGCTGCGCGGTGAAGCGGTGGAAACTGAAAATGGTTGGCGCATCAGCAAGCTCAAACACCAAGACATATGGAAACGCGGCACTGGGTTTCAAAATATGGTAGCAACGAAATAGGAGGATTTATGGACAAGATCGATTTCAAGAAAACGCTCAAAGAACTATACGCGCCGAAGAATGTGGAGTGGGCGGAGGTGGAGGTACCGGCGCAGCAGTTTTTGATGGTTGACGGCACGGGCGACCCGAACACGAGCCAGGAATACGCCGATGCTGTCGCGGCACTCTTCGCCGTGAGCTATGTACTGAAGTTTATGAGCAAAAAAACATTGGGCAAAGATTACGGTGTAGCGCCACTGGAAGGCCTGTGGCAGAGCCGCGACCTAAGGGATAAATGACGATGATGATTATGCAGCCGGAGTGGATCACACAAGACATGGTGCAGGATGCGCTATCGGCGACGGCAAAGAAAAAGGATCTGCCGAGCCTGTCGAAAATTAGGTTTGAGACACTGCATGAAGGCTGCAGTATGCAGCTTCTGCACATTGGAAGCTACAACGATGAAGCGCCAAAGATCGCGAAGCTGCACGATGAGATCATGTCGGAACAAAAACTCGCAGAAAATGGCCGCCATCACGAAATCTATCTCAGCGATCCGCGCAAGACTGCCCCCGAAAAATGCAAAACTATTTTGAGGCAGCCGGTAAAGGGTGACTAGGTATTCGTAGAAAATCAACTGATGGTATACACTAAAGATTATGAAAAAATCATTTATCGAAAGACACCCGGTAATCACAACGATTATAACCGTTGTTGTCCTCGTGTTTATGTACGGATTTTCCGGGGCCGTGCTGATGCAAACCAAAAACGAGATGATCTCACCTGTATTTGTACCAAATATCATCATCACAGTCGCTGTGCTGTTGTGGGCGTGGCTATCTAAAAAACGACAATTAATCTACCTAAATCGACCAAAACAATTTACGGGCAAGGGTGCCTTGATGCTCTACGGACCCTATGTGTTTGTCGTGTTGCTCACTGCTGTTACGTCACTATGGGTGAATAAATGGCAATTGGCATCGACGAATACCACGACGCTCGGGTACCTTGTATTGCTGGCTATTGTTGTCGGCATGGTTGAGGAACTGATTTTCCGGGGAATTTTGCTCCGAGCTTGGTCAACCAAGGGTGTGGTGACGGCGGTTATCATCACATCGGCGCTATTTGGATTGGTACATCTGTCTCAGTTGATGGGTGAACAAACTGGCGTCATGACGTTCCTGCAAATGGCATTTGCTGTTTTCTTTGCTGTAGTAAGTGCTCAGCTGGTATTTATCACTGGTAGCATATTGCCAACGATTTTGCTGCATATTCTTTTCGATGGTGTTCAGCTCATCACGACCGATCCAACTGCTACTAATGCTGCGGACGTGTCGCTTAATCCTATCGCACTGACGACTACAATTATCATCGTGATTACTTTTATTGCGGTAGCAGTCTACCAGCAAAAGCGCTTGCCAAAAACAGTCTGATCTAGTAGGCGCCGGTAACGGTAAACGACGGCTTGCCAACATTGGCGTACATCCAGTCGGCGTCACTGACACTCACGCGAATGCAGCCATGGCTAGCCGGATAGGTTGGTACCTGTGTCGACCCATGGACATAAATTGGACCGGTTACCTGGCGAATGTTATACATGTTACCGTAGTGAGACACATAGGCATATTGGCCTTCGGTGTGATAACTGCATGACTCCGGATAGAGCGTACTGCACCACCAGCCACGCTGAGTGTAGCCGAGGTTGTAAGTGCCGTTGGGCGTGCCGTGGCCGGACATACCGGTCGAGATGGCCATAACTCGTTTGTAGTAGCCGCCGTTGGCATAGACCATGGCCTGGCACGTTTCGTGTGCTACGAGGTATTCACTGCTGGACTTGGCACGAATTTTTTGAAGTGAACTATAGGCCGCATCGTAGCGCTGGAGGTACGTGTAGGTCGTCGAGTCGAGGTTATTGCGCGAGACGGTGATGCCCGCAATGTAGCGGAAGATACACAGACCGCGTGAGGTTTGAGCACCATTCAGCCCGTCGATTGGTCCGGCTGGAATGCCGAATTTGGTCATGATACGCTGTGCATTGGCAACGCTTGAGCTATAAGCAGAAGCTTGTACCGGCGAAGTAAGTGACATCACGATCCCCAGGCCCAGCGCTAACATTAGTATAATTCGTTTATTCATAGAGATCCTCCCTTTATGACATTTCTATTATACCACTTGAAGTTGGGTAAATGGTGGTTATGGCTTGATATACTAAATGCAGATGAACACTACACTAGAGGAAAAATTAAAAACCTTGCCGAATGCTCCAGGAGTGTATTTTCATCGATCCAGCAGCGGGGAAATCATTTATGTGGGCAAAGCTGCGGTGCTTAAAAACCGTGTGCGGCAATATTTCCAGAGCAAAAAAGATTTCGATATGAAGACGCTGGCACTGGTCAACGAAATTCACGATACTGAATGGGTCGAGACCGAGAGCGAAATCGACGCGTTATTTCTCGAAAGCGAGATGGTCAAGCGCTACATGCCGCGTTATAACATCTTGCTGCGTGATGACAAATCACAGACATTTGTCCGCATTGACATGAAAAATGATTGGCCGTATGTCAGTTTCACGCGTAATCCGGCCGATGACGCAGCCACCTATGTCGGGCCTTTTTATAATGGCTATGCAGTCAAGAAAGCCCTGCGTTACCTGCGTAAGGTCTTTCCGTACTACACTAAGTCACCAACTGACCGAAAACCTGATCTTGATGTCCATCTCGGCCTCAGCCCGCGTAGCGATTTAACGAGTCAAGAGTACAAAGCCAATTTGCGCAAACTACTGAGTTATATTCGCGGTGGTCGGGTGAAGATTACAAATGAGATCGAAAGAGACATGAAACGGGCGGCTCGCAACCAAGAGTTTGAGCGAGCAGCGGACTTACGCAATAAGCTGACTCATCTTAAAGAACTACAACGAAGAATTATGTTTGGCGACCGAGAATTCCTCGATATCAGTAAAGACCGCGCTTTGCAGGATTTGACGGAACTACTTCACCTGCCAAATTTGCCGGCGCGTATCGAAGGCTATGACATTAGTCACATGAGCGGCACCAATGTTGTAGCGAGCATGGTGGTGTTTACTAATGGCGTCAGTGATCGTGCGGAGTATCGTAAGTTTAAGACCAGGCGCGAACAAAATAACGACTTTGCCAACATGAGCGAGACGATCACCAGGCGATTGAGCGAAAAAAATAGAGCAGCTTGGGGACTGCCGCAACTGTTTTTGATCGACGGCGGTAAGGGTCAACTCGATGCTGCTACATCGGCTCGTGATGAGCGTGAACAGCAAATTCCCATGATCGGGCTGGCCAAACGCGAAGAGCAAATCGTGATCCATCATGATAAATCGTTGGTGCAATTAAACAAAACGAAACTTGATGAACTGGGCGGTCACTACATGACAAGCGATACGTTCACATTGGTAAATTTGCCCCATGACACTCATATCGTCAAATTGTTGCAACGGATTCGTGATGAATCGCACCGCTTCGCCGTCAGCTACCATACCGTATTGAAACGAAAATCTGCCACCAAAAGCAGCCTGGAAGATATTCCGGGTATCGGTCCGGCGACTCGTAAAAAATTGATCAAAACGTTTGGTAGTTTGCGCGGCGTACAACAGGCAAGTGAAGTTGATGTCGCTGTGGCGATCGGTGACAGCAAAGCAAAAAAAGTCAAAGTGTGGCTAGCGGAACGTTGAGATTCTGCCGTATACTAGGGTGCATGGATGCACGATCTCACCGTGAAAAACTGACCCAGGCATTATCGGGCGGATTGATAGTCGTCTCGGCCCATGATCAGATGCAGCTAGCCGGTGATATGGCGGCACCTTTTTTGCAGGAGTCGAACTTTTTTTGGTTGACGGGCATCACGCTGCCTGGCTGGAAAGTTATCATCGACGGTACGAGGCGACATGTGACTTTGGTACGGCCGACTCGCAGTAGGGTGGAAGAAATTTTTGATGGCGTAATCGATGACATCTCGCTGCTCAATACGGCGGCGGCTGATGAGATTATTGACGCGAACGAATTTGAAAACTATTTACGCAAACTTGCCAAGCATCACCCCCTAGTGTATACGCCATACCACCCTGAATCGTACTCGTTTATTGTCAATCCCGCCCCAGGGAATTTATTTGCCGTCCTGGAACGCATTTTTACCAATACTGTAGATTGCACTAAGCAACTAGCTGAGCTGCGTGCCATCAAGAGTGATGAAGAAATCGCCATGATGCGAAAAGCAATCAAACTGACAACTGACGCGTTTAAGAGCGTACGTCAAAATTTGGATTCATACCGCTACGAGTATGAAATCGAGGCCGACATGACGCAGCATTTTCGCCGGAATAACGCCACCCATGCCTATGAACCGATCATTGCGGCCGGGGCACATGCTGTTACACTTCACTACACGGCGAATAATGCTAGCATAGCTCGGCAGCGTATGGTGCTGATCGATGTCGGGGCACGAGTTGGTGGCTATAGCGCCGATATCACCAGGACATATTGTACCCACCCGACGAAACGCCAGCGCGAGATTCATGCTGCGGTTAAAGAAGCTCATCAACGTATCATTGCTCTGTTGAAGCCCGACCTTCCCGTGGCGGAATATATTGCCGAGGTCGATGAGATCATGAAAGATGCACTCTCTGGCGTCAAATTGCTCAAAGACCGTAATGATATTGAAACCTATCGAAAATACTTTCCTCATGCCATTAGCCACGGTCTTGGGATTGATCCGCATGATAACTTGGGGTCGCCGCGCTATTTCAAACCGGGCATGGTGGTTACGGTTGAGCCCGGCATATATATTCCCGAGGAAGGAATTGGTGTTAGGATCGAAGATGATATTTTGATTACAAAGACAGGGCACGAAAACCTGAGCCGCACGCTGCCGACTTCCTTATGAGACGAATCCAACCTAGCTTTTTTATACCCAAACCGCTATACTTTATATCAGTATGAAACGACAATTTCTGGTGTTTCTCATCCGCTGGATGCTCAACTCGTTTGGCCTATGGATCGCCGTCCGTATATTTGGAACTGGCTATAGTGATGCCGAGATCAATGCGAGTATATGGGTATTTCTCGTAGCGGGGCTGATCTTTTCTATCATCAATGGAGTGTTGCGGCCGATTGTTATCATTTTGGCACTGCCGGCTATCCTCCTCACTTTGGGGCTCTTTACTATTATTGTCAATGGCCTAATGGTGTATGTGTCGCTAAAGCTTGCGCCGGGATTGCAAATGACATTTTGGCACTCCGTTCTTACCGGTTTGGTGCTGAGTCTGGTAAACTATATAGTGAGTAGTGCGCTAGAACTGGAGTATATGAAAGTGCGCGAGGAGAAATCATAGAGATGAACACTATACTAATGGCAATTACAATTGGTTCGGCGGTCTTGATGGTGCTGGCAATCTTACTGCAGCAGCGTGGCGCAAGTCTTGGCGCAGGGTTTGGTGGTAGTAGCGAGCTTTATACCACTCGGCGCGGTCTCGACAAAAACTTATTTGAGGTCACTATTTTTCTGGCATTTGCATTTGTGCTGTCGATTCTAGCAGGGATTATCCTGCCAAACCTAACCTAGGTACTATGCGTGAACGACGATAAACAAGGGTGGAAACAATTTAAACGCATCAAGCTTGACCGCAAGCAATTAGTATCGCGTGCCAAGAAGGTTGAGAACGCGTCGCAGCGTCATGCCCATCACTTTATCGTTCGCCGACTCGATAATATCCGTATGGTATCGCATGAGGTAACGATATGGCTTCTGATAGTCGGAGCGATTATCGGAGGTCTTGGAGTCCAGCTTGTATGGAATCAGCATGAGTACACAACACAAGCCTCTGCTGCTGGAGGTACATATGTTGAAGGTGTTGTCGGGACAATCGATACACTCAATCCACTCTACGTCTCGACAAACTCTGAAGCCTCGGCGAGCCGTCTGTTGTTTTCATCGCTTTATAATTACGATGCGGTTGGGTCACTTCACCAAGATCTGGCTCAAGGTATGACGATCGACGATAGTCACAAAGTGTACACGGTAACGGTTCGTTCAAATGCGAGATGGCATGATGGTAAACCGGTAACGGCCAAGGATATCGTATTTACCCTGAATCTCATCAAAAATCCAGCAGTCCGTTCGCCACTGCGCGTCAACTGGACTGATGTTGCTGTGTCGGCACCCACCAACACAACCCTCCAATTTACATTGCCAGCTCCGTATGCGGCATTTCCCCATGCCTTGACGTTTCCGGTTCTCCCTGAGCACATATTAGGCAAGGTAAGTCCAGGTGCGCTGCGTGAAAGTACCTTTAGTCAGTCACCGCTTGGCAGCGGACCGTTTTCTTTCCGTCTTCTTCAACAAGCTGACGCAGTGAGTCATCACAAAGTTGTCCACCTTATCGCGAATCCATCGTATTATGGCGGCGCGCCAAAAATCAATCGCTTCGAGTTGCACGCTTACTCGACGAACGAGGCGATGCGTAAAGCGTTGAAAGTTGGTGAGTTAAGCGCCGGGAGCGATGTTGCGACTACTGCCCTCAACGATTTTACTGGTTCGGATTTTTCACGAATTGCGGTGCCAATTGATAGTGGGGTATATGCTCTGTTTAACCTCAATAGCCCGATCCTCAAAGAAGCTGGTGTTCGCAAAGCACTTCAGGTAGGGACGAATACTGATGCGTTGCGTCAAGCAATCGGTGGCGATCAGTTACCGCTTGGACTGCCAGTACTGAGCAATCAAATTTGGGGCAATGATGTACCGATTTCACCACCGTATGATGCCACAAAGGCCCAGGGTATACTAGACGAAGCCGGCTGGAACGTAAAAGATGGTGTGCGCGAAAAAGATGGCAAAAAACTAGAGCTAACGATTACGACCATCAAAGATAATCAATACGAAAAAGCAGTGTCTGTGTTGGAACAGCAGTGGCAGCAACTTGGGGTTACTACCCACCATAGAGTAGTCGATACGTCTAGCGTGGCGTCGACATTCGTGCAAGACACTCTCCAAGCACGTAATTTCGATGTACTACTCTACGAGCTTGCTATCGGCGCTGATCCAGATATCTATGCTTATTGGCACTCATCGCAAATCGGCCAGACAGGTTATAATTTTTCAAACTACACCAATAAAACTGCTGATGCAAACCTTGCCAGCGCCAGAGCTCGTCTCGAACCAGAACTGCGTAACGCTAAATACAAGCAGTTTGCCAGGCAGTGGTTGGCTGATGTGCCGGCAATAGGGCTGTACCAACCGGTACTCGAGTATGTCACCAACAACACCGTCACGTCGCTCGCCGGCAATACACGTCTTGTGACGGCCGCTGATCGCTATGCGAATGTTCAGTACTGGACGGTCCATGATAGCGCAGTTTATAAAACACCGTGAGGCATGAAACATGAAGGTTACTACATACCTCGTATTGCTCCGTGGCATTAATGTTGGTGGCAAGAATAACGTACCGATGACGGTGTTAAAAGATTGTCTCGAAAAGATTGGATTCTCAAACGTAACGACATATATTGCTAGCGGTAACGTTATGCTAGATTCTGATGCATCGCCAGATGAGGTGAAGGATGCAATTGAAAAAGCACTGCCTGAAACGTTTCAGCTCGATAGCGAATTGATAAAAGTATTAGTGTTATCACGTAGACAACTCAAGAAAATTGTCGACAATAAGCCAAAAGGATTCGGTGATCAGCCTGCGCTTTATCATAGCGACGCAATTTTTCTGATGGATGTTGTTGCTGCCGACGTTATGCCTATTTTTCGCCCGCGCGAAGGTGTCGATACGGTATGGCAAGGTGATGGAGTGGTATACTCGCAGCGTCTGAGCGCCAAGCGCAGCAAAAGTCGTCTTAGTATTATCGCCAGCACGCCATTTTATAAATCCATGACCATTCGCAGCTGGAATACGGTAGTGAAATTATTGGAGATAATGACCGATCTTGGTAGCAAAGGTAAATGAATGACTGATTTGAACGACCAAACTAAAAAGACACAAACTGTGTCTTTTTAGTTTGGTGGACTTTAACGCGCAAGTCCGAACCTATTTTGAAGAAAGATGCTGATAAAAAACTTAGGTGCGTTGCGCCCCTGAGTTTTACTAAGAAAAAGGAATAATCGGTTTACTAATATCAAAATTATGGAATTTTGACGATCTATTATTTACTTAAACCAGTATCGTACAGCCACCGACAGAGATGGTAACGATGCCAAGGAAGTTATTTTTCTAAAATATATTGACAAGTCAACAAACTTATGCTAATATTAGATTATACACAAGTTTGTGTATGGACATTAAATAAATATCTCGGTCGGTTAAGTAAAGTTTGACTAGATTTTGTAAACTCTACTTATCCGGCTGAGATACAGGATCAAGGCCAACGCTCTAGCAAAGGAGACTTCCATGAGCGTACAGCACTACCGCCCCACCCAGACCGGTCGTCAGAGCGACAAGAAGCTGGTGGATGACATCGCGCGAGCGATCATCCGCAATCACAATGTCGTGGCCGACCAGGTGGGCAACAACAACGGCTGGCAGGGCGATGTCGAGCAGCTTTGCCTGAAGAAGGCACTGTTGCTCAACGGCCAGACCCTCGGTCGTGTCGTCATGGCCTTCCCGGAGGCCGACCTGTACGGAGTGCACTGCGGCACCTGGCTCGGCAAGTACGAGTCGGGGCCGTATCTCCTCCAGCAGGTTGCGGCGACAGCTATCCTGTGGCGCATCCGGGTCATCCTCGGTGTCTGTGAGGACATCGCCGATGGCGACGACCGCCACATGGACCGCCTCCCGTGGGCGTCCTGACCTTGTCCGTCCCCCAGTGTCCGCGCGAGAGCGTGGGCACTGGGGCCTACCCCAAAGGCATAAATGATTTAATGTTTTTGGGGTAGGTCTAACTTAAAACCGATTATTCCTTTTTCTTAGTAAAACTCAGGGGCGCAACGCACCTAAGTTTTTTATCAGCATCTTTCTTCAAAATAGGTTCGGACTTGCGCGTTAAAGTCCACCAAAAAGCGATTTTTCGGGAAATTGTCGCCCTTTCGGGCGATTTTTTCTTTGGCCGCGCAGAGCGCGAACCAAGGGTTTTTCAGGGAGGGAATGGAAAATTGCCACGCCGTTCGACGTGGTTTTTGTTCTTTGGTCGGCGAAAGCCGACAACTGCATTTTGTGATATTATTGAAGTGGACACAATCTAACTCGGGATAACTTTTTGTTTGGCTTTAATAGCCGTCTCGTGCAATTTGGTTATTCCGGATTGTGTCCAGCGAGGCGGCTATTTAAGTTGAGGGGGTGTGTATGCAACAGCCAGATCAAAAATTCACTTACTTTCTCTATGTCCGTAAATCTACCGACGTAGAGGACAAACAGGTTTTGTCCATTGAAGCGCAGATCGTGGAACTCAAAGAATTCGCACGGCGTTTGGAACTGCAAGTCGCCGGCATTTTTATAGAAAAGCAGACGGCGAAAAAGCCTGGTCGCCCTGTGTTTAATGAAATGCTACGCCGTATATCTGCCAGTAATGCTAACGGCATACTAGCATGGCTACCGGACAGGCTTTCTCGCAATTCAATAGATAGCGGGCAGATAATCTATATGCTGGACGAAAATGTGCTAGGCGACTTGAAATTCCCGCATTTTTGGTTTGAAAACACGCCACAAGGCAAATACATGCTTGCCCACGAGTTTAACTCCTCAAAACAGTATGTAGACAATCTGTCAGTCAATACCAAGCGTGGTTTACGACAAAAAGTCCGCGCGGGTCATATTATCCAAGTATTGTGCCATTTGGCTATTGCAACGATGTGCGGACAAAGACGGTGGCTAAAAACAAGAAAACCGCGCCGCTGGTGCGCCAATGTTTTGAGCTCTACGCCAAAGGCGACAAAACGTGTGGCGACATCGCGGACTTTTTGTTTACTAACAACGTGGCGACCAAAGGTCGCCGAAAAACCAAAAATGACCCGAAATCTGCGGGCGGTAAACGCTGGCACGAAACACGGGTCAAAAATATGCTTTCCAATATCTTTTACTACGGGCATTTTCTGTACGCTGGCGAAGTGCATGAGGGCAAACATCCACCAATAGTGGACAAAGCATTATTTGACCGCGTTCAAGTGGTTTTGGCTAGTCGCGGACGCGCCCAGAAACAAGCCACCACCCCACAACCACTCACAATGCTGGTGCGTTGCGCCAACTGTAATTGCTATGTTACTGGCTCGCACAAAGTTAAAAGCCAGAGAAATGGCAATGTGCACGAGTACACCTATTACCGATGTACGCACAAAAGTAAGACGGTGGCTTGTTCCGAACCAGAACTGCGCGAATATGCTCTTGCCAGCCAACTTGTGCCAATCGCGCGGTCATTTGCTATGCCGCAATATATGGGCGCGTTTATGCTCGCCAAACTAGACGAGGACGCACAAGTTGTCCAAGCCGACAACACCAAACTAATTGCCACGCACCGCGCCCGACTGGACGAACTGGCTGGCAAGAGTAAGCGGCTTTTTGATATTTACCTAGACGGCGACATTGACCAAAGCGATTACCAAGACCGCCGCGCCGAATTGATGAGCCGCAAAAAGTCGCTAGAGGAAAAAATAGAGCATGTCGCTGCTCGCGCTGACTTTTGGATTGAACCTATGCGCGAGTGGGTCAAAACAGCAATTTCACTCTGTGAAATTGACGAAAAACCCCACACCAAGCCTTGCGCGAGAGTTTACGCAAAATTGACGGATTGAACCTGCTGCTGAAAAACAAAAAAGTCGTTGCAAGCAACGACCAATTTCCCATCTCCCCCCAAGAAAACATCTGGTTCGCGCTCTGCGCGGCCAAAGAAAAAATCGCCCGAAAGGGCGACAATTTCCCGAAATATCGCTTTTTGGTGCACTGAAGAGGACTTGAACCTCCACGGCCGCAATGGCCACCAGCCCCTCAAGCTGACGCGTCTACCAATTCCGCCACCAGTGCGTGGTGTAAGGTGTGCAATGAGCTATTGAAGTTTATTGTCATTCTCGGACGTTTATTACTCACGGGCGGAATTGGTAGACGCTTTACGTCTACAATTATTTGCGTTTCACGCAGCCGCCACCACAAAGTAGTGATCTTGTAATACAAATAAAAATTATACATGGTGAAAGGCAACTTTGTAAAGATGCAGCGCTAGTGATCTAAAGGAATAGTTGGATATGTGCAAGGATCATGATAAATGCAAGCAAACAAAAATAGAGATGCTGCATAATCCAGAATTTTTTAAATCTACGAATAATTGCAGTGATGAGTAGCATAATAAACAGTCCCCAAATGAGCACTAGGCTGATGAGGCCAAATCTTGCTTCGTAGGCAATAACGGTTGCGTACATAATATAAACAAGCGGCCATCAGCCAGGCAGTAATTGTGTGCGCATTAACCTAGACTGTTACCACAGAGTTCTTCTTAGTAAGCGTTATCGCTTCAAACATATCAAACATACCACCAAAGACGAGCAGTACACCAGCAACGTACTGTTTACTGGGTAACAAAACCAGCAGTGAAAATACGATAAGTATGCCGGCGGCTATGATGTGAACGATTCGATGAGTGAGAAGGTCGTAAGGGCTCGATGCCGCGTGGTGGCTAATAGTATGAGGTCGATTTGTATCAGTACTGCGCCACAGCAGTACTGAATGCCAGATGTTGGCAGCTACCAGGGCAAGTATCGATAAAAAAGAAATGATAGATATCATATGCCATACTATTCACTATATCAAATAAGGAATAAGTTATATTAATGCACCCATGTCATTCAAAGAGTCTATTTGTTATAATACTATCTGATGGCGCGTTGGCGGAGCAGTTACGCAGAGGTCTGCAAAACCTCGTAGATGGGTGCAACTCCCATACGTGCCTCCATAGACTTTAGGAGGGCTTTGCCCTCCGTTTTGTTTTGAAATGAATTCAAGAGCAGCCCCCCACTACAGCGAGCGCTAGCATTCGTGCTGCGCGTTCATTGCTGACGCAAAATTTCTATATGCTCCGGAAATGTCTCATCGAGAAAGTGGCCGCGATTTGTAAAATTATGGGTTATTGCAGTGGGCAAATCTGTCTGGTATTTGGCTAGTTCTGTAAAGGGCGCAACCGGGTCGTCTTGGCTGTGAAACAGGTGAACCTCTTTTGCACTTTTAGCTACATTTTTAGCCGAGTATATTTTGAAGCTACCGAGATCTTCAATTGATTCGTCATCATACCCACCCGACACCAGCATGATTCGCTTTACCGGTTTCTCGAGGGGGTGTTCCTGCAAATATTTCGTCAGAAACATTGCGCCAAGCGAATGCCCAACTATTTGCACATCATCTCCAAGAAATGGAATGAGTTTTTCGAAATAAATTACCCATTCATCAAACACCGCATTCATACTGTTTGGCATAGTGGGATAGAGTATGTCAAATTCGGGTAAATCTTTAACTAGCCTTTCTTTCCATCGAAGCGGATGGGTGAGTTTATCGTAGGTTAGCTTCTTTTTATCAAGATACTTACGATACGATGCATATGATGAAAAACTGGTGCCGCCGTGAATAATCAGAATTTGTCGCATATTTTTAGTATACTAGGGAACAGGCGCGGGTGGCGGAATTGGTAGACGCGAGGGACTTAAAATCCCTTGACCAAAAGTCGTGCGGGTTCGATTCCCGCTCCGCGCACCAAATAAAATGCCGTGATACTCACGGCGTTTTGTCTATTTGGTGCCTCGTTTTTAGAGGTAGAAGTTGCTATAATAGAGTGAATGAAACAGCACTCGACCAAATTAACACCAACGGTACTTCAACGACGTTTTTTGGCATGGCTAGGCAAATTCAATCAGCAACTAACTGATCGTTATCAGGCATTTTTGTCACGCCGTCCGCATCGCAGCTTTCAGCGCACACGCCGTCGAGATTATGCACGGCCACTCCATCTGCCGAGCTACATTGCATTTACGGTCGAAGTCACGAAAAATGTTGTCGGCCATCGACGCATCTTCGTATGGTTGATGGTTCTTTACGCGCTGGTGATTTTGGTGTTAGGTGGGATCACAAATCAAGATACGTATGCTGAGATTACCACACTCGTGAAAGGTTCTAGTAAAACCATATTCACGGATGGTATCGGGAAGCTTGGACAGGCTGGCTTGCTGCTTGTAGGTACGGTATCGGGAAGCAATAATGCGCTCTCGGCCGAACAACAGGCATATTTAGTCATCGTGATTATTTTTGTGTGGCTCACGACCGTATGGCTACTACGCGAACTGTTGTTGGGGAGACGACCGAAGCTACGTGACGGACTGTATAATGCCGGTGCACCATTTATAGCTACATTGATTGTGGTGGCGGTGCTGCTCGTACAGTTATTGCCCATTGTCGTTGTCGGTGTACTCTATGCTGGTCTATTGTCGATCGGAGTTGTGTCCGAAGGATTCGGGGCAATGCTGTTTTGGGTAGGCGCAGCAGCGGTCTCGGCTCTTGTCTTGTACTGGGTGACAAGTACGTTGATCGCGCTTGTCGTGGTGACGCTGCCAGGTATGTACCCGTTTCGGGCACTCCGCGCCGCCAGTGATCTCGTCGTCGGGTGGCGTTTGCCAATCTTGTATCGCTGGCTGTGGGGCGTCGCAGTACTGCTACTAGCGTGGATCATTATCATGCTGCCGATCATTTTGCTTGATGGGTGGCTGAAAGACACGTGGCAGCAACTCGCGATAGTGCCAGTCGTACCGGTCGCAATTGCGGTGATGATGGCAGTATCAGTAGTTTGGTTTGCTACATATGTCTACTTGTTGTATCGAAAGGTAGTCGACGATCATGCCAGAATCTAGCGATGTATCTCCCACTGAGCGCGCTGCACAACTACGTGAGTTGATTAACGATTATCGCTACCGTTACCACGTGCTCGATGAATCAACCATGAGTGAGGCGGCAGCCGATAGTCTGAAACACGAATTGTCACAGCTTGAAGCAACGTATCCCGAACTTGTCACGCCCGATAGCCCGACACAACGTGTTGCCGGTAAGGCGCTCGATAAATTTGTCAAAGTGATGCACGGCACACCGATGATCAGCCTCGCTGATGTATTTGACCGCGAAGAAGTCGCGGCGTGGATGGAACGCGCTCGAAAAATATTGCCGAATTTGGGCAATGAGTTTCTGTGTGACATTAAAATGGACGGCCTGGCCTGTGCGCTCATTTATGAAGATGGTGCCCTGGTGCAAGCCGTGACGCGCGGGGACAGCCGCGTGGGCGAGGACGTGACGATGAATGTGCGCACCATCGAAAATGTGCCGCTCAAACTACGTGCCAATCAGAAATTCGCACATTTTCTCCGTGGCCGCACGGAAATTCGCGGCGAAATAGTCATGTTTAAAAAAGAGTTTGCCGCACTCAATGCCGAGCGCGAAAAAGTTGGCCAACCGCTGTTTAAAAACCCGCGCAATCTCGCCGCCGGCACGATTCGTCAGCTCGATCCGTCGTTGGTGGCGGCACGGCCACTGCATTTTATTGGCTACGATATTATTCGCGATAATCCTGAAGATACACCAACCGTTGCTTTTGGCTACGCCATGATGAGTGAGCTCGGGATTGCTACCAGCAAGCTTACAAAAGTGTGTAATGGGCTCGATGAAATCATGGCGTATGTCGAGCATCTCGACGAAATTCGAGCTGGGCTGAAATTTAATACCGACGGGGCAGTGATCAAAGTCAATGACCGGGAGCAATTTGCTGAGCTTGGTGTGGTAGGCAAAACCCCGCGTGCGGCTGTTGCCTATAAGTTTGCCGCCGAGGAAGCAACAACAGTCGTGAAGGACATCGTGATTTCGATTGGCCGAACTGGTGCTGCGACGCCGGTTGCCGTGTTTGACCCTGTGCAAGTCGCCGGTACGACTGTGCAGCATGCTAGCCTGCACAATGCCGACGAAATCGCGCGGCTCGATGTCCGCATTGGCGACACGGTGATTATATTCAAGGCCGGCGATATCATTCCGCAGGTTCAGCAAGTGCTGACGAAACTGCGCCCGAAGGGCACAAAGCCGTTTGAGTATCAGGCAGAACTTGCGCGCCAATACCCTGAACTTGAATTTGTCCGCCCCGAAGGCGAAGTGGTGTACCGCGTGAAAGGCTTGACTGGCCCGATTATATTAAAGCGGGCGCTGCAGCACTTTGCGAGCAAGAGTGCGCTCGATATCGACACGCTTGGCGAGAAGAATGTCGAGGCATTGGTGGACGCCAGGCTCGTGAGCGACCTTGCGGATGTTTATGCATTACACAGAGGTCGGGTGGTCGATCTCGATCGGTTTGGTGATGTTTCGACTGATAAACTACTCGCGGCGATCGCTGACAAAAAATCACCCGAGCTGGCGCGGTTTATCTACGGCCTTGGTATTCGTCATGTCGGTATGCAGACGGCGATCGACCTCGCGAATCGGTTCGAGAGCCTGGATGTGCTGGCGCGTGCGACGATCGACGATTTAAAAAACGTCGATGGTGTCGGTGAAGTCGTTGCCGAATCAATCGCGGCATGGTTTGCCGATGAAGACAACCTGGCGCTGCTCGAAAAGTTCACGTCACTCGGCGTCAGCCCGCATTTCGAAAAACGCTCAGGTAAATTGGTGGGCAAGAGCTTCGTCATCACCGGCACGCTTGAGTCGATGGGGCGCGACGAAGCGGCTGACAAAATTCGCTCCCTCGGCGGTACTTTTCAAACTAGTGTCGGTAAAGACACCACTTATCTAGTGGTAGGCGGGAACGTCGGTGCCAGCAAGCTGAAAAAAGCCGAGCGGTATGGTACAAAGATTATTAATGAGCAACAGCTGCTGGATATGCTGTGATAACAAAAGGAGTCTATCGGCATAATAAATCCGGTCAACTGTACGAAGTGATCGGGCTGGCGTTACAAACTGAGACGGAAGAAAAATTGGTAATTTATAAGCCACTTTACGAAAGCGACCATGAGTTATTTGCCAGGCCGGAAGCAATGTTCATAGAAGTGGTTAACATCGGCGGCAAAAATGTTCCTCGGTTCGAATTTGTTCATGCTTAATTTGTGACATTATTCACAGAATTTGACGGTTAGCCCAGCATAATAAGATATGCAAGGAGCTTATCGACTCACACCACTTACAGCCCGCCCATTTCTATATCGGCCGGCACCGGTGTTAGAGCCAATGAGCGCGGAGTTGCCCATATTGGCGCCGGCATTGCTTGTAAAACAGGTGCACTGTTCTAGAAGCAAGGCTGGCGCTGATTGGTTATAATAAGGATATGAATAGCGCTATCACTGCCCATAATCTTTCCATCAAAAAAGGTAAAAGTTTGGTGCTGGAGCACCTTTCGGTCGTCATTCCGCACGGTCAATTAACTGGTCTGATCGGTCCGAGTGGTAGCGGTAAGACGACATTGATGCGGGCCATTGTAGGTGTCCAAAAGTATAATGGCGAGTTATCCGTCCTTGGCGAAAAGGCTGGCGATGCCTGGCTAAGAAAGAAAATTGGCTATGTTACCCAAACGCCGGCCGTGTATGGTGATCTGACGGTAGGGCAGAATCTCAAGTATTTTGCTCGTATTGCTAGAGCTGACGATAAAGCGGTCGGTGAGGTGATCGCCAAAGTTCACCTCGGTAAACAGCGAAAGCAATTGGTCGACACATTGTCCGGCGGACAGCGAGCGCGCGTCAGTTTGGCGGTGGCTTTACTGGGCAGCCCTGATGTCCTGGTGCTTGATGAGCCGACGGTCGGGCTTGATCCAATCTTGCGCGAGGAACTATGGGACATGTTTCAACAGTTGGCCGACGAGGGCAAAACACTACTAATTTCGAGTCATGTCATGGATGAAGCTGAGCGCTGTCCGAATTTAATCTTGCTGCGCGACGGCAAAATAATCTGGAATGACACGAGACGCAAGTTGTTGACGCATACAAAAACGCATGATGTCGGTGAGGCGTTTATTCACGCGATCAAGGAGGCAAAGTGATGTATCATCTTCGAATGACATTTGTGACCGCCGGGCGGATTATACTGCAACTGTTGCACGACAAACGCACTATCGCCCTGATGTTTCTGGCGCCTATTCTTCTCATTAGCCTGCTCTACTGGGTGTTTAGTGACGATAAAAAAATGTTTGATATGTTTGGGCCGGCGCTGCTGGGCGTTTTTCCATTTAGCGTGATGTTTCTCATCACCAGTGTGACGACGTTGCGCGAACGGGTGACGGGCACGATGGAGCGGCTGCTCGCGATGCCGATCGGAAAGCTCGATATCATTCTCGGGTATGCGCTGGCATTTGGGCTATTCGGCGCCATGCAGTCACTTATTACGAGTAGTGTAGCGATTTATTGGCTTGGGCTGGACGTCGCAGGTCCGCAGTGGTTTTTGGTGATCATCGCGCTGCTCGACACATTGCTTGGGGTTGCGCTCGGGCTATTTGTCAGCGCCTTTGCGCGTACGGAATTCCAGGCGGTGCAATTTATGCCAGCACTGATTTTTCCGCAAATTATTATTTGCGGCCTGTTCGTGCCAATTGATAAACTACCCGACTTGCTCGAACGTATTGCGTACTGGATGCCGCTCACCTACGCCGTCGAAGCCCTTAATGGTATTGCGAAACACACTGATATCACCGACGATATGTGGCGAGATGTATGGGTGGTCGGGGTGTTTATCATTGCGTCTCTCGTAATTGCCAGCCTCACTTTACGTCGCCGCACATCATGATAATCGCGCGGCTCGCACAACTTCAAATCCAAGTCGGATCAGTTCGGCGTGCGAACCGTGAAGTGTGTCAAAATCGATCTCATCAAGGCGTAGCCATTCAGCCGATCCAGGCTCCGCATCATCGCCAGCGGTGACTGGTGAGAAAGATTTGTGACGAAAAAGAATCGCCGTCGTATGCGGCCAAGCATTCAGCGTTTCGCGGTCATCACGCACCGGTCCGTCGAAGATTACTTGATGTGGATCATCAGAAATATCAAGACCGGTTTCTTCTGCCGCTTCGCGAACAGCTGCGGTGCGCGGGTTTTCATACGTATCATCAATCAGATCGACAAAGCCACCTGGCAAAGCACGCTTACCGTTGCTACGACGGACAATTGTTAGTACCCGGTCATCGTGGTCATTTG
This sequence comes from Saccharimonas sp. (SeqCode), assembly GCA_039809225.1. Classification (GTDB taxonomy): domain Bacteria; phylum Patescibacteriota; class Saccharimonadia; order Saccharimonadales; family Saccharimonadaceae; genus Saccharimonas. The sequence continues at coordinate 86,040 of JBDHUN010000001.1, forward strand.
GCGCAGATGCTTCGGTGGCGATGATAACAGGATCGACGGTGTAATTAGGTCCCCAGCGCCAGAATTCGCCTTTGCCAAATCTGAGGCCGCGCTCGCCAAAGACGCGATGTAATTCCGGGTGCAATGGCCGACCCATGTAATCTCGCTCGACCGAAAGTGTATCGAGAATAGCTTTTTCGTCGTCGCTTGGTGGTACTGTTTTGGCAGCATCAGGAAAGTATAGTGAGCCATTTGTCATTTGCCAGGCATGAAGTTCGCTCACTCGCTCCTGCATGTTCATATGGCAGTCCTGTCTGATCGCATTGCTAATGGGGGCTCTTGAAGTCGCTCTATGCAGTGTTGCTGGTATCGCTCTACGTTATCAGGATGACCCATGTGTTTGCCGCTGTCGTCACTCAGTTTGACAGTACCGAGGCCATCAGCTTTCACGGCTTTGCTGACAATATTCATACCGGGCAAGTCGTGACTTTTATCAAATCCCATATTATTGACGGCATTTCCACCGATGCCAAATGCGACACCGACTTTGCCGTGAAAAGTATCTGAAAGTTCCACTATTTTTTGTGGGGTTAGACTGTTGCTAAAAAAGAGGGTGCGTGTCGTAGGATCGATATCATGGCGTTCGAGGAAGCTGATGACCTTGTGGCTGATTGCATACTCGTTGCCGGAGTCGATACGAAAACTTTTCAGCTGATCAATCTGCTCGTCAGTTAAATCATGGAGAGTAACATCACTCGTAAATGTATCGATGAGCGCCACTGGCATAGCAGGAAAGCGCCGCAACCAGTCCGCGATAACCTTGCCTTGACCATCGAGCGGGTTACTGCCGCGGTGCTCGGCGAGCGCAGCATATACCATACCGAGCTCATGAGCGTGGGTGCCGCTAGCCGGGATACCATACTTTGCGGCCAGCCACGGGTTGCTGGTGCCAATCAGATTTTCGGGACATTCGGTGACGAAACGCTCCACCGCGTGGTCTTGCCAGTCACTGCTAAAACGTCTCCTGGTGCCAAACTCGGCAAACTTGATTTCCGGACGGGACTTCATGAGCTGGATCATATCAGTTAAGCGTTGATCACCCTCGTTCCACACGTCACTCATTGAGCCTCCGTGGTCTGTGATATATCGTGGGTAATAGAGCTCGGGAATGGCCGACAGCATCGGAATCTCCCATAGCGACGAAGCGTTCCATGGAGCAGTGGTCTCGGCGGTGATGTCGTGATTCCACTGATCAATAAAGACTTCGATTGCTGGCAGACGAAATGCAGCCAGGTAGCCCAGAAAGGCTTTGGTATAATGCTTGTCAGTTTGGTGCTCAAGAATCGTTAGCTCATGGTCGGTAAAAGATAATTGGCGTAGCTCGTCATAATATTCTTGTAGCTCCTCTGGCTGTACGTACTCAGCAATTCGCATGCCCGTTAATGCTTTGCGGTTGGTCATGGCAAATGTCACTTCGGCTGACGGTTCTTGTTCGTAGATCAATTGCCCCATTGGGAATTTATATTGGTCTTGGAGGTTCAACAGTTTTTCCATAACTAGCACTCCAATCGCGTTCTGTCAATGGTGATGCCACCCGCCATAGCTTCTTCTGTGGTCATAGCAAGCGCTCCGGCCTCGAGCATCGCTTGAATCGCCGCATCTCCATCATGTGGCTGGAGGTTAACGGCCCGTACGGCATCGCGTAGCAACACAACATCTACCACCTGTCGATCGGTACGCTCAAGTGCGTCAAGCACGGTCGCCTTCACGCAGTAATCGGTGGCGAGTCCGCCGACTAGCACGGCTAAACGACTACGACGCTGACGATAGATTATCTCAAGCTCTCCTAGTTCGTCAGAGAGAGTATGATTTTTGCCGTCCAACTCGGGGTCTGCCAATGCCCCAGCCACCGGGATAGCATCCATACCAGAGTAGCCGTCGTCATACACACTTTGTCCTTTATCGGCGATAGTGTCCCATGGGCAAACCTCTAGCGCTTCATGCAGCTCGGCTCCTGCCGTGCCGGCGACACAGTGTGTTGGCCATGGACCCCCGTGTTCTATAAAATGAGCAGTATGAGGCGGGTGTTGATCGCCCGTAAAGACGATTGTTCCGCCTTGTTCGCGTGCCCAGCGATTAATCTGATTAAGAGGACTCACGATAGATTCGCCGTCCGCCACTGATAATGCGCCAGTCGGTAGGGCAAAATCATTTTGGACATCGACATTAATAATCCATGCGTTCCCATATGTAGAAGTAGTTTGCTCGGTTGTTTTCATTAGAACTCCTTTTCTTAATAGTGTTTTTAATACACTTACTATATCTTATCGTACACTTTGCTTATTGTTAAGTCAACACTATTTCATGAAAATCGTGTTACTTTATTTGATGACACGTTTTTTACGAATGGTAGATTTAGCGGCACTGAGAGCATTTGCGAGGCGTTCGTCGCGGTTGCCGGTTGCGATGATAAACGGGACACCGGTTTTTTTGATGTGAGTAATGAACCAGCGATGCATGCGATGGCGAATGTGCTCGCCATCGCGGATACCATCTTGGACGAAGGGTATCTCATCTCCTGTGATGATATAGAGATCGGCTTTATCGTTTGCTGCAATGTCTCGCATCGAGCGCGTCGTTTTGCCCCTATAGCGTCGCTGCCAGAGCTCCGTCGCGACAGTATTGGTATCGCAGACGATAACGCCGTGACTGCGAGCCGCGATTTCATTTTCGTAAGCTTGCTGTAAACGACCGATGCGGTAAAAGTCTTCATCATGCCACTCATAGCCATCGGTCAGGATTGACTCTGTGTAGTAGCGGCCGACTTCTGGCACCCACGGTACGTGAAGTGCCTCGGCGAGATCATGCGCCAGTGTGGTAGTACCGGTCGATTCTGCTCCTACCACTACAACGCGCAGGGCGAGGCCGGCTTTGGCCTCGTCACTAAGATATTGCCAAGATGCCAGGATGTCTTCGCGCACTTTAGTCCCGCTAATCGGCACCGTGTCACGTGCAATATCGACGTTGACATAGCAGCAGCTCATCGCTTTGGCCCATGGCTTGCCGTAACTTTCTGAACTATAAACGACATCCGGTCGATACCCAAGGAAGTTGATCGTATGAGCCGCCCAAGCAAGTGAGTTATCATCGTCGTAGATATCGGGAATGATACGCACACATGCATTGGGATGGTGCATTGCTAGCCATGCTTGTCGTTTATCGGCAGCGATACGGTACTCGGGATTATCAACTACCAACACATCAACTTCGTCACAATTTTTAAGCGCCGTATCAATGAGATAGTTATGCCCAAGATGCGGTGGGTAAAACTTACCGATGACTACGCCACGCATAGAGGGCTCCTTTGGTTGATGGCAGCGATAACCTCTTTTATCCGCTCGGCCGGGTCTGCGAGGTTGATGACACGGCAGGGTAATTCATAACGGTCGCACAGATCAATCCAGTAGGCGTCGGTACTCTCGCGCTTGTCGCCACCATAGCGGAGCGGGTCAGCCTCGAACGGGATATTACTCTGGAGGATGAGATAAAGGTCACTTTGCAGCGCAAGTGCATCGCTGATGAGGGCCTCAGGGCAGGGGCCGACTGATGCACTCACATGGGAAAATTGCCAGTAGCCGACTGTCGAAAATAAATCAGTGTCTTGGACAACGAATACACGAGGTGAGCGCCGACTCTCGTGCTGGAGCGCGCGTTGTCCCCGCCAGATTGCTCGCATCGATGCTTCCGAAATGCGGGGGCTAGTGGTTTCGAGGTAGGGCCGCGCAAACTCAGGCACCCATTCGGCATCGAGATCAGCCGCGAGTTGACGTGACAGTGTCGTCTTGCCGGTTGATTCAGCGCCAAAAATGGTGATAACGTACGGTTTCTTCATGGCTAGGCCTCAGCCGGGATGCCGACATCCGCATGAGTAGGCAATATACTGTCGGTGGCGCGTTTACTGCGTTGCCACATGATAAACCCGTAGACCGTATTGAGGAGAAAGAAGACGTACTGGAACGCTACTAATGGTAAGCCGGTAGTGGCATAGGTATAAATAGCAAAGACATTCACAACCGCCCAGACTATCCAGTTCTCCAGCTTCTTGTTGTCGAGCAAAAATTGCGCCAAAATGGTTGCGGCCAAAATCATTGCGTCGGTCCACGCCATTGTGCCGCCAAGCTTGCTGGATAAAAGTGCCGCACCGGCGTACCCAAGTCCAGCGACGACGAGGTAGACAGGGATCCACTTGAGCTGTACGTGTGTGACCGGACGCGTATCGGCATCTTTGCGCCAGCGAATCCAACCGTAGACAAGAGTAGGGGTAAGGTAGGTATTGAGTACGGCGCTTGAGAGTAGACCGCTTTGCAAAAACAATACGGCATATGCAGCGGTGCTAATGGCGCCAATCGGATAGTTTGCGCGACGCTCCTTCACACACAAATAGGTGCTCATGTATGACGTAAACACGGCAAACACCTCCAGCCAATTAAGCGTTTCTACCCAGTGAACGGCCAACCCCACGATATATGAAAGCGTTGTCAGTATAACGCCAATTGTCATACTTTCGTAAATATCACGCTTGCTGCTCACGCGGCTTGTCGTAAATAGTTGTTTCATTGATACTCCATTTCTGCACTTATTGTACATATTACACTTACTAATTTTAGACTACACTTATGTAAGTGTGTTGTCAACACTATTTACAAAATCTATTGAGCGAGGTACTATATAAGATAGAAAAGGAGGACACTCAGGTATGGCAATGCCCTTAGAGTTATTATTGGTGAGACATGGTGAGTCAGAAGCAAATGTGATTCACAAAAATAAGAACGGACAGTTTAGCCAAGAAATGGTTGAGAGAAACAATGCTCGGCCGGATTCATTGCATCCTCTGACGGCACGTGGTATCGAGCAAGCAAAGAAGGCTGGCGAGTGGATCCGGACGCATATTGGCCCAATGGCGGATTATGATGCTCGCTATGTGTCGCCGTTTGTGCGCACCATGGAAACGGCTGCGTATATGACCGGTGATGAAGATGTACGCTGGACTGATATGCCGTGGATTATAGAGCGCGATTGGGGCGATTATGGCCGCGCGACGCGCGAAGAGCAGCGTGAACGATATGCACGAACCTTTCAGCACAAAAAAATCGACCCCATTTTTGCGAGACTTGATGGTGGAGAGAGTAATCTTGATGTAATGATGCGTGTGCGATCAGTGTATGATACGTTGCATCGTCAGCATTCTCGGCATCGGGTTATGATGATTGGTCACGGGGGTATCATGAACGTTGTATTGAACGACCTCGAGCGGTTATGGGTAGACGAATGGCGCGAAAGGGAGATGGATAATACTTATGATCTCGATAATTGCACGATGTTGCGCTTTAATCGTATTGACCCGATGGATCCGGAGCATATCGAGCCGACAATTCGATGGCGCCAAATCATTGATCCGTTTACCGATAACGATCCGGTATGGGTGGAGCTAACGCGACGGCAACGCCGGACTGCCAAAGAGCTCCTTGACTCTGTAAAAAACGTTGAACGGCTGCTTGGGGAAACGTCATGAAACCAGGTGCTACATTGCAAAAAGCGGCACATAACCTATTGCCGGCTACTGCGTATGGCGATGCAGCGGGGCTGCCAGTTGAGACGTGGAGTGCTGCGCGTATTAAGGCTGAGTTCGATGAGGTCAAGGAATTGCTGCCGACGCGGTACAATCCGTTTTATGTCAGGGAATTCGAGGCAGGCACCTGGAGTGACGATACACAGCTAAGTTTGGCTGTCGCTCGTGCGATTATCAAGGCTAATGGATTTGATATGAGAGTAATTGCTGATGAGCACGTTGTCGAGTATAACCAAACGCCGCAAATAACCAAGCCAAGTGGCCAGTGTGTAAAACGTGGTTGGGGCGGCTCAACCACCTATGCGGTCGAGCGCTATATTGACGGCACGCCGATCGATCAGTGCGGCCAGCCGGACGGCTCTGGTAACGGTGTCATTATGAAAATGGCGCCGTTAGCATTATGGCTCATCGCCCAAGAAATACCGCGCGAAGAGGTTTATCCACTCCTCGATCAATTTACATCATTTGCTCACGATAGTGTAGTGGCACGGGTGGCGACGCGCACACACTTTGATGTACTCAATCACCTTGCGCGTGCGCCGTATCCACTGACCAAATTTGGTGATGTGGCATATAGGTCGGCGGTTGACCATGAAGATAACTAGGTGAAAGAGCGCATGAGCTATCAAAGGCTGTCGGGTACTTATTAGATTACCCACTAATCAATAGGGGAGAAATAGTAGAATCAACCGACGGCAAAGGATTCTTCGTGCCTCAAACGCTAGCAATGGCGTATGGGGCATTTGTGGCCCAGCGAGGTCGGTTTGTGCCATGTGTCTATGAAGCCGTTAATCTCGGCGGCGACACCGATAGCACCGCCTCAATTGTGGCAGCCATGTCGGTAATGAAAAACATGGGAATCAATACGATACCCACCGACCTCGAGGAGATTCAGCGATTAATTGAACTACGAGCTGTATCGCATGCATTGGCGCATGCGATAGCGTAGCTGCACATTCTAGTGTTCAGCTATTAATGACAAAGAAATATTGGCCGAACAAGTCGTTGCGGTATAGCAGAAACAGTAACGAAGCGAGTTTAGTCGAAACTGCGCGATAATGCTTCGAGTGAGTTATTGTTGAACGCGTAGAGTTTGGCGGGGCGGTGGGCTCCCTCGCGCCACATATCGGGTGTCTCATGAATGAGCCCGAGGCTAAGGAATTTTTTGCGAAAATTACGCTTGTCAAGTGTGCGACCCATGACCGCTTCGTAGGCAGTTTGGAGTTGGCTAAGTGTAAACTTTCTATCGAGCAGGCCCATGGCAGCGTTGGTATACGTCAGCTTGGCCGCTAAGCGCTCGCGGGCATAAGCGATAATTTTCTCGTGATCGTATGCAAGCGTTGGCAATTGATCAACCCCATGCCAGGCAATCTCTTGCTCGGCGGCGGCGGGCTCAATAGCGCGACCACAGCCCATATAAGTGACACTGACGGCATGACCGCGTGGATCGCGCGCGACGGTGTCGAAGGTATAGAGTTGCTCGACGTAGCCGAGTTGTGACTCGAGGTCGACGCCCACTTTGCGTTTGACAATCTGGCTGAGAGCCTCCATGGTCGTGCTGCCTTGGGCGCAGTAGCCACCCGGTAAGGCCCAATCACCCTTGAATGGTTCGTTCGCACGTTTTGTTAACAAGACGTGCAGCTGGTCGCCTGACATCTGAAAAATGACGGCATCAACCGTGAGGATGGGGGCTTTGTATTTGCTGCGATAGTTCATGGTGACAGTATAGCATGAATGGTAAATTGTGTCAATAGTACACTAATTCACTGGCGAATGTCGCTTAGACATTATAAAATTGGCGTCGTTTGTGGTATTGTAGTTATAATGAAATATCTAAAAACAAACACACTGAATTGCTTCTCGCCACCGGTGATGTTGGCGACATTTGTGATTGAGATTGTGCTAGCAATATATGTGAACTGGAAGTATAAGTTCAATAATGTTACGAAATTGGCCATCTCTATCCTGTTTTTTCTGGCAGTGTTTCAGTTGGCAGAATATAACGTGTGCGAGGGGTCATTTGGTATCGATAGCCTCGGATGGGCACGGCTTGGCTACGTCGCAATTACCATGCTGCCGCCGCTCGGGTTTCACTTGGCAACAAGGCTGGCGGGTGAGCGTAGGACGGGTATGGTGGCAACTGCATACATATCGGGTGCCTTGTTTGCAGCATTTTTTGCTTTTTCCGGTCAAGGTGTGGCGTCGGGAGCTTGCCTCGGCAACTATGTCATATTTAAGACAGCACCGGGAGCAGGCTTACTGCATGCGGCGTATTACTATGGATGGTTGATCATCAGTACCGCGTATTGTTTGGTGATGGCGAGCCGCCTCAGGCAGAAAAATCGTGCTGGCGCTCTACGAGCGTTAGCTGTCGGTTACCTGGCTTTTATCGTGCCAACGACATTCGCAAATATTGTTGATCCAGCGACGATCAGAGGTATTCCATCAATCATGTGTGGATTTGCGGTTTTACTCGCTCTGGTATTAGTGGGCCAAGTATTGCCGAGATTTTATCGTCGGCCGGCTGTTAGCGGTCAACAGCGTACGGCTGGTATACTAAAATCACATGGAAAAGTTTCTCGCTAAATTGCCGAGACGTACACGGCGGATGGTGGTCGGTATCGTCGGCGGTACTGTATTGATCGTCGGCATTATTCTGATCCCCTATCCTGGTCCCGGGTGGCTGGTAGTATTTATGGGGCTGGCAATTTTGGCTGAGGAATTCCCATGGGCCAAACGGGCACTTAGGTTTGGCCGCGAAAAGTATGACGATTGGAACCGATGGATTCGGCAGCAACATTGGTTTGTGCAGTCGCTAACGTTCATCGGTACAACGGCTGTAGTGCTCGTCACGATGTGGGTAATGAATGTTGGCGGTATCGTGAATGACTGGCTTCATCTGGATCAAAACTGGCTCGGGTCGCCATTTATGAGGCGCTAGAATATGCCGAAACGAAAACGCACAGTAAAAGACGATACATCAAAGCTATCTACAAAAGCGCGGTTGAAAGTATTGGCTCAGGTAGCCCTAACGACATATCGGGCTTCGCCGGGTGCGGTGATTGTGAAATTGATAGGGGCGGTGTTGGCGGCTGTTGTGCCACTCGTGACGGCTTATTTTGCTGCACTGACTACAACGGCGTTGGCTGAGGCATTTGCCGGACGAGTCGGGGCGGGAGATCGAGCAATTATATTCGTGCTCATTACCGCCGTTCTCGGTATGGTGATGAGTACGTGGTCGAGCGTGCAAAGCTACATTGATGAGCTGACATCTTATCGAATCAATGCGGCAGTTTCTGATAGGCTATATGAGCATTTTGTGGCTATTGAATATTGGCGCTACGACGATAAGGCGACAGCTGATATGTTTGACAAGGCACAGAATTTCGCGCTTTTCTTTTCACGCTTTTTTGACGTCATCGCGAGGTTGTTTAGTGCCGGCGTACAGGTCGTGATGAGCCTGATTGCGCTAACGTGGGTGAACTGGTGGATCGGTCTCCTGTTGTTTGCGGCCATCGTACCAGGGATGATCGTGCAATTTAAATTATCTCGGCTGCAATCAGCACAGTGGCGCGAAACAACTGAAGTGCGCCGCAAAATGAACGGCATTACCTATAGTGTATTTCAAGTCGATAATTTGGCTGAGCTTAGGATGTTTAATGCCGCTAGAGCCATGCTGAACCTGCGTGCCAAATATCGTGATCTTGATCAACTAGAGCGTATTGGGTATGAGCGTCGCTATCTCGGCTGGCGGATCGTATCCGACCTCATTGAAGCAGCCGCGGAAGTCATAGCACTGATTACGATTACCTTGCAAATTGTCCGGCACGTGCAGCCGGTTGGCCAATTCATTTATGTGCAACAATTGGTGTCACGCGCGCTCAGCGGCATGCATAACATGATATCGGAGTTTAATGGCATCGACGAAGACTTGGCGACGATGTTTGATTATGAACAGTTCTTGCACCTACCGGTAGCGACGCAGGGAACGTCACGGCTTCTGAAATCGCCCGATATGCTAACGGTACAGTCGGTGTCGTTTCGTTACTCCGCTACCAGCCGCGATGTGCTACGCGACATTTCATTGTCGATCAAGCGTGGTGAGCATGTAGCGATTGTTGGTGAAAATGGAGCGGGTAAGTCGACGCTGATCAAGCTACTCATGGGATTGTATCATCCTACTTCCGGTCAGGTACTTGTTGATGATGCTCCGTTGACGACAATAGACGAAAACGATTGGCACAGTCGGGTTAGCGTCTTGCAGCAAGATTTTATTTATTATCATTTTGCTACCGTGCGAGAGAACGTGATATTTGGCGATATTGAAGCACCATTTGATAGGCGGCGTTACGTTGATGCTCTGAAGCGTTCGGAGTCGGAACAGTTTGTACAGAAGTTGCCGCGCGGTGATAAAACTGTGCCAAACCGTTGGTTTGAAAACGATGATGGTACCAATGGGGTGCAGCTTTCCGGAGGGCAGTGGCAGCGCTTGGCGTTGGCTAGGAGTTTCTATCGGGATGCGTCAATTATTATCCTAGATGAGCCAACCAGCGCGATCGACGCCTTGGCCGAAGCTCGCATTTTCAAGCATCTATTTACTCTCAAGGATAAAACCATCATCACGATTAGCCATCGCCTGACGACTGTTCGTAAAGCCGATCGTGTCTATATGATGCGGGATGGTAAAATTGTCGAAACGGGTACGGCAGATGAACTAATCGCAAGGCGTGGTGCGTTTTATGAAATATTTCATTCGCAGTTATGACTGATGAATAAAGAAGTTTTGCAAAAACAAATATGCTTATGGTAGACTTGAAACAAGTACTGCTAAACGAGGAATAGACATGGAGACAACTAGTAAAGTAGCGTTGACACCAACGCCGGAACACGAAACGAGAAGTGATCCCGGCAAGACATTGGGGATTGTGGGGTTTTTGTTATCGCTACTTGGTTTTAATGTTATTAGTTTCATCATTGGTGCTATCGCCTATAAAAAATCGCGTGCTGTCAATATAAAAAACTGGTTTGCTGTGGCGGCGATGGTTATCTCAGTTCTTTCGCTCATTGCCGGGCTACTGTACGTATTTATTGTTGGTATACCCGGGGTTACTCCTGGCAATGAGTGTGATCAATTGGGGCCGGGCACCCACGTTAAAAACGGAAAAGTGATCGACTGTAGCGTTAGCTCAACTCCGGATGGCTCGCTTGAAGAGTCTGCGAAACAAAATAGCGATGACCCGTACTATATGCGGGCTACCCCGTAGCGTTATCGAATGTGTACGCATAACAAAACACCACCGATGACCGGTGGTGTTTTGTTGCGTTTTTGGTATTACCAACTGCGCTGACGGAATGAACCGCCATTGTCGCGGTTACCGCCGCCGAAGTCGCCGCGCGGTTTGTCTTCGCGAGGACGAGCGACGCTAATTGCGACTGCGCGACCGTCGAGCTCCTTACCATTGAGTTCGTCGATAGCTTTTTGGTTGTTGGCTTCGTCTTCGAATTCGACGAATCCAAACCCTTTGCTGCGACCTGACTCGCGGTCAGTGATTACGCGGGCGCTGGCAACCGGGCCGATAGCTTCAAAAAATGCTTTGAGGCTGTCATCGGTTGTGGCGTAGGCGAGGCTGCCTACAAATAGATTTGCTTTTGCCATACTATTCTTTCTTGGTTACTTATTTCATGTCAGATCGACCATGGCTCACGGGTTCTGACGAAAGAATAATTGATGTACTCTTTTTCATATCTCACGTGTACTTGTTCTGAACTCTTTTAGTAAAACACAAATGGCCACGAAATGCTACAGCAAAATGAGCCGAATAATTGCGAGTATAGCGATGATAGCAAATATAATATTAAGTACTACTGGCTGCCGATCTTTTTTGTGCCATGCTTCGAGTGTAATACAAACACTGCCCATGAGAGCCATACCTTGATATGTGTAGGACGCGCCGAGAACGTATCCTGATGAAAGCAAGATATAGGCAAGAAGCAATAATGTAACACCAACCCAACCAATGAGATCGAATATCGGGCGCCTTACTACTTTAGTAGATTTCTTCATATCGTTAATTTAACTATATCATGCTTGTGTTTTTAACGTTTTTGCGGGATAATACGATTATGCTGGTACGCATTGGGGCGCCCATTGCGTTTTAACACAAACAGACCAAAAACAAAATCCGTGCCCCGGGTGGGCGCGTAACAGCAAGCAATATTCATCCTTGGCAACAGGGGTGAATTTTGGTAAAGTAAATAAAGACGGGGCATTAGCTCATTTGAGAGCCATCAGCGCAGAATAATTAGCGTAGCGCTCTACCAAGTGGCGATGTCCCGAACGAAGTTTGGGGCATTAGCTCATTTGGTAGAGCGCTTCCATGGCATGGAAGAGGTGAGGAGTTCGAATCTCCTATGCTCCACCACTGCTGAATTGATCCGTTAAAGCTGAGAGACGCGTAGTGGTTAGTTTATATTGACATTTTAACAATAAATTCCTACCTTTATAATAACAAACTAAACATAAACGGTTATAAATACAGTGAAAAACATGATGACAAAGAATGTGAACGTAGCGCGCATGAATCATTACAAATTGCTGACACTCCTGCTGGTGGTTAGTGCAGCGGGGGCAGTTGTATACGGGAGCTTTCTAAAAAACAGTGGTGTTGCTTCAGCGGATACAATTACCTCTGCACGTACTACTGCCGGATTTGCTGACTCAATAGGGGTTGTTGCGCATCTTAGCGATAGTGATTATCCCGCAGGAAGCACTATAAAAAACCATCTTAACTACGTAGGTATTAGCCATGTACGTACAAATAACGTGATGAATACTCACGACGGCGGGTACAGCAAAGGTATTACTACAAGCCAACTACTTGGTCTGAATGGCATTAAACAAACTTTTACTATCCCTAAGCCGTCCCATGATGCCGGGAAAACACCCAACGACAGCCAAATTCAAGCGGCGATCAATGGGCGCTTGAACTATATTAGCGATAACAACCTAAAAAATTCCACAGAGTCTATAGAAATTTTTAATGAGTATGACAATGCCGAAGTGGCCACATGGCCTAGTGTGCTTGCAAGAGGGCAGCACTACCTGTACACCCAGCGTGGAAGATTAAACTCAAATGCAAAAATACTTGGGTTCGCATTGGTGGGGTATAAGCTCGGCAATGATGCAGCCCAAATCCAATACGCTGATGACCGACATCTCATAAGTACTTATTTTAACCAAGGCAATCTTCACACCTACTATGGCGTCAATATGCCTGAATCTGCGTACCCGACGGCAATACCAGGACAAACTCATTTCGCACCAGCTAGCGCACCAACGGGACCTGCGACTGCGTTTGATTTACGTATGAAATACTATACGTATTATATTGGCAAAGATAAGCCAGTAGTTGTGACCGAATTAGGATATGTCGATGATCCTAGCTATGAAAAAAGTGTAAGCGAACGTGCCGCAGGCGTATATGTTCCACGCATGGTTTTTGAAACGTTTCGAATAGGTGTGACAAGGTCATACATTTACGAACTGCTAGACGAGCCAAGCGCAAGTCCATCTTTTCAAAAGCACTTCGGCCTTTTCCGGTCAAATGGTACGCCAAAGCCTTCCGCGAAGGCAATCCATAATATAGCTACACTCATTGGCGGAGGATCAGATAGTCTACGTACGACAGGGCTGCAGATCAGATATAACGGAAATACTGAGGATTTAAAGACGGTGCTTTTGCAAAAAAATGCAAACGAGTACTGGCTAGCAATGTGGCGCGCCAAGTCTGTTTATACAAAAGATCACCGTGATATATCGGTTGATCCTGACGATGTCACAGTAGGATTTTCGGGCAACAAGGACATGACGTTTTATTCGAACTTGACTAACGATACGCCTCGTTCACGTTCGTTTAATCACACAAGCTATGCTTCAGTCCCGGTTGGTGCCGAGGTGACATTACTTAAGATTCGATCAAGTTAACTTTAGGAGGCCGGTGATACTACAGCCAAGCCAATTGCAGCAAGCGCGTTTCGCACAAGGAACGAGTCTCGTCAGAGGTCTTTCGACCATGGATATAACACATGCTCCAGCCAACTGTGATAAGCTAATTTGTAGAGGGGAATTAGCTCAGTTGGCTAGAGCGCACGATTCACATTCGTGAGGTCACAGGTTCAAGCCCTGTATTCCCCAC
>JBDHUN010000002.1:0-98018 GCA_039809225.1 Saccharimonas sp. (SeqCode)
ATAGAAAATATATGGCCAAGTCAGAGGTTACCAATGACGAAAACATGAGCGCGATGTCGCAATTTGCCGATAATGTTGATAAACGGTTTGACAAGATGGAAGGCGATATTTCCGAGTTAAAGTCTGACGTCGCCGTGCTAAAGTCTGATGTTGGTGTGCTAAAATCTGACGTTGCAGAGTTAAAATCCGACGTCAATCGTATCTATGGCATTCTCGACGCTCACATGGCACGAATTGAACGTATTCTCGAAGAAAACACTGTTCAAAACCACTAGCAAGCATGCATGCATGGAGCGCTGGATTTTCCAACTCGCCGACAAAACGGATGTGAAGTTGCGCTACGATGCTTAGTCAACAGTGTTCCTCATCTCTGTTATACTAATGATATGACGGCCAAAAAGCCTACCAAGCAAAAAACCCACGCTCCGATTGTCAATCGCCGAGCGCGATTTGATTATGAATTGGGTGATGAGATCGTGGCTGGCCTCGTGCTGACAGGGCCAGAAGTACGCGCCGCTCGCGATGGGCATATCCAGCTAAAAGGCGCTTATGTTACCATTCGAAACGACGAGCTTTGGCTCAATAACGCCAGTTTCAGCTTGAAACTCAATGAGCGCGGCAAGCCCGGGGCGCGCAGTGTCGACACCGAACCGCGCAAACTCCTCGCTAGCCGTAAACAGATCATTCAATTAGCGTTGCAAAAAAAATCCGGTATGACAATTGTGCCGACAAAATTACTGACAAACGGCAAATACATCAAGCTTGTCATCGCACTCGGCAAGGGAAAAAAGCGCTGGGACAAACGCGAGGCGATTAAACGACGCGACCTCGATCGCGAGCATGCGTCGGTTATTCGACTGCACTAGACTATTTTAGGTAAAAATGATACATTAATACTGACCGCTTTTAGCGGTAATTTCCTACAAGAGAAGAGGATCAAGTGAGCTACATTTCTGGCATCATGACGGCGCTTTGCGTTCTCATCGGCATGCTCGCGGTTCCCATCAGTATTGTGGTGGGAGCGACCCGAGGCGGATTGACAGCAGGAGGCCTTCTAGCAGCGCTGCTGACATTCGCTATTTGCGAGATAGTGGCTGTGATTGGCTTCATCGTCTTCGGTGGTCTCACTGCCATTCGATCACTTCGACAATAGTCATCGGAGCGCCCGCCCCCAGCGATATGGGGGTTTTACTTACTCCAGATTGCAGCTTCGTAGTAACCTACCAAACGCTTGGCTAATTCATGGCGATCAAAATGAGCCGCAATTTGAACCGACGCTTTGCTCATGCTTGCCAAACGTTTTGGGTCACTCAGCAGTTCATTAAAAGCTGCAGCGAAATCTTTCGCTTCGATACCTTCCGTCAAATGCGCATTCGCAGGAGTAAGTCCTTCGGTGAGCTTATCGTCGCAATACACCACAGGCAGGCCGCTAGCAATCGCTTCGAGGAACACCATTGGCTGATTGTCGAACCTGTACGATGGCAAAGTAAAGATACTGGCTTGCTTGAGCATGGCGGCGACAACCGCAGGTGGCTGCAAGCCGGTAAATATGACTCGATCACCGACTCCTAGCCGATAACTTAGTTCTTTGAGGTTATTGCTCTCGGGGCCATCACCGACGAGGATCAGTTTGACCTTTTTGTCGGCGAGTTGCGGCATCATCTCGACCAACACGCGCTGACGCTTCTCGCCGCTCACACGAGCAACACAAATGATAAATTTCTCACCCGGCTTCTTGGTGAGCGGCGAATCGCTGGCTTTCGAACGCCGATACTCATCGAGAGAAATACCGTTTGGCATGACATAGATCGGGATGTTGGTACCGTTTTCGCGCAGCGTCTCAGCCAGGTGATGTGACGGCGCGATGCACACATCGTCCTTGTTAACGATAGCCGCCATCAACCGCCAGCCCTGTTTTTTCTTGATATCAGCTGACTCGAGCTGCGACAACGCCCGGATTTCACGCGCCGAGCTAAAGGGGAGAATCGGCTTGGTCTTGTAGACAAATGGGAACCCGATACTGACCGCGATCAGGCCTGCCGTGACTGCCGTCGGATAATCATCGAGTAGCTCGGTATACAGCGTATGAACGGTAGTAAAATGAGGGATATGATCATGTTTGGCCACCATACCGGCGATAATTCCCAGATAAAATTGCGTCTGGCTGTGGACAATATCAAACTTACCATAGAGCTTACGAGCGATCCCTGGGTAGAGCAGCGACACCGGTCGTTTGTCAAATACATACGAGTTCACACTTGGCAGACGAATCACGTGGCCGTCATCGTCTTTAAAGTCCTTCTGCTTGGGCTTTGGCGCTACGATGTAGACTTCGTGACCCATTTCCTCGAGCGCAGCACGATAATTCTGGATCGAACGCGTGACGCCATGGACATACGGCAAGTAATCATCAGTAAAAAAGGCAATTTTCATATAGTTGTGTATCTAGTATAGCAAAATCACTCACCAAGAACCGAAAAAGCGCTATCACCCGTCCATATGCCAGGCTCGCCTATCGAGCCTCAAGTACTCGTCGCATCCAAAAGAATTATATCATCACCTCTTATGATCGGGGGGCGCTTGACTCAGGATATGCAGTGCTTCGTCTACCTCTGGCAACGCCTCGACGTGCACGAGATGACCGGAGTTTCCTATCAGCACTCTATGATCGCCCAAGAGCCGCTGCATCGTTTTTGCTGTTTTGCTGCCAGCGATTCGATCTTTTGCCCCGGTCACGCTCATCGTCCTCTCGATCACACTCGGTTCTAATACGTCGTCGAATGGGTTATGGCGATACAGCGCGGGCATGAGCATACTGAAAGCATACCGATGTTGTACCATGGCAGCTTCACTCCGAATACTTTCGCGCGTTCGCTCGCGCAATAGTTTCCTTTGAATATTGCCGAGCAATACCCACATACGAATGAACTCAATGAGGTTATTCTGATAATAGACGCGCATCACGAGACCATCCGGTAACTTTGTCGATAGTCGCTCAAGTGAACGCCAGGTTTTTGAGACAGTGGGGATGGGCGCACCCAGTAGTAGCGTGCAGCCAGGGCGGAGACCAAACTGCTGGACATACGTCATACATACACTCGAACCAAATGAATTACCTACTAAGGTAAACGCACCGTCAGGAAACACCGTCTCTATCACATCATGAAGCCATACGCCCATGTCGCGAAAATGCGTCACCTCAATCCGATCACTCTTACCGTGGCCAGGTAAATCGAGGGCGATAACATGAATACCACGTTCAGCCCATACCCCAGCCATCTGTAGCATAGAGTAGTGGGTCCCCGTCAGGCCATGAACGACAATATACGTTTTCGACGCGCCGGCGTTTGCCTCGCGAAAATGAACTTTTGTACCATCCCCCAGGTAGATTGTCTGTTCTGTAAAAAGCGTCGCGTAGTGCTTTAGTGTTTTCATAAGTGTACTTTCATTATACCCGACTACGTGTACCGTGGTATGATAACATCAATGCAACTCAGCATTATTATCCCGTGCAAAAACGAGTCTGGTGTCGTTAACCACTTGCTTGATGACTTGGTGGCGCAGCGCCGCCAGGCACCGTACCAAGTAATCGTCGTAGACTCTCAGAGCACTGATGACACGATTAAGCAGGCCAAAACATATCGCCCCCGCCTGCCAATCATCACCACATCGGCGCAAAAAAAGGGAGTTGCCGAAGCGCGTAACTGGGGCCGTAGACAGGCAACGGGCGACATGCTGCTGTTCCTTGACGCAGATTGTCGTCTGTCACCCGATTTTATCGAGAAATTTATGAAATTTCACCAGCGCGCAGGGGCCGAAAGCGGTGGGTTTACCCAACGTATCGCTTCGAAATCAGTGCTTATTCGCGGTGGCGGGCGCATGATGAACGGATACCTACGCCTCATGCAATACACCCCTTGGCCGATCGCTTTTACGTGCATCTATTCGTCGCCGCATGTGTTCGATAATCTCAAAGGGTTCGACCCGGCACTGTTTGTCATGGAAGACTACGATTACGTATTACGCGCTAGACGCGCTGGCTACCGAGTTCATTTTTGTCCTGTGCCATTCATCAGCTCCGATCGTCGCTACGTTGGTCCTGACCGGCGGTCGATTTGGCAAGGCGTCTATGCCGAGCTCTACCGCTATACACACGGTCTTAGGATTACTCGTCCGCTATTTCGCTACGAAATGGGTGGAGCCGCATCGCCCACTCATAAAGGCTCCGGTACTGTCGCACCGTCTGACGAACAGAGTGGTGACGCGTAGTCCACGCTACAGCATGTTCAGCCATCCTTGGAAGATCCGGCTCATTGAGAAGCAGTGCAATTTGGTGGGCAAGGTCGTTTGCGCTCGGGTAGTGAAACGCTCGACCATTACGCCCCTCGTCTAGTAACTCCGGCAGAGCGACTTGATCGGCCACTACGATTGGCGTACCGCAAGCCATGGCCTCGAGTGCGGCGATGCATTGTAACTCTGCCGGACTGGGCATAACAAAGAGTGTGGCCTCGCGTAGTAAATCACGGTGATCATCTAGTTTGATATAGCCCGTGAACACCACATGGTCACTTAGCACCGACGCTTGTTGACGCAACTCGTTGTCGCGCAGCCCTTTGCCGATGACAACAAGCTGCACATCATCGCGCCGATCACACAGGTGGCCCATAGCATCGATCAACAAGTCCACGCGCTTTTCGCCATCGAGTCGACCGGCATAAACGAGCAATTTTTTGGTTGGGTGAATCCCAAACCGTTCCCTTAGGTCGGACGGCACGTCACCGGGTGAAAAATAGGTCGTATCGAGTCCATTGGAAATCGCCTCAGTCCTCACTCGTACCCCTGGTGTCGCCCTGAGCGCCGACTCAGTGAAAATGAATAACATCCGGGTCATCATGCGTGGCAAAATAATTTCGGACGTGCTTGGCTGGGAAGAAGCAGACTCTGTTATTATCGGGATTCGCCGGCCATTTAACCGCTGGTAGCCTCACGACCGTCACCTTGCCATCCTGCTCTTCGCAAGGCGCCACGCGACCCTTTGGTGAGCCTGTCATCACTGTCACAGAATCACCTGCAGCCACGAGACCGGTTGTCAATGTGTCAATCGCGGTTTGTACGCCGCCGATACCAGGCCGATAAACATCGCTCACAATCAGAACATGCATGTGATTGATTATACTCTCACGAGACGGCTTGACATACAGACCTAAGTTTATTGATAATCTCTCATTGAAAAAGGGTGCGCGAGATTCAAACAGACATCTCGTGCACCCTGATGAGCTCACGCGGCACGGAAAACCTGAAGCACCCAGATCAAACTGAGGAAAGCTCCAAATCCCGTACAGAACAAGTAGCCTTCCATATTCTTCCTGGGGCTTTCGATCCACTTGCCGATGAGATATGCGATAGCGAGCGCTATAGTAAGCACCACAGCTCTCGTTTGCTCAACGTTCATACCAAGGTTCATCGGAGTTCTCTTTCTCTCGACAATAGAACATGACGTATTATAGCATGTTTTTTTATAATATCAACTGCTAGTTTGTTATCGCAGTTTATGTTAGGCGCACTTTAATGTTAGTAATCCACGCACTAGACGCACAACTGGACAAGTGAGCTGCTCTGGAGTACGTGTTGCTGAATTATCGACACTGATAGCTTTGGTTTTTTGCACATTTTCGACCAGAGACAGCCACTCCGCTTCACTCGTGTCATGAAGCACGTCAAACTCATATGCACCGACAAGCGGCAAACTAGGATAGCAGGCACGCCGCGCATCTGACGTGTTGCGCCGTGCAATATCTCGTGTCGCCACCAGTAGCTCAAGAGCTTGTTCGCGTGTGTAACCACTTAGCTCATGCTCGTCCTGTGGCGCAAAAATGTTCGTTTCACGCTGTGCTGACACAAAAGCATCGCAGTGTACATCGATAGCCAGCAAGTACTCGACAGCGCCGTCCTGGGCGAGTGCTGCCCCCTTGGCTTGGAGCGCCCGGCCATCAACGATAATAATGTCGTAGTCATGGCTTAGTCCATGTATTTCATCGCCCAGCAAGGCAACGAGTAGGTCCTGCGATGACGGAAGTTTACCGACCATTCCCGAAGCGTTGCTCACAGCTGCCGTATAGTACTCTTTTTCTAGTTGCGCTTTGTCCCACGATGCGGTTTCTCGCAATTGATTCGCCACAGTGGTTCGGGTCTCAGCCTGAGTAACAAAGTTGTTCAGTTCGTCCAAATTCTCGATATCCAACCCTGTTTCTAGTGCTTTTTTAGCGACGATACGAAATTTGAGTCCTTGATCGATTTTGTATACCCTGTAGTTTGTTGAGAGATCGTCAGTCAGCGCCCGTGCCAAGGTGCCCTTACCGCCCCGCGCCGATCCCTGGATGGTGATAAGTTTTGCTACCATTGTGTTTAGCATATCACAAACACCCACTAGAGGCGAAGCTGTTGACATTTTTCATAAAATTTGCTGTAATGATAGATATGTCTGCGTCATGCAGCATAGTGCCGGGCCCTCTCGGCGCTTGACAAGCTAGGAAAGAATTCTCCGAAAGGAGGTCCTATATGATTTCACCCTACGACAGTAGGCCTTCAGGGAGACACGGGCCCCAAGACAAGCACCCATCTGTGCAAGATGTGCTTAACGAGGCGCGGTCGCCCCGCTCGTGCCGGAGGGCCAGGGCGGTTCTGACGGTTCGGCCGCGCCCCAGGGCGTCGCGCTCGTCCAGGCTGATGTCCCGATCAACGGCGGCAATGTCGTCATCGGTACCGCTATGGGCGATGCGCTCAACCAATACGCCACCGTACTGACAACAACGAGAAGCTCCAAGCCAACCGAGGATGCCAGCCAGACGGTCGTTACTGGTGTGATCGCCCATATCTCGGCTCCGACTACCGAGAATGGGGTAACGGCGTACTACTTCATGCTGAAGGACGATACTCACGTCTACCGTGTGACGTTCAACCCGGTGGCCAAGGATGCGAACCTCGAGGTTCCGTTCATCGCCAACGGGCATCAAGTCACGGTCTCGTACCGCGACAATGGTACGCCCAGGCGGGATGTCAACAGCTACGATGACCTCAATGTCATCGTGAGTAAGTAGTTTCCGCTCGTAGCGCCGGCGGGGGAGGAATCCTCCGCCGGTGCTACACCTACTTTCCTAGCTTGTCTGTTTTACTCCCAACCGGGGAGCTTTTTATTTGACTTTATTTAATGAAAAGTGTATTATAACATTCAACCACAAGGGCTTCGATCAAAGGAGAATATCATGACCGCCCCTGTCGCACCTTCACGCACGATGAATACACACGCAAGCGGAAATTAGCTGGGTTAGCCTTTAACCTCACCATGTGTTTTGGCTTTGTGTTGGTGGGGGTTGCAGCAATCATCGGCCAGTGGTGGCCAATTGGCCTCGGGGTATTGCTAGTGGTAGCGGCTTTTGTAATGTCGATCACGGACACGCGGTACCAGATCCTAGCTAAGAGTGAATGGCGTGAGGACTTTTTCAAGGTCAAAGAGTTCTGGGTCGTCAGCGAGCCGAGTGACACGCTCGACAGTTACATCCGGCGAATCAGCGAAGAGTATAACAAATGCTACGTCACTCTGAAATTCGATAATTACAGGGTGGTAGTCGTGCCTCTCGACAACATCACAATTTGTCACCTCCAAGCCGGTGGCCAGCTGTACGGCCGTTGTCGCAAGACAAAGGGCGGACCCTGGGAATTCGAGATCCTCGACCCGCCCGTCTCGTAACCACCACTTTCTCCACACCACCCCTCAGTAATGGGGGGATTTTTATTGTAAAATACGTGTATATTTGACTTTTTAATATAATTTGTTATAATATAAAAGACAGCCGCGTAAAAGCGTGCTCGTTCTTTGCTAGCAAGTTTTACGCACATCCCCAGCCAAAGGAGAACCCTGTGAAACGCATCATTGGCCTATTCGCGGCATTTGCCGTGGCGGTGCTCGGTCTGGCGGCTTGCGAGTCGTCCAATGACTCGCAAGCGCAGTACGGTGATGGCTCGCCGTCCTCGGCAATGTCCTGCTTCACCATGCCGGACGAGACCCAACGCCAGCAGCTCGAGCAGTATGTCGCCGCCAACGGCGACAGCCTCGGGCAACCAGCAGGCACGGACAGCATATGTGTCCTCGACAGTCAGGGCAACGCCCGCTACATCAACCAGGGAGACGGTGATCACGACTTCCTGATGTATTGGGCGATGAGCCAAATGCTGTTCGGCCGCGGAGCCGGCAGCGGCCTCCTGGCCTATGGTCTGATCGATGGTCAGATCGATGGTGGTACCGCCGTGGCCCTGGCGCTTCTGACTGGCTTTGGCAGCGATGGCCGTGCCTATCACCCCTATAGCTACGACAGTGGCACGAGGGCGTGGGTGCAGCGGCCGAACTACACCCAAATCCGGGTGACGAACGTGTACTACAACCGTGGCACCAAGAAGGCGTCGTACCAGGACGCGGTGTCCGGCAAGGTGGCGGGTCTGAAGGACAAATTCCAAGCCTTCACGCCGTCCAACAAGGCCGGCACCATGCAGGGGCCTGGCAAGCTGATCGACAACCGCAAGTACACGTCGGCCAGCAGCTACCGATCGTCTTACGACAAGAATGGCAAGCCCATTCTCAAGCAGGACAAGACGAACTCGTCCAAGTCGGGCGGTAGCTCGGTATACAAGCCGAGCAAGAAAACTGGCGGGGGCAGCTACCGCCCCTCAAGCGGGAAGCGGCGCTAACACAAACTCCTCTACGGCTCGGAACTCCGAGCCCTAGAGGAGGAACACAGACTTCCTCGTACAAGTATGCCCAATCGGGCACTTTTTTATATGAAAATGCCGGATCCCACATAGCATCACAAACTGCCACATGAGACCCGGCAGGGTCAGATACACGCTCCTAGAGATTTATGACACCCCAAGAGCGTTATCGAACTCATCGGTAATTTCACAATCGTCATGGTCGCTCGGTTGAGCGGGAAGCGGCGGCACATTACCATCGACACCGACAAATACCGGCACTTCCGGCATATTGTCTACTCCTTGCTTGGCAGCCATGACGACCAGCAAACCAACGGCAAAGCGCAGCAACTCATAGCAGCGTGTGACGGCCAGGAAGAGCCACTCTTGCTCGAGATGAGTAAACTTCTCGGCAATCTTGATGAGCAGCCCGACCATATGGCCGATCAGCACGGGTGCCACATAGAAGATCCAGAAGGTTTGGAACCCATCTGCGACAAGCCGGCCAGCGACAGTCTTTGGGAAGAAGTCGCCATAGCCGATGGTCAAGGACGAGACGCCGGACCACCACCAGCCGTCGAAGGCGCTCCACCCCTCGAGGTGTGCAACGATCAATGCCGCCGCCACTCGAGATGCCAAGTAAACGAGCAGGATGTAGTGCAATTTGCTCGCCGCTGCGACCATCAGGTGTATGGTACCGCCAGCAATCCGTTTCAAGACATTCATTGTTATTTCCCTCCGACCTGGAATGGACTGTACATGATAAATTATAGCATTCTTAATTGATAAAGTCAATATTACCATTGTCTTTTCACGCTAAGGTAGTATAATATTATTAAGTTGTTCATTCATAACTCAACGAAGGAAAGTGCACGTGTACAGCAGCGATCTGAACATCTGATTTCTACCGGTGGGTAGCACCGCCGGTATCCTACACCCTCAGAAGGGGTGTATTTTATTTTCGGGTATACTAATAGATATGAAACTTTACTCATGGAACGTGAATGGCATCCGCGCCGTGTTAAACAAAGGCTTATTGCAGCAATTTATCATTGATCATGACCCGGATATTTTGTGTTTGCAGGAGACCAAAGCCGAGCGCGGGCAGTTTGAGATTGATTTTCCGCAGTACCACGAGCATTTCTTTAGTGCAGTTAAAAAGGGTTACAGCGGCACAGCGATTTTCTCGAAGCAGAAACCACTACGGTATATCGATGGCTTTCCAGGGGATATTATTGAAAAATTTGACGTGACGGGTGACACCTATGGCGACCCGAACGCCGAAGGACGGATTATTGCCGCCGAATTTGAAGATTATTGGGTGGTAACCTGCTATACCCCAAATAGCAAAGGCGATCTGAGTCGGCTCGGACTTCGCTATGACAAGTGGGACAGGGCGGTACTGGTGTATCTCAAGCAATTAGAACAGTCGAAACCAGTACTTTATTGCGGTGATATGAATGTTGCGCACCAAGAAATAGATCTGGCTAACCCCAAACCAAACGTCGGTAAGCATGGGTTTACCAACGAGGAGCGAGAGCGCTTCCAAGACTACCTGGACGCCGGATTTGTCGATACCTTTCGCGCCGCATATCCAGATGTCACCGAGAAATACACGTGGTGGACGCACTGGGCCAGCGCTCGAGCACGAAATGTCGGGTGGCGGATTGACTATTGGCTGGCCAGCAAGGACATCGCTGCCAAAGTAAAAAACCCGCAAATTCACGCTGACGTCATGGGCAGCGACCATTGCCCGGTGAGTATCGAGCTTCACCCATGAAAATCGGCATCGTGTATGGGCTCTTTGAGGGTCCGCTCTGTAGTAAGCAACTGGAGAGAATATTGCGCCAACGCGGCCACAGCGTCGTCGCCCCCCAAGATGCTGACTGCCTATTGGTTCATTCCGGCGGCTGGCTAATGCTCGACGATCTCGCATCGAATCGCTTGGTTTACCTCATTGACCCTGCGTATCAAGATAAGCGTTCCGTGTTGAGAAAAAGTCTGAAGCGACTCGCGTACGATGCGAAACACACATCCCTTCGCAACGTACCTGCCTACACGTTACGCCGCGGACATAATTTGTGGTATCTGGCCACAAAACCTGCCCAATGGCTCGAAATGCGACGGCGCTACCATCGTCGTAGCATCCACTCTCTAGTCGAACAGCCAAATGTTACTGTATATCATACACATAGCTCTTCGTGGCATAACCCCGCCATCATGGCTAAAGCGAGCAAACTCATACCTATTAATGGAGATCACGACGTGTTATGGCATGCCTGCGACAATACTCTTGATGAGATAGGGCTGTGATGCTCTATCTGGGCTTTGATATAATAACATCATGAAATCATCCTCCGCACCACTACAAACAACGCTCGTCTACTTGCGCAAAGATGGCAAGATTTTGCTAGGTAAAAAGGCCAGGGGACACGACGTTGATAAATGGAATGGTGCCGGCGGTAAATGTGCCAACAACGAATTGCCCGAGGACTGCGCCCGCCGTGAAACCCGTGAAGAATTCGGCACTACACCGATGAAGCTTCAGTCGGTCGCGGTGCTCAAGTTCTCTCAGGAGCTCTCCAAGGACGAATATTCCAACTTAACTACCTATGTCTATCTGTGTGACGAATGGGAAGGCGAATTACAGCCTAATGATGAGTTCTCGAAACTAGAGTGGTTTACCCCCGATGATATGCCTTACGACGATATGTGGGACGACGACCGGCACTGGCTGCCCCAAGTTCTCACGGGCGAGACGCTCACCGGCTCTTTTGTGTTTGATGCCGATGACCACTTAGTTTCGCACGAGGTGACGATCGACGCGCTCACGCAACCAACACTCGATATCAAAGAGCGGGTCAACGAAATTTTAAATGACTAATCGACACGCTGCTCATGGTAGATTTGACGGCAGCTTACCTGTATAATCATTTGTCTCATGACAAAGCAAAAATTCGCCGCCTTTGATATCGATGGTACGCTGTTTCGCAGCGGACTATACAGAGAGGTGAGCTATGAATTAACCAAAATGGGTGTCATCCCGAAAGAGCTCGCCGAAAAACTAACCCTAAAGCACCGCGAATACCGCAATAGGTTGCATGGCAATGCCTTTGAAGAATTTGAGCGACTGCTGGTTGATGAACTTGATAAACTAACGACTCAAATCCGCGTCGACGACTATGATCGTGCGGTCGAACGAGTTCTCGAGAAAAAAGCCGAAAACGTCTACGTCTACACCAAAAACCTCATAAAAACCCTGAAAGAACAGGGGTACTTCTTGATCGCTATTAGCGGTTCACAGATTGAATTGGTCGAGCCATTTGCCAAAAAGTACGGATTCGATGCGTGGGTCGGACAAGAATGGGAGCGTGGTGACGAGTATTTCACCGGGAATATCGTCAAGACACACACGGGCAAAGATAAAATCATCGCACGCCTAGTTGATGAATACCATCTGACCTATACAGATAGTTACGCGGTAGGGGATAGCAACGGCGACACAGGCATGCTCGAGCTCGCTGCCCACCCAATTGCGTTCAATCCCACCTATGAACTTTATGAAAAAGCCGTTAGCCATGGCTGGACAATCACAGTCGAACGCAAAAATGTCATGTATACTCTAAAACAGCATGATGGAACATACTTATTGGCGCACGCAACCCCCCACACAGCCGCTCTTTCCTGATATTGAGTGGAGCAAACCCGAGCAGCGGTCTCAGCGCGGGCGGTTGGGTATTATCGGCGGGAATAAACTCGGCTTTGCAGGAGTAGCCGAGAGCTATAGGGTAGCACTGGAGACAGGGGCTGGTGAAGCCAGAGTGCTCCTGCCTGATTGTTTGCGCAAACAAATTCCCACCACCATGACCGATGTGGTGTTCGGTGCTTGCAACCCTAGTGGCGGGTTAGCGAAGGACGCCTTACCTGAAGCGCTGGCGCTCGCCAGCTGGTCGTTATGCATACTGATGGTAGGTGACGCCGGACGCAACAGCGAAACTGCGGTGGTTTATAGTGATCTGCTAAGGCACTATACCGGCCCTCTCGTCATAACACGCGACGCCATTGACTTGGTAAAAAACGATGCCGAGGCACTTGTCAATCGGTCCAGCACAGTACTCATTCTGAGTTTTGCGCAGCTTCAAAAGCTCTTTCAAAGTGTATATTACCCAAAAATATTGACGTTTAGCATGCAGCTCATGCAACTCGTTGAGGCGGTGCATAAGTTTACCATCACGTACCCGGTCACACTCGTAGTGTTGCACCGTGACACACTATTAGTTGCCCACAGTGGGGAAGTGACGACCACCCCTTGGGATAACCCGATGGCCATCTGGCGCGGCCTCACCGCTGCTCGTGCGGCTACATATTGGATGTGGACCCCCGCTCAACCGCTAGAGGCGATCACCGCCAGTTTACTTGCACTTCGAGAGAAGTGAGGTACAATTTACATATTATTTATAATATGATGATATATTAAATTGTTCATCGCTCCTTCCAAACTCGAAAGGCTAGACCATGCACTTCTACTGGTTGCTTGGCTCTCCGTGGCCGCTTGCTGGATATTTCATCGCATTCATCATTGCAGCATTTCTTGCGCTGGATGCGCGGTCATTCAAGGAGTACTTCGGCTTGTTTCTCATCGGTTTCACTTTTCTTGCTGCCATTGGCAATGTCATCACCGCAATGATATCACCACTCGCTGAGACAAGTACACTTCAGGGAAGCTACGTTTCAGCCGCTCGCGAGCTTGGCCTGGAGAGCGGCAAAGAGTATCCTCTCGTTGTCGGTGACGCCGGTTTCGACACAGATGGTACCGCTAGGGTTACCCCGGGCCTGTTTTATGCTTCGGCTGTTACCGATCTTAGGCCGACCAACGTCATCACGTTGTCATTCTCGCACAATGGCACTTCATGGCCGATCACAATTCCCACAGCAGATGGAGACGTGAGCTTTCACCTCAAGAACAATGCTCCGGCGACGATGAAAGTAATACTGCTCGACTGGATGTATGATCCGAACGACTTTGTCGGCTGGAATGACCCTGTGTCGAAGTGTCATTGGGGCATCTCGAACTTGGCAGTGGGTTGTGTGCGTTGGCATCTCAATCCCGCACCGACATTGACAAGCGACGCCGTCACGAAGGGGCTACCGCCAATTGTTGGCCAAGGTATCTACCACGCTGACATCACATTGCCAACCAAGCTCTACAACGAGTTGTTCGGTTTCCGTCAGCCTTAGGCCCGTCCCCTGAAGGCCCGACCTCGAAATGCACCATCTCGGTCGCATTTCGAGGGATGGGCCTTTTAATTTCGTTAAGATACTGTTTGTTTCTTGCTTTTTAAATATATTTATGCTATAGTAAATTTAGTGTAAATTACACTCGTACCTACTCAACTACAGAGAGGCTCATCATGGAGAGGCTCATCATGAGCAACGATCCGTTCAATTGGGACGACATGCCCGTTGTCACCATAGGCCGCGACATCTACTGCACGCGCCGAAGCGCTCGCCAGAAAGTGATGCACACCTTGCGTCAGCTCGGTTATCGCATCGATGACCGCACTACCACGCCAGACTACGATCACCGTACCCACACGGTTGCTGAACTGGCTGAACGGCGGCGCAACCGCTACTATGCCCATCTTGACAACCGTCGTGGTAAGTGTGGCAGTTGCCACCGGTACATCAGTACGCAGGGCATTCTTGCTCACAATCACACCTGTGAAAAGTGTGGCGCAGTGACCTATCGCGAGATCGTTGACGGCTCGACTGTGCGGTTCTGCTTCGTTACCGATTCCCGCAATTTCTTGGACCCCGAGCTGAAGCTCACGGCTAAGAAATGGGACGGCGAACATATCTGGTTCTATGCACACGATCTGCAAGGCAGGCGTGGCCTCAGCCGCCAGCTCGGCCAAAATGAGATTGCCGCTTACCTCGCCGAGCACAGCGATAAGTGGTGCTACGACCAGATCGATGGCGATCGGCTCATCAAAGTGTTTTACCAGAGCGGCTGGTGTCGGGAACGAGACAAGACGGTTATCGACGTCGGTGATATTTGGGGCCACGAGCAGAATCACTCTATCGTCCGCGTCTGGCGTGGCCGTGAGTACAGCGGATACGACTTCCCAGTGCCGGAGTCAATCCTTGTCTACGAGACCTGGTGCTGGCAGAAGCTGGCTCCCAGTCCGACCCTGCACGAACGCATCTTCTCAAGCGTTGGTGCTGTCAGCGACTGCGGTTGGTACCACCAGGACGGTCGGGCGCACTTCAGCCGAGCTTGGTTTGAGGAGATGGGGAAGTTCATCAAACACTTCACCACACTCGACTACGAGGCTTGGCAGCGATTCATCCCGCACATTCCCCTCGATGGCCCAGGCGCGGTGATCGCAATCGCGCACTTCTGTCACCCGAACCCTCGCATCGAGAACGCACCGAACATCGGTAACGTACTGGTTGCAGCGGGCAAGGCTATGAGCGGTCAGTCGTTGCACCCTGGGGAGCTGGCTGCCGCCATACATGGGCTAAGCGATCCCAGCGTCCGCCAGGTCACTACCGATCTTATCGTTGGCTATACGAAGGAGAACTAGGTCATATGTAGTAAAGGGATCTGATACATGGTACTACCCTGTGCCAGATCCCCAATTTTTGTGCTATAATTTCATCTGTTACATTGATTCTTTTCTCATGCCGCGGTGGTGGAATTGGTAGACACGCCAGACTCAAAATCTTGTGAGCACTAGCTCGTACCGGTTCAAGTCCGGTCCGCGGTACCAGAAAGGAATTAATCATAGGCGCTATCTGTCTTTTGCTGTATACTAATCAACAGATAGAACCAGTATGCAGCCCGATAACAACCGACCCAGTAGCGCAATAGTGGTACCGCCGCGTCAGTCGACGGGTGTTCATGTTGACGAACGCTCAACCGGCCAAGAACAGGCAGCCGATGTGGTGCGCGGACAAATTGATGCGATTTACCTGCAAGATCCAAATGCCGTCACAGTTGAAGCAGAGCCGGCTTCGGGTGATGGAGAAATGGCGAAGATACAGACCACGCCTGCACCTTCATCTACCCCAGCCGATGTGTCGACCGGTAATATTCAATACGACAACCAGCAGGCCGACGCCGCCAACCCCTATGCGAGAACCCATGTCGAGCAAAAGCATCAGATTCAGCCTACTGCCTGGGAAAAATACCACAGCGCTTGGCAGAGCTATTACCAGCAATATTATGAGCGCTACTACATGAGTCAGGTCCACGAGACCAAAAAGGCACTTGAAACCGAACAGGCCCGCGCTGCAGATGCCCAAAATGCCGAAATGACACCCGACGAGGCGATCTACGACCTGCGCGGCAAGCTTCGGCAACAGATACAGACCAAAGCAGCAACAGTTCGTAAGAGCCGACATTTTTGGCCTACTGTTGCCGCAATTAGTGTCATGCTCATGTTTCTATTCCTGCAATACAACCGCGTATTATTCGCCAATGTTGCTGCCTATATCAGCCCTGGTGACATGGACCCATCAACCCTGATCGTTGACCCCACGGCGGATGTCGATGTCGGTCCGGAACCGAAACTAATTATCCCCAAAATTACTGTCCAGGTGCCAATCATCTGGGATGCTGTGGCGAGCGACCAGAACTCGCTCAATGCGGCAATGGACAAGGGCGTGGCGTGGTTCAATATCCCTGGAGCAAACGCGCGACCGGGTGAAAAGGGTAATTTTGTCGTATCCGGCCACAGTAGCAATGACTGGATGGACGGCGGCAACTACAAGTTTATATTTGCACGGCTGGAGCAGTTAAACGAAGGCGACACCGTGTACGTCAATTACAATAGCAAGCGTTATACGTATACAATCACTAGCAAGCAAGTGGTCAAGCCGACTGAGGTCTCGGCACTCGTGGGCGACAATAGCAAACCGCGTCTGACACTGATTACTTGCGTACCTCTAGGTACAGCGCTCAACCGTTTGCTGGTATTTGCCGATCAAGTTAGTCCCGATCCTAACGCCGCTGCGGCTGCCACGACAAATAACTCGCCCTCTCAGGCCACAAAAATGCCGAGCAACTCACCAACATTCATCCAGCGTATCTTTGGAATCGGTAACTAAACCGCGCGCATTGCCATACGCGACAGGCTGACAGCGCCATTTTTGGTCACAAAATAGTAGAGGAAATCTCCATTCTCCGAAAGTACCGGCGCGGCATCAAATGTGTTTTGGGCGCTAAATACTTGTTGATTTGTGCCATCAAAGTCACGAAGCACACCGCTCCCCCCAGTAGTTGAGGCGACGTGATAATCATTCACCCAATCAATCTCACGGGCTGGAGCGGCCATAAATTGCTGGTGTTCCACTGTCAGCAGCTCGAGATCATAGGTCGCCAAATGTGCATCACGCTGAGCGTAGACAAACCGGTTTGCATCGGGCGAAAACCCAATATACTGAGCACCGCCCGCTACGCTAAATTGCGCTACCTGTCGCCAATTCAGCGCCACCGAACTATCGCTGGTCGGCAAATCACCAGTATATATTTGCACCGTATCGCCGTCGGCAACTGTCATGTAGTTGGTATTATAATACCGGCCGAGACGAAGTTTCAGAGTATGATTCATGTCAGCCGCTGCCGTCCTGACGACTCGTGGTTTCGCCGAACCTAGTGTCAAATACCCAATTTGACGTTTGCCCGAAGTATCCGGGTATGTATCGTAGGTGAGGGTTGAGCGATCGTATTGCGCTACATCAGCAACGTTCGTGAGCAGTGGACCGCTAAGTGTTCTCTCCGATAAATTGCCGCGTCGCACTTCATGGGTATCTGTTAGCACATCAACCAAGTTTACATCGCCATAGCTGTAGAGCACTTTGCTTGCCGACACACCCAGCATAGTGGTAATGTTGCGCACCGTCCGACGACCACGTGTATCGACTGCGAGGTGTTCAGTGTGATCACCATAGATATGCTTCACGATAATATGCCGACTATCATGATCCCAACTCATAACCGAAAAAGACTGCGCAGCGCCCTCGGGGGCAGCGGTGTAGCTATCTGGCCACAATGGGATTTTTGTCACGGTCGCGGCCGCAGCGTTGGTGTCGACAACCAACACGGTCGGATCGCTAGGCGAGGCAGTAAGCGCTACCCAGCGTCTATCTGGTGAGGGAACAGCGCTTGTCAGGGAAGGAATATTCGTTACTTCGCTCGTTTGTGGCTTCACAGGCAATAGCAGGGCGTAATTCAACCACAACACACCTCCAGGTTTCACAGCAACGTTTTTTTGCCACGATGTATACCCAGTGAGCGACATCATTACTTTATGTACGCCCGCAGTGGCAGTGACTTTACTAGGAGTGCGGTTAGCGAGAATGGCATTGTCAAGCTTCACGCTTGCACCAGCCGGCTGTGATTCAAATTGCACTAACCCACCTTGTTCGACCCTGCCATCATAGCGGTTAAACCGATACCCTAGAATCACCAAGACGAGCACGGCCACCGATGCCAGCACTGCTAGCGTCATGACAAGATAAACGAATGTCAGCTGGGCACGTTTGCGCCGTTTGCTTACCTGTTTGTGCATACACCGGTATTATACACCGACGTCGCTCTTGCAAACAACCGTCGTCTCATCTATGATAAAAATAAGCACGAGCAGGGTAGCTCGACACGATAAGGGGATGAGATGACCGAACAAACAGTGGTGGTGAATGGCAAGGTGTACGACCGTCGAACCGGCATGCCGCTGCGCCACGAGCGAGGCCGGATAGTACCAGCCGACCATTCAGCGACTACAGTACACGCCACGCCTCAGAAGTCCCGTACGCTACATCGTAAGTATGTCCATCTCGAGAAAACACCGACTCATCATGAGAATGATTCCGCCTCGGCTGTGATTACTGTACACAAAAAACCTCATGCTTCTACCGCAAGTACCGCTCATCCTGCCGTCAAGCGATTCGTGAAGGACACACCGCATACCCGTCCGACACCAATCGTCACTGACATTGCTCCCGCACCACACCACTTAGCGAAAAAAGCTGAAGTACGCACTACCAAGCCAGTGGTAACGGGCATAAAGCCGTCGCATGTTCTTAAACGCGAAGCAATCGATCAGGCTACCGCCGCTATGCCTACGCATCGCGCCGAACCCGCCAAACAGCCCCATCTCAGCCATACCAGCCGTGCTCTCAGCGTTGCCTCAGCGGCACTAGCACTGTTATTGCTCGGCGGTTACTTCACTTACCTTAATATGCCAGCGCTCAGTACGCGGGTTGCGGCCGCCCAGGCGGGTATCAATGCCACTTATCCCGGCTACCAGCCATCGGGCTACAGCCTCAGTGGTCCAGTAGCATTCCAGCAGGGGAATGTTACCATGAAATTTGCCGCCAACGCTGGCCCCCAAAGCTACACTCTCAGCCAGACAAAATCCGGCTGGGATTCTTCGGCGGTGCTCGATAACTACGTTACCCCAAAAGTCGGCGATGATTATATGGCAAATTCCATCAATGGCTTGACAATTTACACTTACGGCAACAACGCTGCGTGGGTCAACGACGGTATCCTCTACAGCATCAACGGCAATGCACCACTGTCTTCTGACCAGATCGAGCACATCGCGACGAGTATGTAGGAGAATAGTTCTTAGTTCGTAGAATTTGATACTGCACGAGGAGAGCTGTTATACTACCTCTATGATTCGTACTCGTTTTGCTCCTAGTCCGACAGGCTATATCCATGTCGGAAACGTCCGTGCCGCGCTTTTTCCGTATCTCTTGGCAAAACAACAAAACGGCAGGTTTATCCTACGCGTTGAGGACACTGATCAGGCGCGATTTGTCGAAGGCGCGACTGATCTTATCCTTGACACTCTCGAGTGGCTGGGCATTGATTGGGAGGAAGGCCCACGTCGTGGTGGTGACCATGGCCCCTATATCCAAAGCCAGCGTCGTGACATCTATAAGCGATGGGCGCAAAAACTGATTGACAAGGGGCTCGCTTATGCCGATCCGTACACACCCGAACAGGTGCAAAGTTTCCGCGAAGAGGCGATTGCCGCCAAGAAACCATTTTTGTACCGAGACTATCGTCCCGAGAACCCGCCCGCATGGGACGGCAGCCAGCCATTACGCTTTAAAGTAACTGATCCAAAACGCTATACCTGGCACGACCCGATCATGGGTGAGCTCAGCGCTGGTCCGGAAGTTCTCGATGATTTCATCCTCATCAAAGCCGATGGTCTACCGACCTATAACTTCGCACATATTGTCGACGACGCCGAAATGGGGATCACTCATGTGATTCGCGGCCTCGAATATATCAGTAGTATTCCGCGTTACCTCAGCCTCTATGAGGCGCTAGAGCTAGTGTGCCCAGTGCTAGCGTGTATGCCGCATATTATGGCACCGGATGGCAAGAAAAAACTTGGCAAGCGTGACGGTGCCAAGAGTGTCACCGACTATCGCACCGATGGCATTTTGCCCGAAGCCATGCTCAATTTCCTGGCCAGTATGGGGTGGAACGACGGTACCGAGCAAGAACTATTTAGCAAAGATGAACTTATCAAGAAATTTAGCCTCGAGCGCGTCCAACGCAGTGGTGCACGTTTCGATGAGCAACGGTTGCACTGGATGAATGGGCAATGGATTCGCCGTCTCAGTCTCGACGACCTCTACGAGCGGGTAGCGCTATATTGGCCAGCCTCTGCGGCTACCGCTGACGGTAAGTATAAGAAACAAGTTCTTTCGCTCGTCCAAGAGCGCCTCAAGACCCTTGCCGAGCTCTCGATGATGACCAAGTATTTCTTTGAGGAGCCAGTGCCTAATGACAGCCTCATCACCGATAATAAACAACTCAAAAGACTGTCAAAAAATGATATTTCACATCTGCTAGAAATAGTCAAAAATGAGTTTGAAAAATTACCAGAGTGGACCCCGGAATCGATTCATGCCTGCCTCAATCAACTGCTCGCAACTACCGGTCAAAAGCCCGGTATCCTCTTCAGTCTCATCCGCATCGTCACCACTTGGGCACCATTCAGTCCGCAACTCAACGACACGCTCGCGCTACTCGGCCGCGACAAAGTCCTCGATCGCATTTCGCGCGCGATTTTGTAGATTTCCACCCCTGTTGGTTGTGGAAAACTATTGACTTTTTTAACAATTAGAGAGATATATATTAGCTTTTGATGAATTTTGCCACTGGCTGCACATCCATCAATCCATCCGTTGCAGTACCGTTCGAAAGGAGCTCGTCATGAGCACCAGCACCATCCCGCAATACCGCACCGTCCCTGCCAGTAAACCGATGAAAGCCCAGCTCTTCTCAGGAGCCGATGTGGGGTTCGATACGATCTACCGACTGAACGAGTCGGGCAGCGACTACGTGCTGTATGCGAACAAGGGGTTCGCCCCGATTCCTGAGGGTGGCGACCCCTACGGCCTTGTCGCGCAAGTCCAGATACAGGCAGCACGCGCCGACTCGGGAGTGACCAACATCCAGGTCACGTCCCACCGACTCAGCATTTGCTGTTCGCTCGCGCAGAGCCGAGAAGGGGCTCTCGAGCTTCTCCGGCGCGCCTACCGCGCCGCCGGCATGGGCAATGCGGCAATCGAGCCACAACATTAACCACTCAAACGGCGGGGGGAGATAGTATCAAACCCCGCCTCAGGCGGCATACAAATGGATGGGTTGATGGCAAGCCCTCAATGGGCTTTTTGTTTGGCGCGACGTCGCGTCAGTTTCGGCCGGCACTAGCGAGTAGGCATCTTCATTTTTAGCGTAGCGGCGTACAATTCATAATATGCAATCTAATCCCATTCTTCTCATTATTTTTATCTGCATAGTCGCAGGGGCCATCATTTTCTCGCTCGTCATGCGCGCTAAACGAAAAGCCGCCAGCGGGTCAGGTACTATAACCGATAAAAATATTAATGAAATGGTCAACAGCACCCCTGACGGCACATAAAGTGCTGGTATTTCATTTAATAATTCGTCAAACGTTACCCATGACTATTCAATCACCGTTCGACCAGATAACGGCGGCACAGAATTCAAGTGGCCGGTTTCAAGCGGGTTTTACGAGGCGGTCAGTATCGGTGACAAGGCGGTCAAACGGCCCGGGGCCTCTACACCGGAAATCATTGTTGACGTTGCCCAACAGCCACAAGCTCCACCGCAACTGTAAGCCAAAGCCCAACTCTTACAGACCGATCAACTACTTGGCTCTTTTTTTGGTGCTGAGTGGTGGATTATTTTATATCACTGGCGAATTGTCGCGCCACTCGATGTCGAGTATAATCATAAGCATCATGGAAACTTCCGCTCCAAAAAAACAAAGATTTCAGAAACTGAGAATTTGGAAAAAGCAGCACCCACAAAAATTTTGGATTCTCGTGAGTCTTCTTGTGCTTCTCATCGGTATTATTGGCTTTTGGGTAGCGACACTGCTCCAGCCAACAGCCACCTTACCCAAGGCTACCCCCACCACACCCAAAAAGCCCGCACCGACTTACTATTCGCCGCTCACTGGTGCTAAAGTCAGCGACGAAAAATTAACAAAGCGGCCAGTAACCGCGATCATGATCGAAAATAGTACTACCCCTGGTGTACGACCGCAATCGGGATTAAAACAAGCCGGAATTATCTATGAAGCAATTGCCGAAGGTGGTATCACGCGCTTTCTGGCACTCTACCAAGAGGCAACGCCGCAGCTCATCGGTCCGGTGCGCAGCGTGCGTATGTACTACGTTGATTGGGCGGCCCCCTACAACGCCAGCATTGCGCATGTTGGCGGCAGCGCGGCAGCCCTCGCCGAGGTTCGTGGTGGCAATTACCGCGATATCGACCAATTCTTCAACGATGACTACTACTGGCGCGCCACTGACAAAGCCGCGCCGCACAATGTCTTCACTAGTTTTGAGAAACTCGACGCCCTCAACGCCGCAAAAGGCTATACAACGTCGACTTTCACTCCATGGCCGCGTCATGATGGCAAGCCATCTGCCGCGCCAAACGCCACTAGCATCGATATGGTGATCAGCAGCCCGGGATATAATCCGCACTACGACTACGACAAAGCTAGCAATACCTATTTGCGAAGCATCGGCGGCGAGGAAAGCAGTGACCGCGAAGAGGGGAGGCTGGCACCCAGTGTGGTTGTCGCGCCTAAAGTTGATATGTCGCTCGTTATGGAAGATGGCTACCGCGAAAGCATCACTACTACCGGAGAGGGCGTCGCTGACATCTTTCAAAATGGAATTGTCACGGAAGCCACCTGGCGTAAATCCGGCCGCAGTGCACCGCTCCAATTCTTTGACGCCAGCGGCAAGGAAATCGCTCTCAACCGCGGACAAACCTGGATATCTGCCATACCAAACGGGAGCGGGAGCGTTTCGTGGCAGTAGATCAAAAAACGTCCCCTCCGGAGCATCAGGCAGTGCCTATGCGTGATTATTGGCCGCGTTATCAGCGCCTCGCCGTAGGAATGACGGTGGTTATGCAGGTGGCGCTTGTATGTATCGTAGCGGTATCGTTGGTGATTGGTGGTGTTTCGAGCGATCAAATGGCATTCTGGATGACGATTATGTCGACAATACTTGCAGCCATCGCGCTGAATGTGCTTTTGGTGACACAGCTCCTTGCACCACATCGCGACATCACCAATGCTATCACAAGCGCTGCTGGCGAAGATCCACGTTATCCGCTGGCTAACCCCAATACACCGCGCTATGCCAACAATGGATTTAGGGGAATGCTTCAGTTTATTTATGAGGGTGTCGCCGCTAAAAACAAGCCAACAACCACGACCGACGAAGACCTACCAGTCACCGACACGGCCACCCCCGAGCTTCGTCATGCTCTCGAACACACCAAAACGGGAATTATTATTTTGAGTGGTGAGGGCACTATACAGTACGCCAATCATGCCGCTCCGGTGCGAGAAACACCAGAGGCAGGTATGCAGTTGACGCTGCTTTTTGACCCTGAAGATGATTTCACCAATTGGCTCAAAAACTGTCGTGATACCGCTGTCCACGCCGAAAAAACATGGTTGCGTATTGCCGACCGCGTCGTCGGTGACGACGATCGACGCATCTTTAATATTTCCGCTACTTACGAAAAGGGGAGCGCATCTGAAGTGGTGCTGGTTGCCTTTGATGCTACCGATATTTACCAACCCGAAGACGAAGAGCTCGATTTCATCGCTTTTGCAGCCCACGAACTGCGCGGACCAATTACGGTGATTCGAGGCTACTTAGACGTGCTCGATATGGAACTGGACGACCAAATGTCTGATGACCAAAAAGAGTTATTTGAACGCCTCATCGTCAGCGCCAATCGCTTAACTGGCTATGTCAATAATATTCTCAATACCAGCAAATACGACCGTCGCCACCTCAAAATTCATTTAGCAGAAGATTCGCTCGCGTCGATATACGATGCTATTCGAGATGATATGGCGCTTAGAGCATCGTCACAACATCGTTTGCTCGCCGTTGACATTCCAACCAATCTGCCAACTATCGCTGCCGATCGCTCTAGCCTGAGCGAAGTTATTTCCAACCTCATCGATAACGCCATCAAGTATAGTAGCGAGGGAGGTTCAGTGAGCATCACGGCTTCGGCCAGCCAAGAATTTGTCAAAGTGTCGATCACCGACACCGGAATCGGCATGCCAGCCAATGTAGTAGGGAATTTGTTCCACAAGTTTTATCGTAGCCATCGTTCACGCGAGACTGTCGCCGGTACCGGAATTGGCCTTTACATCTGCAAAGCGATTGTGGAGAGTCATGGCGGCAGCATCGAAGTCTCCAGCGCCGAAGGCAAAGGCTCAACTTTTTCATTTACCGTACCAACCTATGCATCGGTAGCTGAAAAATTACAGGCAAATGATCATACCAATGCCGGCCTGATCAAAACCAGCGAAGGCTGGATCAAAAATCACGCCAAATTTAAGGGCTGATATACTATGAGTATGATAACAACAATTCTGATTATCGAAGATGACCGTTTCATCGGTGAGATGTACGTCCGCAGCCTCAAGCATGAGGGCTATGATGTCGACTGGATGATCGACGGCAATGACGGCCTCGAGGCTGCCACCAACAAGCCTTATGATCTCATTTTGCTCGACATTATGCTGCCGGAAAAACGCGGTACTGAGGTACTCCAAGCCCTGCGCGGTAACGGTAAAGACCTCGTACCGCATAGTCGCATCATCGTCATGACGAATTTTGATCAAGATGAGCATTCACGCTTGGCTATGCAACACAATGTCGATGCTTACCTTATCAAAGCTGAGATTACGCCGCGTAAACTACTCGAGATTATTAAACAATTGCAACCCATGGAAAAAACCAGCGCTTAGCTACTGCAGATGAACTCGGTAGCTGCAGGACAGTGTTTACCACGTAAAAATCTCTGACAAAAGCCAGAGATTTTTACGTGGTGATCGTACCGGGAATCGAACCCGGATTGTCAGGATGAGAACCTGATGTCCTAACCGTTAGACGATACGACCCTATACGGACAAGCCGAAGCTGGTCAAAAGTACCTAGCCATGATACCAAACCGAATCTACACTGTCCAGCCGAATTAGCTAAGTACGCTTGAGCCCCATATCTATCGATATCGCGTTGCGCTCTTAGAAAAAAGTACTTTACAACCATGCTTAAGTCATTTATAACCAGAGCATGGTGAAAAATACCAAGCCACAAATGCAACTCATTCTGCTCACACGAGCGGGTGTTTAGCGTTTGCCAATTGATATAACCAGAGAAACACGCTAAGAACATCCGCTCCCCAGTTGTGGAGCGGTTTTTTCTCCGGGAGGGGCACCATATTCATCTATAAATTAGTGGATAACGATGTGCGCAGTCGCAACCACTTCTCAGCAAATACCATAGACATGGCCACGTTGTTAGTGTAGCCCAAGGAAGGAAAACTACTATGGCACGAAGTATCGAAGCTCGAGGAGCGAAT
This sequence comes from Saccharimonas sp. (SeqCode), assembly GCA_039809225.1. Taxonomy (GTDB): domain Bacteria; phylum Patescibacteriota; class Saccharimonadia; order Saccharimonadales; family Saccharimonadaceae; genus Saccharimonas. The sequence goes on from JBDHUN010000002.1 coordinate 25,718, forward strand.
GGCGATGCGCCACGCACACACAATCTATTTGAACTCTACGATAAGCATTTAGATGATCGCGAACGATTGAACTGGAAAGGTACATTTGAGGAGTACTTGGATAAAGTCGTAGCCGACCCATCGATCACGAGAACTGCCCACCAAACCGTATACGAAGCACTCACTGTTGGTGATGGCCACTACTTTGGTACTGGCAAGAACGCACTCTTTGGCGCTGATGAATCAACTGAACGTTTTGTGGAAGTATTAAAAGCAGGCTCAGAAGGACTCGAGATCGGCAAGCGTATCATTATGCTGGTAGGCCCTCCGGGTAGCGGCAAATCAACACTTGTCAACGGCACCAAACGTGCAATTGAGGCATACAGTCACACCGATGAAGGCGCTCTTTATGCCATCTCTGGTTGCCCGATGCACGAAGACCCGATGCACCTTATTCCCAAGGCAATGCGCCCCATGCTTGAGGAAGAATACAGTGTGCGCATCGAAGGAGATCTCTGTCCACACTGCGCCACAACCTATGGTGCACTCGGCACGGATGCCCTCAAGGAAGTGCCCGTCGAACGCTTCACGCTTTCCGAGCAGGACCGCGTAGGTATAGGCGTATTTAAACCCTCTGACCCTAAATCACAAGATATTACTGAACTTGTCGGTAGTGTCGACTTTTCGAAAATTGGGGAATATGGTACTGCAAGTGATCCGCGCGCCTATCGGTTCGATGGCGAGCTTAATGTTGCTAATCGAGGCGTGATGGAGTTCGTTGAAATGCTTAAAAGTGACGAGAAATTTCTATACTCGCTCCTCGATCTTGCCCAAGACCGAGTGATTAAAGCACCCCGTTTTCCAAATATTTCCGCCGATGAGGTCATTTTGGCTCATACGAACCTTGCTGAGTACTATCGTTATGTAGCCGATCCGAAAAACGAAGCAATTCGCGACCGACTCGTCGTAATTCCCGTACCGTACACACTGGAAATCTCCGCTGAACGTAAGATCCACGAAAAAATGATTGGTGAAAGCAAGCAAGTACGGGAAAGTGGTGTCCATATCAATCCTCACGCATTAACTGCTGCCGCGACATTTGGGGTATTATCGCGCATCAAACCATCAAGCAAGTATCCAAAAGTTGAGAAGATGAAAATCTACGACGGCAGAAGTACAGCAGACTTATCGCCGCGCGACGTGCGCGAGATCAAAGCCGAATTTCCCGAAGAAGGGATGACTGGCATCTCTCCCCGTTATATTATTGACTCACTCTCAATGGCCTTAACACGACAAGGTGATGACAAGGCGTGCTTGACACCAATCGACACTATCCGAGCCCTACGAGACAACTTGGATCATCACGCTCACACTCGTGATATGAAAAAAGAAGACAAAGAGGCCTTGATCACCGATATCGAGAGTGTGAAAAAAGAATACGATGAAACGGCGAAAAAAGAAGTACAAAGCGCCTTTGTGTATGCGTATGAAGATACCGCACGATCCCTTTGTGACAACTACCTCGAAAATATCGCGGCATTTTGCGAGAAACGTAACCTTGTTGACCCTATCACCGATGAAGAAAGTGATCCTGATGAGAAGTTAATGCGCAGCATCGAAGAGCAGATTGGCATTAATGAGACTAGTAAAAAGGAATTTCGCAACGAACTGCTAATTCGTATGGGCGCAACCCTGCGTAAGGGCGAAACGTTTGATCATCATACCCACGCTCGACTCGGTGAGGCAATTGAGAAAAAACTTTTTGCGGATATGAAAGATATGGTGAAACTAACTACAAGCACTAAAGTACCAAACAAGGAACAACAAGAGCGGATCGCAAATGTCGAACAAACGTTGGTTGAAGAGAAGGGCTACTGCCCGCATTGTGCCAGCGAGCTTATTCGCTATGTAGGTACTCTGCTGAGTAGAGCATAGAGAGGATCCTGCTATGTCATTACATGAGTATCGGGCGGCAATCAGCCGCCAAGATTGGAGCTTTGAACGTCGTGCTACCCGTGACGAAGAACGCTACAAGCAAAAAGTACGTGACGCGGTTAAGGGTAATCTACAAGATCTTGTGAGCGATGGATCTGTGATTACTGCCGACCCTCGCAACAAAAAGCTCGTGCGCGTGCCGGTCAAATCACTTGAGCTGCCTGACATTCGTTATGGTGAACCGAAAGAAAAGATTGGCACCGGCACGGGTGGTGGCCAGCCTCAGCCTGGCGATCCGGTGCCAGGTAACCCAGATAGCGGTGCGGGGCAGGAACCAGGGCATGAGTATTACGAGGCCAGTTTTACGCTTGATGAGATTCAGCAAATGGTGTTTGAAGATTTAGGGTTGCCGAATCTAAAGCCTAAGGGTGACGATATGGTAGAGTCAACGGAAGTAAAGTTTACCGATGTCCGCAAGAAGCGCACAACCACGAACTTGGACTTGGCGCGTACAGCATTTGAAAATATTTTTCGCAATGCTGTCGAAACAGGAAACGCACGCATTTACAATATCACAAGTGACGATTTTCGCGTACGCACCTGGGAAGAAGAGCGTAAGCCGAAAGATAGCGCTGTTGTCATCGCGATGGCCGATATATCGGGCTCAATGGGTGATTTTGAGAAGTATGTCACGAGAGCTTTCTGCTGGTGGACTGCGAGCTTCTTGCGCACAAAATATCCAAAAGTGGAGATTGCGTTTATCGCACATGATACTATTGCGTACGAAGTAACAGAGGAGCAGTTTTTTAGCCGCGGGCTGGGTGGTGGAACGAAATGCTCGAGCGCGAACCAGATGGCACTAGATATGATCACAACCAGGTTCTCACCCGACGCATACAATATCTATCCTCTCCACTTCTCAGATGGTGATAATTATGCGGTAGATAACGCTACTTGTGTCCAACTGGTAAACGAGATGCTTGCACAAGACATTAGTCAGTACGCCTACATACAAATCGGCAAAGCCTATGAAAGCCAATTACTCCATGCTTACCGAGAAGGTATCCATGATGAACGATTTAAAGGATTGCTCATCGAAGACAAAGAAAGCGTACTCGATGCGCTTAAAGAGGTTTTTCCAGCCGTCACAGGAGGTAAATAATGTCTCGTGATTTACCCGCACATGTCGAATATCTCCACAATGCTGATGACTATGAACTGGAGACGGCGTTAGAAAAAATCTGGCAGATCGCACTTGAGCATCATTTAGATCCTTTTCCAACTATTTTCGAAGTTGCACCAGCCGAAATTGTTTACCAAGTTGGGTCATATGGTGTGCCGGGCCACTACGCTCATTGGACTCATGGTCGAGATTATCAACACCAAAAAAATCACTACGATCATGGATTATCAAAAATCTACGAGCTTGTCATCAATAGCAATCCTTCCGTTGCATATTTGCTCGAAAACAATACACCTATCGCCAATAAATTCGTCATGGCTCACGTACTTGGTCATACAGACTTTTTCAAGAATAATGTAACATTTCAGCACACACGTCGTGATATGCCAGAAGCAATCGCCAAAAGTGCCGAACGTATTGAGCAGTACGAGTCACAAATGGGGCGTCTTGAAGTGGAGAAGTTTCTTGACGCAGTAAAGGCGGTTTCACAACATATCGACCCTTATATCATCGATCGACCACATCGCGATGATGAGCTAGTCGCATGGCAAACATCTGCCGAACAAAAGGCTAAGCCAAAGCAGATACTGGTCGGAGAATTTGATGATCTGTTTGGCTCAGCTGTCCTAACAACTGAGCAAAATCTTGGCAAAAGGGCCCTCATGATGGTCCCGCCTGAACCAGATTACGATTTACTTGGCTTTATCCGCAATCATGCACCGTACTTAGATAATTGGCAACGAGATATTGTCGACATCGCTCGTAGTGAAGCCCTGTATTTCTACCCACAGCGACGCACTAAAATTATGAATGAAGGATGGGCCGCGTATTGGCATAAACGTATTATGCGTGAAATGGGTGAACGAGACTTTATCACTGGTGATGAAGCTGAGGAATGGGCAAAGCTACATTCTGGCGTTGTTGCACCGAACTCCAAGCAGCTTAATCCCTACTACCTTGGTATGAAGATCTACGAGTATCTTGAGGATTATCACAACGGTACTTTGAACGACAAGGAAACCGCCTATTTAGTGCGCGAGGGAATACCCACTCATCCACGATACGATGGTCCGCTTAAGGAAAGTCCTGCGATGCCACACCTCCGTGAGGCTATGATGTACAATGATGACCAGTCTTTCATCCGTAACTATTTCAACAAGATTGTGTCTGATCGTATGGAACTGTTCGTGTACGAAGAGCGCCGCAAGAGTCCGCTTGATCCACCGGAAGCAGTCGTCGTCGAGGGAGGCTGGGCGAGAATTCGTGATATGCTTGTACAGCAACTCGATAATAATGGTATTCCACAACTTGCCGTGACGAACGGTGATTACAATAAAACTGGCGAGCTTTATATTACGCACCAATTCGACGGCCGGTCCATCGACCCGGATTATGTAGCTAAAACGCTTCCATACATCTTTGCGTTATGGCAGCGCCCCATTCACATTGAAACGGTCGAGGCAAAAACCGGCAAGGTTTTGCTCTACCATTATGATGGAGAGCGAGTTTCAACCACAACTTCTTCATAAGCGTATTCTAGCTGCTGTTACCATCTAGCTTGCGCAAACGGTTGATGCGGTCAACGGTTGAGGGGTGAGTCGAGAAAAGCGAGGCGACACCTCGAGCCGAGAACATGTTCGCAAACATCAGGGCGTTGGTAGCTTGCTGGTTGGGCGACGGCTCGAGCGGAGGTGCCGTCTGTTTCCAGCCTTCGAGCTTGGCTAGCGCCTGTTCGAGGTCTTTACCACTACCTAGAAGATGCTGACTATGCTCATCGGCTAAATATTCACGACTGCGGCTTATTGCCATCTGGATAATCATGGCAGCAAATGGTGCCAGGAGAGCAGCGACGATGGCCGCAATCGGATTACCGCCGCCGTCCTCATCTGACCCACCAAAGAAAAACGCCATTTGCGCCAGATAGCTAACCGCACCCGCCATCGTGGCGGCGATAGTCGACACCAGCATATCACGGTTTTTGACATGCCCCAGCTCGTGCGCCAACACTGCCTTTAATTCCTGTTCATTCAAAATCCCCATGATACCACTCGTCACTGCCACGACGGCGTGCTGGGGCGAACGACCGGTTGCAAAGGCGTTCGGAAGCGGGGTATCGACATAATAAAGTTTGGGCATTGGCATACCTTCTCGTGAAGCCAAATCAGTGACGATGCGTACGACCTGCGGGTAGCGATCGCCAAGTGGTTGCGCACCTTGCATCTTAAGTACCAGGGAGTCGCTAAAGAAATACATGAGAAGATTGGAAAGTGCCGCAAAGCCCAGCGCCATCAGCATACCGTTATGCCCGCCAATCAAATAGCCAACCAGCATAAATAGACCGGTTAGTCCCGCCATGAGCAGTGTGGTTTTGAAAAATTGTGTCATTACTAACTATTACACCATAAGTGCCATACCATTGTCTGTGAATTTTTTCGCAGTAAATAGCTAAGAAAGTGTGCTATACTACTTGAGTAATAAGTCCGGGCGCACTCAAGCGGCGCGCACTCGGCGCGAACACCCGCCTCTGGCATAAGAACACGAGGCTCTATTAACAAGTAAACGGAGTCAGGTCATGTCGAAGAAATACGAGATGACCGAGGAAGAAATCAAGGCCGAAAGCAAGCTCTGGAGCGAAAATCTCGCTCGTGGCGCTGGCAACTGGCGAGCTTGGGGATCATGGTTTAGCTGGGGTTCACCAGTTGGGTTAGGCCTCTTCTTCATCGAAATCGCTGCGGCGCTGTGGATTTTTGCCCACATTAGCAAGTAGTGATCCAGCTAAAATATGCCACTTACACGGGTGGCATGTTTTAATGGCAAATCGGACAGTATGGGCGTACACTAATAGGCAGTATGATGGCAATTATTTCAACAAAGAACCTGACAAAATCATATGGTACGGCGCGCGGTATCACGAAGCTGAACCTTGAAGTGACGAAAGGTGAGATTTTTGGTTTTATCGGCCCAAACGGCGCTGGCAAATCAACCACTATCCGTACCTTACTCGGGCTCATCAAGCCCACCAGCGGCAGCGCCACTATTTTCGGCAAAGATATCGCAAAGGCCGGCCCACAAATCCGTGAAGAAATCGGCTATCTCCCAAGCGAGGTGTTTTACTACGACAATATGCGCGTCAAGGACCTGCTACGCTATAGTGCCAGTTTTTACCGCAAACCGCAAAAGACCATTGAGGACCGCATGCACCAATTAGCCAAGCTGCTCGATCTCGACCTTGACAAAAAGATTGAAGACCTCAGCTACGGCAACAAAAAGAAAGTCGGCATCATCCAGGGGCTGCAACACTCACCGGCGTTGATCATCCTCGATGAGCCCACCGGTGGCCTTGATCCACTCATGCAACAAACCTTCTTTGAGCTTATTCGCGCGGAAAACAAACGCGGTGCCACTATTTTATTTTCGTCGCATATCTTAAGCGAGGTTCAAAAGCTATGCGACCGCGTCGCCATTATCAAAGAGGGGAGGCTGGTAGCGGTCGAGACCATGGAATCCCTCCGGAACAATAATTATGTTACCGTCCATCTCGAACTAGCCGCACCTATCAATAAGGCGTGGCTCAAACTACGCGGCATCAGCAATCTTCGTGTCGAGGGACCAAACGTCTCTTTCCTCTACAGAGGTGATGTGAATGCCATCACCAAGCTGCTGGCCCAAATGAAACTCGTGCGTGCCTACATCGAAGAACCCGACCTCGAAGAGATCTTCATGCATTATTATCAAAAGGATGTATAAGGGCATGAATGTCTACCGCCAAGAGCTACGCTTAGAGTGGAGATCGATGTTCGCCTGGATTGGTGTACTGGCACTGGTAACACTTCTGTTTTTGTCGATTTTTCCGTCATTTTCTCATGATATCGAGGCTAGCCGCAAGCTGCTCGAGGGTCTTCCGCCACAACTACGCGATGCCTTTGGCCTCAGTTTGAACACCTTTTTTAGCTTCCTCGGTTTTTATGCCTATGTTTTTACGTACATCGGACTAGCCGGCGCGGTACAGGCCATGAATCTTGGTCTCGGAATACTCAGCCGCGAAGCACGAAGCAAAACCACAGATTTTTTGCTCACAAAACCGGTCGCACGCCGCACCATATTCATGCAAAAATTGCTCGCAGCGCTCACCGTGTTGCTCGTGACAAATACCGTGTTGGTAGCGGTTACGCTGCTCTTGGCTCGGCTCTTTGGGGCAGGGGAGTTTAGCCTACGGACGTTTGGAATCCTGGCATTGGCATTTTTGATCGTGCAGTTGATATTCTTAGCGCTTGGCCTGCTGGTTTCACAGCTTATGCGCGTCAAATCAATTATCACCATTAGTTTAGCCATCGTCTTCGGTTTTTTCGCTGTCGGCATGGTGCAAGCAATGACGGGCGACGAGGCACTGCGCTATGTCTCGCCATTTAAATTCTTTGACCATATGAAGATCGTAACCGACAAGACCTTTGAAACACCTTTCGTTTGGCTGAGTGTAGCGATAGTTATTGGCGGAATCGCGGCTGCTTACAGTATCTATCGACATCGAGATGTGAGGAATGCAGCATGAACGTCTTCTGGCATGAGCTGCGTCTACACCGAAAAGGGACACTCATCTGGGCGATTAGTATCTTCATGATGATGCTAGTCAGTATGGCCAAATACCAACAAATTACCCAAAACGGTAGTCAGATTGTCGAGGCTATGCTGTCAAGCTTTCCCAGTACCGTTCAAGCTATCTTCGGCATGGATGGACTTGATCTCGCGACGGTTGGCGGCTACTACGGCGTTTGTTTTCTGCTATTCGCCGTCGTATTGGCAATCCACGCTGCACTTACCGGCGCTGGAGTGTTGGCCGAAGAAGAAGATGACAAAACAACTGAGTTTCTGTACGTCAAACCGCGACGTCGAGCCAGTATTATCACCGGCAAGCTGGTCGCCGGATTACTGATGCTCGTTACCGTGTGGGGTGCCATCGTTGCCGGAAGTATCCTTGGTATCACTAAGTTCGCTACCTTTGGTGACTTCACACCTGATTTTTGGCGTATGATGATTGCGACCGCTGTAATTCAACTCACCTTTTTTACGATTGGCAGTCTAGGAGCGGTCGCAAGCAAACGTAGCCAATACGGCACACTCATTAGTCTGGCTGTGTTTGGCAGCTATTTCCTCTATGTCATTGCCAAGCTCGCACCGAATCTAGCCTGGCTACATTATTTTTCCATATTTAGCTGGTTTGACGCCGTCGACATCTTGATCAGTCACCACTTGAAGCCATACTACCTCATCGTCAGTTTCGTGATCGCAGGTGTTTGCCTCGGCTTAACGTACTATTGCTACAGCAAACGCGATTTACGCGTTTAGTTACCAAAATATTTGTTACTATATACAATTGATACTTTAGCTATAGAATGGTATATTATTAATATCGTTCACATACTTGAGAGGAAGAGGATATGTACCTCATTGATTTGTCTCCGCACTCAGCGCTGACGCCATCGCAGTATATTCTCGTTCCTAACCAACGAGGGCGCAGAGAAGAATGTGTTCTCTCGCGTGCGACGAATGAGTTTTTGTTCGGCGGTTGGTTCATCCTCTGGACCATTGCAATGTTTATTGCCCTAGCCGTGCACTCCACAGTGTTAGGCCTCGGGCTGAGCCTGATACTGTTTCTCTACGCCGCTTGGCGACCTGTTTGCATATGGCTCGTCAACCGGCGTCTCAAGAAACGCATATACATTAAGGTTCCTTATAGAAACGAGGATCTCGCGCTTTTTTCTCAGATCAGCCGGAATAGCAAGTGGCCCGGCCACGCTATGCCGTGTTTCTACAGCGACAGTGCGCCAGCAACATGGGATGAGTTCACCGAAGCTCTCGCGGACCCGGAGCTCATGCGACTCGTAGAGCTTCATGCAGAAGTCACCGCACGCTCTGAAGAAAGTATCCGAGTGGCCGGTGGTGATAAACAACAGCCACTAGACGTTACACGCCGCAAGATCATCGCGATATTTGCACCCGTTAGGGCACGGTACGATCGTCAGGCCGAAGAGCAGGTACGTGCTACCCAACGGCTGGTGCAAACGATCGGGGGCATACGGTAGGCAGCAAAATACCCCGCAGCGCACCACTGCGGGGTTTTCATTTGTTTGCGTTTCATTGTAACAGTAGTTTATACTAAATCATAAGCAATTAATACCAAATAGGGGGCAGTATCTCCGCGCCGTCACGCCAAATTACTCTGTTGCGCACGTTGATTATACTCGTGCTTCTCTTGTTGGTGATTGACATCGGGACAGGGGTAATTACTGCGCTGCAGCCGAGTCTGCTTACCGGGCTGCCGTTCCCGACATTTTACGTTCAATTGACTTGCGGCGGCGTAGCCCTCATCCTTATTGCCATCGCCTTACTTGTCACACCCAAGCGCCCGCCGCAAAAAGAAGGCAGCTCATATCGTGAACTCGCCTCGCAGCTCAGCGAGGTAGCGGGGAAGTCCGAAGTGGTCATTAACGCCATCAATGACGGGGTGATCGCACTTGATGGCCAGGGCATTATCCAACTGATTAATCCCGCCGCCCAAGAGCTTCTCGGCTGGTCCAAGCAGGATGCTATGGGGCTCGGCTACAAGACGATTATCAAAGTCATTGACAGTAAAAATGAGCCGGTGGTCGAACTTAATAACCCAATTATTCAGTCGCAGCAAAATAATACCGTCGTCAAGACCGACACCTTCAGTCTCCAAACTCATTCCGGCAAATCATTCCTCGCCTACATCTCCGTGTCACCCGTAGGCCAACCTGGGAGCGGTGTGATCGTAGTCTTTCGTGATATAACCACCGAGAAATCTGATGAGCGGCAACGTGCCGAGTTTATCAGTACTGCCAGCCACGAGATGCGCACCCCCGTGGCGAGTATCGAAGGTTACCTCGGCCTCGCCCTTAATCCCCAAACCGCGACTATAGACGATAAGGCACGGGAGTTTATCACTAAGGCTCACGAATCAGCCCAGCACCTCGGTAATCTCTTTGCTGACCTCTTAGATGTTAGTAAAGCTGACGATCACCGCCTCAAGAATGATCCGACTGTGATTGATATTGTGCCCTTTATCCATGGTATTGCTGAAGGTTTGACACCGAAGGCCATCGAAAAAGGTCTGACGATGCTCTATAAACCCATGCCAGATGGAAACAGAGAGGAGAACCGTCGCCTCAACCCGGTTTATTATGTCAACGTCGACAACGATCATCTCCGCGAGGTAGCCGACAACCTGATCGAAAACGCCATAAAGTACACGCTAAAAGGCAGCGTTATCATCGATGTGGCTGGGAGCAATGATAAAGTTGTGCTTAGTATCGCCGACACCGGTATTGGTATCCCGCGCGAGGATCAGGCTCACCTTTTTCAAAAGTTTTATCGCGTTGATAATAGCGATACGCGGGAGATTGGTGGTACCGGGCTCGGCCTCTACTTATGTCGCCGCTTGGCTGAGGCAATGGGCGGACGTATCTGGGTCGAAAGTGAATACCAAAAGGGCAGCACCTTTTTTGTCGAGCTGCCTCGACTTGCTAACGATGAAGCCACTCGATTAATCGAAGAAGCTAGCATCGACGCTGAGCGACGAGCCACTGTCGAGTCAACTAAAGCACCCCAACAACCACAAAGTGCTCCCGACGTTTTGCCGCCTCTTGAACCTGGCTCTGTACAGCCTGCAGCACCCAGCCCTACAACCCCTGATCATGCAAATCCTGAAAACATACCCTTAACAGCCATAGAAGCTCACCCTAATCAGTTTGTTCGTCCGCGCGACACCAACATTGTTGTGCCACCCAGGCAATAAAAACCATAACAGGTATGGTATTTTTTATCACAACCTATTACAATGTGAGGTAAGATGACAAAGATATTACTGGTCGAGGACGACAAAAGTCTACGCGAGATTTACGGCGTCCGACTTCTCGCCGAGGGCTACGACATCGTATCGGCAGGAGATGGAGAAGAAGCATTGGCAATGGCAATTAAAGATCGTCCGGATCTCATTGTCAGCGATGTGATGATGCCAAAAATCAGCGGTTTCGATATGCTCGATATCCTGCGCAGTACGACGGAAACCAAGAACATCAAGGTGATCATGATGACCGCCCTCTCTAGCGAGGAACAACGTCAGCGTGGCGTGGCGCTCGGTGCTGATCGCTATCTTGTTAAGTCTCAGGTTGGTATTGAGGATGTCGTCCGTGCAGTCCACGAAGTACTGGGTGACTCCGCCGCTCCAAAGGCTCCCGCACCAACGCCAGCTGCTCCTGCACCTACACCACAACCTGCTGCACCAGCGCCAGCAGTAGCAGCTCCTCCTACGGCAACCACTAGCCCTACACCAGCACCAGCCGCTCCTACGCCAACTCCACCGACCCCTCCTGCCACACCTCTCCCTCAACCGGGCAATATACCAGGGATATCACTCGTGCAGCCGAGTACGTCATCACTACCGGCACCTACCGCACCACTGGCTCCACCGACAAGTAAACAAACGATGGCAGATCGTGTCATTGAGCCACTGCCACCTAGCGACAAATCGTCAAGTCCTGACTTTGGTAGCATGATGAATCAAGAGCTCGCCGGTGGTTCAACGCCACCTCCCACCCCGGGAGGGCCTCAATTCGAAGAGACGCCACGTACTCCAGGTCCGCCACCTCCAGCACCAGCTGTGTAGGGTACGCTCGTGGCCAACGCTTCTATTCGTCTCAACAAACACCTAGCACTGATGCTAGGTGTTTCGCGTCGTGAAGCTGACATTATGATTGAGAACGGCCTCGTCAAAATTAATAATCAGCCGGCGACCTTGGGAACTCATACTGCTCCAGGCGACAGGATCACGGTTGCCGGCAAAGAGTTACCTGTCACTCCACCTCAGTACCTATACCTTACTCTCAACAAGCCGGTAGGATATGTCTGCTCGCGGCGAGCACAAGGCAAATTACCGACGATTTATGAACTTCTCCCTGAGAATTATCACGCTCTCAAACCGGTTGGTCGACTCGATGCCTACAGTTCCGGGCTGCTACTACTCACCAACGACGGCGATTTCGCGCACCACATGACGCACCCCAAATTTCGTAAAGTCAAAGTGTATCAGGTGCAGCTCGATCGTGACCTCGAGCCACTTCATCAGCAGATGATTAGTGATTTTGGCGTCTCTCTCGAAGACGGCCATAGCCAACTACAGCTGACGCGCCTATCTGATACCAACCGCCGGGAATGGCAAGTCACTATGACCGAAGGACGCAATCGTCAAATTCGGCGCACCTTTGCTGCACTGGGCTACACTGTGAAGCGGCTCCATCGCATCCAATTTGGCAATTACGTTCTCGGCCGCCTCAAGCACGGCGCCTGGCAGGAAACAAACGCGGGTACTGCGACCACTCTTCACGAATCACTCTAGTAAACATCGCTCAGACCGGCCTGTTCGAGACCTAAGTAGATCGAGGGATAAAACCCGTAAGGACTGTCGGGTTGGGTGTGTTGTTTACGAACAGCCTCTACTCGAGATGAAATAGTGGAGCGACCCGGGAAGGTGGCTCGGTTCCATAAACCATCGGCACAAATGCCGTAATGGTCAAGTGCGTATTCGCTCAGTGCTGAAATATGATGTGCATGTAATTCAGACCGCAGGCGAAATTCCATAGGGGTAGCATCGCTCTCCGCATACGCCGGATCGTTATAATAATCTCCTAGGTGCGTCGCTTCATGAAGAGTCACAATCGGGTGGGTCGACTGATAATGGTTACCCAACACATCGTCCATCATGAGACACGCTACTGGTAGCTGCGTAAGATAATAGGCTGTTCCTCCGATTTTCATACAGTGATGGTGCACCACCAGCATCGCATTACACGCCCTGTCGATCACTTCGCGTTGCGTTGCTTTCGCTCGACGCTTCATTTCGCACTGATACAGCCCCCCAAACGCATCGAACTCAGTTAACTCAGGATTTGACCCGCAGATAGCTGCTATCTGACGGCAAATCGCTTCATCTGGTTGGGTCGTAAGTTGTGTCGGAAAAGCAATAGTCTCGTTCATGCGCATCGCGACGAGAGGAAATAGTTTACCATCGGGACGGCCAGTGTCAAGGATAGCGACTCCATTCCCATCACTCGAGTACTCTATCTGGGGAGTCCACGCCTGGGATAGCTGCATCTCTAGCGAGGCAACCGTCTGTGCTCCCAGGATCTCACGCACACCATCATGCCGCACAAACTGTCTCGCGTTTTCGATACTACGCTGGGCGAAATCAATTCGTTCCTCAATACTAGGTAAATGACTCTTAGCGGCGTGATTAATCTATATCTCGCCATTATATCACTTTTATAAAATAAGTCAATACTGCTTACGCTCGCATCAGAGGTCATAATCTGTTACAATAGGCGCAAATGACTACAAATCTACCCACCGTCGCTATCATCGGACGCGCCAACGCGGGCAAGAGCTCGCTTTTTAACCGTCTGGTACGTGCACCACAGGCGATTGTCGCCCGCGAAGCTGGTACTACACGCGATAATGTGATTGGAAAAGTGAAATACCACAGACGAGGTGTTGACAACAAGAACAAAGCAGCCCATGGTGAGTTCTCTCAGCGGGTGGTGCGAGAATCAGAGCAACGAGAAGAAATTGCTCTTAGGCAATTTTTTGAAGATGCTGAATCGCAGCGACAGCACCCGCGCCCAGCGACCTACGTAGAGAGGCCGTTGGCCGAACGTACGACGGGAGCGGAAATAGATACGACTTCTGAATTTTGGCTGGTCGACACGGCTGGCCTCAAAGATCCATCTGATGAATTCGAAGCGAGCATCCAACACCAGATCGAGGAAGCAACCGAGGCTGCTGACGCCATCCTGGTTGTCGTCGATAGCACCGAGTATCCTAGCGACGAAGACCGTACTGTCGCCAAAAAAGCTCTGAAAAGCAAAAAACCGGTGATTCTCGTCGTCAACAAAACCGATTTAAGAGACAGCTTGCCGAACGATGAATTCCGACGCCTTGGTATCAAGTCAATCATTCGCACCAGTGCTGAGCACGCGGCTGGTATCCACGACATCCTCGATGAACTAGCTGCGCTGCTTCCTCCAGCACACGCCAGCGAGCCGGATGATGTCTTGCGGATTGCCCTCATCGGCCGACCAAATGTCGGCAAAAGCAACCTCTTCAACCGATTGGCAGGCAAACAACAGGCAATCGTTGCGAACATTGCTGGAACCACCAGAGACCTGGGAAGGGTACGAGTTAATTATCATGGTCAAACAATCGAGCTGGTTGACACCGCCGGTATCCGCCGCCAGGGCAAACAAGAAGTCGGCATCGAGAAGTTCTCAGTGCTGCGCACCCTGCAAGCCATCGAAGAAGCCGAGATTTGCTTCCTCTTGATGGATGTCAACGAGCTAAGTACCGCGCTCGACCAAAAGCTAGCGGGTATTATCGACGAAGCGGGGAAGGGACTCGTCTTGGTTGTGTCGAAATGGGATGCCGTCGAGGGCAAAGACGCTTTCACCAGGGATGCTCTCGCACCAAAAATCGCCAATCAATTTGATTTCGTGCCGTGGGCACCACTGATTTTTACCAGCAGCGTCACTGGCCAAAACGTCACAAAACTGTATGACCTCGCGCTTGATACCCGCGCCCGTCGTCGCCAAGCCACCAAAACAAGAGTGCTTAACGACCTCTTGCAACGCGCCGTCATGAAACATCCGCCGGCCGGGCTCAAAAATTCTCACCCCAAACTACGCTACATGGTTCAGACCGATACCAGCCCGCCGTGGTTCGTGATCTACGGTAGTAATCTTAAATTTGTTCACTGGAGCTACAAACGCTACCTCGAGCGCCTCGTACGCGAAACCTACGACTACAGCGGTACCCCGATCAAATTTAGCTACCGCGATGAAAAACAGATCAAGATGAACAAAGAACGCGCCGCCAAAGGACTCGAACCGGTCACAAAAGCATACAAGCAACGTAAAAACGCTGAGAAATAAAAATAACCTCGGCCCGTGTATGGACCGAGGTGTAAATGGAACTGAGAAGGCCTAGAATGACCCTCTCAGTTTCCGCATCGCCTCCTCAATGTCGTCGTCCGACATCGTCATAATACGCCGAAGGGCGTGATCGGCTGGGATCGCACCCGCGAGCTGCGGAGCACCTTCGTGGTAGATGGGGCGCGCATTCGCGTCCTCGCTCCAGCTCTTCTCCGGCGTGAGGTCGACACACGAAAGTATGACGAGCACCGCACCCGCCGCCGTGACAGTAATCGCCAAGCCGATGCCGACCAACGTGCCACCCGGCCGGACACCATAGCAGGCCAACCCCGCTACGAGCAACGCCAAGCTGACCAGCCGGACGTGATTGATGCGTTGGACGCGCTCTGCCATCCTCCGAGCATGCTGCTCCATTACATTGATTCCTTTCATCAGATCTTCTTGAGAAGTTCGTTCATGAAGATAAACAGATTCTTGACAGCTGTGGATACAAAATTCCACACTGCCAAGACGATGTTCGCCGCATCGTGCGGATTAGTGCAGATCGCATAGAGCAAAAAAATCACGATCAGCCAGACAACAATCTTCTTGATCGGTGGCATACTCATGGGCCACACCTTTCCTCGGGAATGAAATGAACAAAGCGGCCTCACTACCGCTTATTTCACTTAATTATAGCACACGATGTTATTTTTTGCAAATTACTTATCGAGGCTAGGAGAGCTCAGTATCGCCCTCACAACTTGTGGAGAAAACGCGTACCCATGGCGCGCCTGGTAGGCAGAGGCCTGTGGCTCGGTGGCACCAATATAAAGACGGGCGAGCCCATGATTATCTAACGCAGGAATACCTATTTCACTAGCCACCGTCATACCGACAACCTTACCGCCAACAAGAAGGGGCGACCCAGATGCACCAGACACTAGGGTGTCCTCACATATATTCTCATCGGCATGATCAAGTCCTGACACAAGCGAATTAACAGCATCGCCGTCTTTCCCCACGATACGAGTTGAAAAAGTCGCTGGCGCGGTAATGGGATACCTGGTGTGAAGTGATGGTGATAATCTCTGGTAATTGACGCTTACTGCATTGCTGACGTGTGTGACCGCCGCGCCAAGTTCAAGTGCTTTGAGTGACTGCTCTGGGTCATTCACGGTCAACACGGCGATATCTTTATTAGTAGTAGCAAAGTTAGAAACACTATCAGAATTATATAGCCCGCAACCGCCGGTTGGCGTCAGCACCCGAATATCACTGTCATCTCTGACTTGCACATGAATATCCTCTAATTTTTTTCCTGCAATTACATGCCCAGCTGTCACTACGACCGTTTCTCCACCCGGTGTCTTCATCGCGAAGCCAGTACCGCCAGCCTCGGTGGATCCAATGACAATCTTGACAACCGAGCGCCCGATATCGTGAGCTACTTGTCGACTCGTTTCGCTCCTACCGGCTTGTTCAATCGAAACTATGGGTGAAGGGAATAGAGATTCATATTTAGACACTCGTGGCCACTCGACACCTTCGCAGGCTGGTACCGGTAGCTCCATGCTGGCAGCGGCAGCCTGATGAGATTTGAAATCCGCATAACCCGCACCAGCAAGCGATCCCGCTACTACTAGGGACAGTTTAACCGCTAATGGTACAGAGGCGCCCGTGTGGCGTCGTTCATAAGACATATTCTTACAATTATAGCATACTTTATATATTTTTGCAAGTTTCTACTTCCTTTGGCACCAGCACAACAGATACGCTATACTAAAATCATGAAATTAATTATCGGACTAGGCAATGCTGAGTCACGTTATGACACCACTCGTCATAACGTTGGGTTTTGGCTACTCGACCATATCGCTAGGGGTGAACAGCTGGTATGGAAGCAAAGTGACAAATTCCACGTCTGCATCGCCGAAACCAGCTACCACGACGAAAAAGTGCTCCTTATAAAGCCAACAACCTACTACAACCAAGTGGGGGAGTCGGCCAGAGCGGTGATGGATTTTTACAAGCTTTCGCCTGAGGATATCCTCATCATCCATGATGATTTAGCCCTGCCGCTTGGTACTATTCGCACCAGGATGGGCGGTTCAGACGGCGGCAATAATGGCCTCAAGTCACTGTCTGCGCATATAGGGGAGCAAACGGCCAGGTTGCGTATCGGGGTATGGACCGACGAGCATATCGTGCGCGACAAAACCGATGTCGTACTCGGGAAATTTACCTCGGCAGAGATAACACTGCTCACACAGCTGCTACCAAAACTTGAGCTACTTGTGCAACAGTTCATCACCGGCACATTTGAAGCAACCACTCACCAGTCATCATGAATCAATCGCCCTCACCGTTAGAACGTATCCGGACAGCCCTCGACCGCTGCCAGAGTGACTGGGCGATGACGGCACTTTATCGCTCAGTGTTTGACATGCCGTTACCTGTTATCGTCGAGGCCCTGAGCCAACAGGACGCTCGGGTACCGATTCTTTGTGCTACGGCGCTGCGACGTCGACTCGAAAATATTGCAGGCCCCTATGCAGCATGGGAAACTTGCGCACGATTTACAGAAGTGACAGTGGATACCGCCCTAACAGATCCGGGGTACGTCGAACGCGAAATGGGGCTATCGCGCAACACAAAGCAGTACGATGTGTCACGCCAGCAGGCGACTGGTGTCCACTGCTCATACGCTACCAATCATTTTGGTGCCCGAGCAGGCTATGGCTATTTGTGGGCATACAGGCGAAATCAGTACGAATCGGTTGATCTGCGCGGCAAAATCATCGCTACCTTTGCAATTCGCAACACCTATCGGCTAGCACTGCGCGCCGGGTGGTCAGAGATAGTGCACCCCGCACTGATTCTTAATAGCGACATCAAAGCAGCTCTCATCAGTTACGACCTAGTGGTCGATCATGGAGTGAATAACGTGGTTGGTCGGCAGGTACTGCTCACGCCCGATCACGAGCAACCGGGAAGGGTGGTGCTGTCGCAGGCACCTGCGATTAATGACAAACGAGTGTATTATTCTGCTATACCAACCACACTTGATGAATTCGAGCCGATTCTCTTGTCGTCTTAGACGCCGAGCAAGTGTATGACGATGCCGACAGCACACAGACCGACTACCAGTACAGCCGCCTGAATTGTGCCGACCCGTCGCGGTTGCTCATGGATATCGGGAATGATATCACTGGCCGCGATGTACACAAACATTCCAGCAGTCACCGCTAAAAGTTCAGCCTCGGGCAAATGCACAGTTTGGCCAAGCCAGTAGGTGAGAAGCGCCGCTGCAAGCGTGCCTACGGCAGTAAGCACATTCATCAGCAACACCTTACGATCGTGCCAGCCGCGGCTGAGCAGCATCCCAAAGGTTCCCAGTTCCTTGGGAATCTCGTGAGCACTTACTGCAAGCGTCGTGATGAGTCCCGTAGTGGGATTCGCCAGGAACGCCGAGGCAATCGCCACACCGTCGATAATGTTATGCAAAAGATCACCGATCATCACCATCAGGTTTTGTGATCCTTGACGATGCTGGTGTACCGCCGGGTGGGAGTGGTGGTGGTGAAACCAACTCGCGAGCCGCTCTAGCAAGAAAAAGGCGATAAATCCAACGAGCGTCCACACCAATAATTTACGCGGTTCCCCCATATCAAAACTCTCTGGCAACAGATCAAAAAACGCCGCCGCTAGCAGCGCTCCCGCGCCAAAGGGAAGGGCGTACATGATGGCATTATGACGGCGTCTTTTTGTCAGAAAAATCAGACTCCCACCGACAAGTGACACAGCACTACCCGCCAAAATCGCCAGAATCATCATAAAAACAGGGGTCATTATACTTGTATTATAGCATGAGAACCACCCCTGTCCTGATACATGTATGGCGTGCGCTATTTCAATGCAAGGGTAATCGTGTATATTAGATCATGTGTTTCTCAAATGAAATACGCCGCCTCAACCAAACGAGGAGTACATTATGCATGAATGCTTTGACCCCATGGCCTGCCCAGAGTGCACGGCGCGCGACCATGAGCAAGATATGCGCAGAATTGCGGAACTCAAATAAATTAATAACAGACATTGAGTCCGCAATGGCCTTGCTGCACACGATACGTGCCGGACATTATGTCGAGCGTCACCGTCTTGAAGAGCGTCACGGCATAGCATAATCTCTCGCCCCGACTACGTGTCGGGGCACATTTCATCTCATGTTACTCTTAGTTTGCTAGTAAAGGTGCACGGCTTAGCAGCGGTTATGGTTGCATTTTACTAATGTATCTCCTATAGTTACCCGTATATTTCGTCGAGCCTTACGAAATCCAATGACCAGGCTCCGAAATCGGAGCCTTAAGAAGGAGAAAGCGAAGATGTACGCACAACTGATGCTCGGTATACCGCTCGTCATGTATGCTTGCGGCCGCACGATGCTCTCTGATGTGGCGGCTGCCGCAGATGTGCCCGGTGCATACAGCGGCATCGATCAGCGCACTACCGAAGCGCAGCGTCGTCGCGACGAGCTGACCGCTCGCGCCACACAGTGGGCACATGAGCTCGTGGAGGATGCCACGCGCTGGCAAGACGCGGAGCTATATCAGATCGAGTTCCCAGTTGACCGCAAGCACTCGTGGTCACTGCGAAAGGTTATTAAAGAAGAGCTCGCCGGAATCGAACTGGGAGGTGGCCTCTATCTAAGCGGCAAGGGGACATTCTTCCAGAAGAAAATCGATGATCCGTTCGGCCCGTACTTCGCCCACATCCCCGTAGATGAGATCGACAAAACTCTCTTGAGCAACTTGGTATATGGCGCCCTCAACCGCACTGCTTGATCTTTCCCTTACTCCCGCCACCCCGACCCACCGGTCGGGGTTTTCATTACGAATGAATTTTCTCATCCCACAAAAATTGTATAAAGATTTGTGACGGCCGTCCAAATGAGTATACAGTTTTGATGAGTTACAGACAGAATATGTCATCAATAATGCACTAAACGCTAGGTTTGACGGTTGCATTGGCATAGGGTTCATTATCAAACGAAAAAGACCGAAGTAAATTCGGTCTTTTTATCGTATTCTCTTGTAAGGTGCCAGGTAAGGGTGGGCATCACCTGACACCATACAACCCTTCATCCCACCCTGAAGTTCGGGTATGAGCGTGACCCACCTCACAATAATCGAAGGTCCGCCGGACAAAGGGGTTAGTATACGCACCAAGGCTTTTCTAGCGGCGTGACAGTGGAGGGTAGAATACTATCACACACCTTGAGTGCGCAACCTAACATAGTAGGACATGCCCTAGGGGCAAATCCTGTTAGAATAGGGGGTATAAGGTGCTTGATCAGACTTCTATAGTCTGTCAATCATCTCCAATACTAGCACACACTTGACAATAAGTCAATACTTTTTATCATAAAATATATGAAAATCAATGAAATTGCTCCTCGAGACAGTAAATACCTACAGATACTGAAAGATATTGCTAAACCACCAAAAAGCTTATACTTTATAGGAAAACTACCATTAGAGCGTTATCCGACCATTGCCATTGTTGGTACACGCAAGCCCACTCGGTACGGCCACGAGGTTACTGAGCATTTTGCCAGTGAGCTCGCAGCCAAGGGTATCGTCGTCGTCAGCGGGCTGGCTCTCGGGGTTGATGCTATTGCTCACAAAGCAGCGCTTGATGCCGGTGGCATAACACTTGCCGTGCTCGCAAACGCACTCCCGCAAATTCGACCAACCACCAATCGTGCCCTTGGTGAGCGAATCTTGAAAGAAAATGGGGCAATTATCGCCGAGCACGCCGACGATCAACTATTTGCTCGCTGGAGTTTCCTCGAGCGTAACCGCTTGGTCGCCGGTATGGCCGACGCCGTCCTTATCACGGAAGCGGGTCTCAAAAGTGGTACCATGAGTACTGCGGCACGGGCGCTAGAGCAGGGCAAAGATGTATTCGTGGTACCCGGCAATATCACTAGCCCGATGAGCGCGGGGTGCAATCATCTACTCAAACAAGGTGCCATACCAGTGACGAGTGTCGAGGATATCCTAGAGGTCATCGCCCCAGACCAACTCGAGTCACAAACGAGACTTGCTCTGGGCAATAACGCGCTTGAAACAGGAATAATTCAGCTGCTACAAGCTGGGGTACGCGATGGCGATGAGCTCCAGGCGCAGCTCAACACCACGACAAGCGACCTGTCGGTTGCACTGACCATGCTTGAGATAAGTGGCGTCACCCGAGCACTGGGCGCCAACCAATGGACCTTGCGCTAAGGATTGACCGCTAGCTAGGCCGCTAGGGCATACAACAGGTCGAGTTCGACCGCGCGTACATCTGCGAGTAGTTCCATGCGTCACGTATCGGCAAAATGGATCAATTTCTCGTCTTCGCCCTCTGCCACCAACTCAGCTGTCAGATCTTCGACAATACCGATTGTTTCGAGGTGCTTTTCGAGTAACTTCTGGGCCCTTGCCTCAGAGTCTAGCGAATCTTCAGCTTCATCATCGACGCGATAAGCCGGGTGACGGCGCAGTTGCTCAGCCACGACCCAATCTTGTACGGCCTGAGCGTATTCCTTATCTTGCTCTGCCATAGCTTCATACTGAGCCCGATACGTATCGTGAACTTCCCGGATATGCTCCTTGAGTGTCAACCAATCAACATCATTGATAGATAGCTCACCCCTAGTGTGCCTGTCGTGAAGTGCGGCGAGCTCGTCTGCAATCGCTGCTAAGCGGTCCCCAGGCATTGCAATCATCAAGTCGCTACCGTGGACTGTATCATATTTATCATCTTCGGGCTCGAGACTCGCTACCGGCCCACTGCCGTAACCGTCCCATGCCTCGAGGTGAGTGTCGTAGTCACTTGCCGTTGGGTGTCCGTGATATGATTCAATCATTTATATATTTATACACCTTTTGTATTTAAAAGTCAAATATTAATATAAATCTAGTTGCGGGCGCAAGCGTATTGCTCTCTGTAGTGTAATCTTCTTATGTCTATCTGTAAAGAACAAGTTGCAATCTCGACAAAACTAGCGTAGTATAAACATCCGTTTGGCGGAATACGCCGCATTCATATATAGTGAAAAGGTTACTATGTCAAAAAATTTAGTTATTGTCGAAAGCCCAGCCAAAGCCAAAACCATCGAGAAATACCTTGGTGGTGATTTTACGGTGCTTTCCAGTATCGGACACATTCGTAGCATTGCCAAAAAAACCAAAGACGGCACGCCGCCCATTGACACAAAGCACGGCTTTAAAACCGTGTATGAAATCGATCCCGACAAGAAAAAAATCATCACCGAGCTCAAAAAACAAGTAAAAGCTGTCGGCGCCGAAGGCGTCTGGCTCGCGACTGATGAAGACCGTGAAGGAGAAGCTATCGCATGGCACCTCTGTGAAGTTTTGGGACTTGATCCTACCAAAACCAAGCGCATCGTCTTTCATGAAATTACCAAGAGCGCCATCGAAGAAGCGATCAAGCACCCGCGTACTGTCGATATGAAGCTGGTCGAAGCTCAGCAGGCCCGGCAAATTCTCGACCGAATCGTCGGGTTTGAGCTCAGCCCTGTGGTCTGGCAAAAGGTCCCTGGCGGCAAGAGTGCCGGGCGCGTCCAAAGTCCAGCTGTACGACTACTCGTCGAGCGTGAACGCGAAATTACGGCTTTTGAGGGCAGTGCCGAATTCAAGGTAACTGCGCTCTTTTATCATGATTCACAAGAATTCAAAGCAGAGCTATCGCAGCGGTTCGCAAGCGAGCAGGAAGCCCATGACTTTTTAGCCTCTCTCAGAAATGCAACCTATTCCGTAGCCCATATCACCAAGAGCCCCTCCACGCGCAATCCCGCCGCGCCATTTACCACCAGTACACTGCAACAAGAGGCCAATAGTCGCCTCGGTTTCAGCAGCAAGGCAACCATGGCCAGCGCTCAGAAGCTTTACCAAGACGGAAAAATCACCTATATGCGCACCGACAGCGTCAATTTGAGCGCGCAGGCAATTGCCGGTAGCGCCGAGTTTATCAAACGCCTCTATGGGCCGGAATATTCACACGTCCGCAAGTTCAAAACCAAGTCGGCGGGCGCCCAGGAGGCCCACGAGGCCATTCGCCCCACCGATATCAGCCGCGAAACCGCCAGCAACAACGAATACGACCAGAAATTATACGACCTCATCCGCCGACGTACGCTGGCTAGCCAAATGGCACCGGCCAAGCTTGAAAATACGACCGTAACGATTAGCATCAGCCATACGCCAGTAACCGTGAGTGAAAAAGATCTCGTGTTTGAGGCCAAAGGATCAGTCGTCGTCTTTGACGGATTCTTGCGCGTTTACGGAGGCGGCAAAGAAGAAATCTTGCCCTCACTCGCCGCTGATGATACACTTCATGCCTCATCGGTTGAAGCTAGGCAAGTCTTTGCCCGACCACCAGCACGCTACAGCGAAGGCTCACTGGTCAAAAAGCTCGAGGAACTCGGTATCGGCCGACCGTCGACTTATGCCACTATCATCAACACGGTCCAGACCCGCGGTTATGCCGAACGTGGTGAAGACGAGGGAAAAGAGCGAGAAGTGATCGTCCTCCAATTGATCGATGGTACCGTCGAACGCGAAATCACGCTTGAAAAAACCGGCAGTACGCGCGGCAAGCTTGTCCCTACTCCCGCTGGTGAACTGATTAGCGATTTTCTAGGGAAACACTTTGAACAGGTGGTTGATTACGGCTTCACGGCTAGTGTCGAGGAGCATTTCGACGATATCGCCGACAGCAAGCTCGCCCGCAACCGCATGCTCGAAGACTTCTATACACCATTTCATGAGTTAATCGAAAAGGGAAGCGACATCGATCGTAGTAGTGTGGGCCACTCGCGTGAAGTGGGTACCGACCCAAAGACCGGTCGCACGATCATTGCGCGCTTTGGTCGCTTCGGACCGATGCTCCAGCTTGGGAACGCAGAAGATGCCGACAAGCCTGAGTTCGCCCCGATGCCGCGTGGCGCCAAGATCGAATCCGTCACGCTCGAGCAAGCTCTCGAAGCCTTCAAATTGCCTCGTCTCGTTGGCACGACAGCGGACGGGCAAGAGATCAAAGCCAATATTGGCCGCTTTGGCCCCTATATTCAAGTGGGAAAGCTCTATGTCAGCCTCAAAGAGGACGATCCACACGATATCACCGAAGCGAAAGCACGCGAACTCTATGCTGCTAAATTACAGGCCGAAGCCGAGAAAAACATCGCCGATTTTGGCAGCGTGAAGGTATTAAACGGCCGTTTTGGGCCATATGTTACTGATGGCAAGAAAAACGCCAAGGTACCAAAAGATACCAACCCAAAGAAATTAACAGAGGCAGAAGCCAAGAAGTTATTAACTGACGCCCCCACTAAACCTGCTCGTGGTCGCAAGAACCCTCCACACAAAAGCAAAACGTAGTCGGCAACTCAAGCAAGGTGGTGATCTGTTTTTGATTTATTACAATTCTGTGGTATTATATTTTTACAATTTCATTGTTTCCACTCTAGGAAAGGAATGTGATGTACCTTGCATAACCTCATCTGGGGCTTCACGGCGGGATTCGTTGTTATGCTTGTGGCTGCATACCTCAAGCGTGACCGCCCTAACTACTTGTCCGACTGGACAAGTGTCGCAGCAAATATGGTGCTCTACACTCTGATTATCCTGGTTTTATATACAGGATTGGCCATCTACAGACAGAATGCTGGCGAGCTCGTAGCACCCGCAGGCATCTTGCTCGGCTTTTTGGCAGGAATGTCGGTTTTCAAACTTATTGCCCGGAGGTGAGTCACCGCATGGCTCCTTACATTCAGAAGTCAGGCAATTTTTCTTACCAAAGTACTATTTATGGTGTAATATTTTCCACAAATTTTGTGGATATTTTTTATACGTAACAGAGGCAATATTTGACCCTCGCATATATTATTGTTAGGCTAACCATCATTTTTTGTATAAAAAAGCCCAAAAAAAGTATTTACCATAAGCGTCGACATTGTGGTACAATAAATTTAGAATATTTAGTGTTTGACATTTAGAAAATTATGTTCTATAATCAAATACGAAATTGTAAATTAACGATAAATTCCTGAGAGGTGAGGCAGGAAGACGGAGACAACATCAAATGAGCGAGTCTGCACCAAAAGATACTGCAGCAATCCTAAAGACTGCCGTCCAGGACATCCTGAAGACAATCGACCAAGAGCGAGAACGCGAGATTATCACGCGTCGTTTTGGATTGTTCGACCGTAGAGAGACGCTTGAGCAAATCGGCGAATTGCTCGGCATCACCCGCGAGCGCGTTCGCCAGCTCGAAAAGGCCATCCTGATTCGCCTCAAAATCGCAGTGGCCGACGGAAAAATCCCGGCCATCGGTAATACCGAGAAACTCATCGTGCGGGATCTATCCGAGCACGGCCGTGTCGGTCGGGTGCAAGACATCGCCACCCGTATGACGGATACCAAGAGCCCGAGCGCCGAAACTAAAGCGCGTATCGCCTTTATCGCTGAGTTATCCTCGAAACTCACTGTCGTCAACGAAAATGATAGCTACTATCACGGCATCGGTATGGTCGAAAACGGTGACGAGAAAAAAGTTCGCTCTCAAATCGACGATATCGTCAAGACTATCAAAAAACACGGCCAACCTGTTGATACCGAAGCTCTTCACGATATGCTCTCGCTCGAAAGCCCCAGCCAAGTCCGCGCAACCGCCAGTTTGAGCAAAGGTCTCGCTAGCCTCAAGGACGTCTGGGGGCTCGTCAAGTGGCCGACGGTCAATCCAAAGAATATTCGCGACAAGATTTATGTCATCCTCGCTGATGGCGGCAAGCCGCTGCACTTTAGCGATATCGCAAAGCATATTAAAGACAGCGACTTCAAGCGCAAAGATGTTACCACTCAAGCGATCCACAACGAATTAATCAAAGACAAGCGTTTCGTCCTGATCGGCCGCGGTATCTACGCCCTCAACGAATGGGGCTACAGCAAAGGAACCGTGTCAGACATCATCACCGAAGTACTAAAGAAGGCCGGCGAGCCACTCCACCGCGACGAGATCGTGAAGCGAGTACTCAAGAGCCGCCAGGTCAAAGAGACAACTATTCTGCTCAACCTTCAGAGCAAACCTGAGTTCAAGCGTGTTGCTAAGGCAACCTATACCTTGGCAGAGACAGGGAAGAAGTAGTTCTTAGTTCTTAGTGGTTCAGTTTAAGGTAGTAGAAAACACCCTATCATAGGGTGTTTTTTATTGTAATCCTTCGCCAGGTACAGCGTCTCAGGTGGTTGTCGAAACCGTAGATCCTCCACGGTTCGAGTTATCTAGCTGGATGTGTTCATTGAGCTTTCTCCATTTGCACTTCCAACGATACAGGTACTACGGTGAACGCCTAGGCTCCGCTCTATTTAGGTGGTATTAAGCAGTGTGCGGCACCTACCATTTTATGTTGCAAAGGTGGTGGATGAGTGCGAACCACTTGATATTATAAATGAAGTGGTGTATAGCTTATTTTGATCTAACAACGTCTACGGAAGGAAAGCCAAAGCCATGATGTTTCTACTAGGGCTTTTTTGGGTCATCATGGGCGCGAAATCCAGCTCTGCTACGGAAGTGTGGGCAGGTGTCTCGATATGGGGCTTCCGCTTTGTGCAGATCTGGTTCGCCGCAATGATGCTTGAGGAGGATAGCTGGACATAGAGTAGCCGCCCCGAGAGAGCCCGTTTACTTGGACGCATCGCTCATCGGTGGCGGGCTCTTTTATTTTTACGAAATCGTGATATAGTTTATACTGATTATCCACCTCGAGAGAAAGAGAAGAAAATGGCACTTTTCGGAGGAATACAAATCACCTCACCGCAAGATGCCGGCACAAGGAAGCATGGCGTCAATCAAAATGTTCAAGACGCCTCAGATGTCGAAATTGCACGGAGTTGGTCCTATGCCTTAAAGCGCGCCGGCCAAGACTATGACAAGATTATGGCCTGTGGCGAGCCTCCAGAATACTTCGATAATGCTAATCCCGAGGCATGGAGCATCTACGAAAGCGTGTCCCAATGGCCCGCAAAAGCCGAGGCACTACGAAGTGAACTGCTGGGCCCCGACATCTTGGCAGCGCTGAAAGCATTCGATTCCTACCTTGATACCAGGTTTCCTTGGGAACCAAGTATCGAGATGGTCTTCGGCGAGGGGGTGGGCACCAAGCGCCTACAAGCAGAGCTGGATGCGCTGTTTGCGAGACTTGCCGATGAAATTCGCACGAGCGAAGGCGATGATGCGCTGCGTCTGTTCGAGAGGTACGCATGGGATCTCACTTCGAATAGGTTGCGCTCGGATGGCAAAGCTAATTATCCACACGGGTTTGGACTCGTCGTCGCGTTCCCACTCGATTGGAATAATCTCGTAGCGCAGGTAGTGCGGTATCCCTCTACCGAGCAGTTTTCGCCGTGCTAGAGAAGCCTCGATAAGCGTGCAGTGCTTGACCTCGCGTTTGATGCGCTAGAGCGCCGAGATCAGCAAACGCTTGCCAAAGCCAAGCTATGTCTAGCCTACGCCGCGGCCAAGCCGGAACACCGGCAGTTCCTCGGCGACAGTATCACCGAACGGTTGGTGATTCTCATCAGGGGGCTTAGCTAAGCCCCATACCCCTTTCTGTTAGCAGAAGGGGGTTATTTAATGTCGCTTACTCTTGCATTTTCTACAGAGGTGTGGTATAATGAGATTTAACTAGTTATGTCATTTATCCTAAGTTTTGTCAGTCTGTTGCTTCAGTGGTACGTATGGATGCCCATCGTCGCCATTTTGGGGTATATGACGTGGCGTAATTACCAAAAAGTCGATATCGTCAAAGATATCGAGAGCGTCCTGTTGATGCTCGAAATCCCAAAAGCCAACGACAAGAGCGAACTGGCTGCCGAGCAGATGTTTGCTAGTTTGCATGGTATCTTGCGTGATGCCAAAGAGTTAAAGGCCAATGGTGGCTACCAAGAGCATCTTAGTTTCGAGATCGCTTCGGTAGGGGGGCGGATCCAGTTCTTTGTCTGGACACCAAAAGCCTTGCAAAGTTTTGTCGAGGGCCAAATCTACGCGCAGTACCCACAGGTACAAATCCACGCCGCTGACGAGGATTATGTGGCGCACGAACGGCAACATAGTGTCGTCTATACCTCTGAAATTGTACTAACTGAGAAAGAGTTTCTACCAATTAAGACATTCCAGAGTTTCGAGGTGGACCCCCTCGCCGGCATTACCGGCACTCTCGCAAAACTCGAGGACACCGACGAAGAAATTTGGATTCAAATGCTCGTTCGTCCCGTCAAGGATGACTGGCATAAAGCCGCTGATGCGTGGATTAAATCGGTCAAAAGCGGGAGCACCAGTCTCTTCGGGGGTGGTGGCACTAAGTGGCTAGCCGGACTATTTGAGGCACTCTGGGCGCCACCAGAACAGGGCGCTGCCGGCGCTCCTAAAGAACTGTCCGAACGCGACAAAACTCGTGTGTCTGAGGCAGAAAAGAAAGCCACAAAGCTAGGGTACCAAGTAAAAATTCGCATCGCTTACCTCGGTGAGAGCACGACAAATGCCAAACTTCGCATGCAGGGGATCGTCGGCACCTTTAAGCAGTTCAACAGTACCAATCTCAACGGGTTCAAAATAGCGGGGGACAGCTTCGCCAAGGAAGCCCTCGCCAAGTACAAATCGCGTCTATTCGCGGACAGAGGATACCTCATGAACATCGAGGAAGTCGCCAGTGTCTTTCACTTGCCGCATACCAATGTCGAAACGCCAAATATCGTTTGGGCAAGCACCAAGACGGCCGAACCGCCGGCTAAATTGCCGCTACTAACTGGCAATCCAGCGATCGACGAAAATATCTCAGCCTTTGGGATGACTAATTTCCGTGGCGTCAACCACCAGTTCGGCATGCTGCGCTACGACCGGTCGCGCCATGTCTATATCATTGGACAAACTGGAGCCGGTAAGTCCGGATTGCTCGAGCTATTTGCGCTCAGCGACGTGTTTCACGGCCAAGGCTACGCCATCATCGACCCACACGGCGACTTTGCAATCAACAATATGAAATTCATCCCAGGGAGTCGTATCGACGACGTCGTGTATTTTAACCCGGCCGACACGCAGTTTCCGCTTGGGTTTAACCCGCTCGAAGTAACAAACCCGTCACAAAAAACCAATATTAGCTCAGAGGTGATTGGAGTGCTGAAGCGCATGTTTGGCGAATCATGGGGACCACGCCTCGAGTATATCCTGCGCTATACCATCCTGGCGCTCCTCGATCGCCCCGAGACCACCATGCTCGACATCACCCGCATGCTGACTGACAAGAAGTTCCGCAAAGAAACCCTCAGTTACTGTACCGACACGGTAGTATTGCAATTCTGGAATGTCGAGTTCAATAGCTGGACAGACAAATTCCAGGCCGAAGCCATCGCACCGGTGCTCAACAAGGTCGGTGCCTTCACTGCTAACCCCGTCATCCGTAATATCATTGGTCAGCCGAAAAGCACGTTTAATATCCGCCAAATTATGGATGAGGGTAAAATCCTGGTCGTCAATCTCAGCAAAGGCCTGATTGGCGAGGACAACGCCGGTATCCTCGGGTCGTTCCTCGTCACCAAGATCCAGCTCGCCGCTATGAGCCGTAGTGATATTCCTGACATCAAAGATCGCCGTCCCTTCTACCTCTACGTCGATGAGTTCCAAAACTTTGCGACCGATAGCTTTGCGACCATCCTGTCTGAAGCGCGCAAATACGGCCTCAATCTGACTGTCGCCAATCAATACATCTCACAGATGTCCGACAACGTACGCGACGCCGTCTTTGGGAACGTCGGGACGATGATATCGTTCCGTGTCTCGGCCGACGATAGCCCGATCCTTGCCAAGCAGTTCGAGCCACAGTTCGAACCAAACGACCTCTTACAGATGCACAACCGCAACTTCATCATCAACATGGTGATCAATGGCGAAAAAGCTCCGGCCTTTAGTGCCCGGACTCTCAATTTACCACCTACGCAAACTGACAATACCCACTTGATCATCGAAAGAACTCGCGAAAAATACAGTCGCAGCCGCGAAGATATCGAACAAGATATCTCCGAGCGTATCTTGCCGCCCGAAAACCTAGTCGTCAAGCGTCCTGGCCCTGCCTACACACCGCCAAAGAGCCCCGAACAACGGGAGGCCGACCGTAAAGTCCGAGAAGCCGAGATGCTCGCACAGGGTAAAACATGGCCGATTAGCAACGTCACGCCCGACGAGGTTAATTCCGCACTGCAGCAAGCTCAGCAACAGGGAAGTGCCACCACCGAGATAACAGAGGTAGTCCCCGGCACTCATCGTGCCCCCAGTGGACCAATTGGCTCCGGCAGTCAAGGTGAAGACAAACCCAAACGCAAACGTACTCGCACTCGCAAGCGAAAAACAGATACCGACAAATCAAGTGAGCCAAACCGCCCACGTATTATTCGTGAATCAGAGCAGGGAAGCACGGCACCTACCCCTCCTGAGAAAAAAGAGGACCCGACAGTCCTCTCACTACGCAAATAATTGGCAGCCCGGATGAGGCACCGCCCACGTGATGGTTGGTCTTAGTCCGTTCCGGGCCAATTTTATTGTATCAAAATAAAAAAGCGCCTCTTGATCCCACATTCAGAAATCAAGAGGCACCTATGCGTCAGTGCTGGCCCGTCCAAGGTAACGCAAGACCATCGCCAGCATGACGAGGGACAATATGGATATGTAGGTGGCGGACTGTCTGCGTCGCGTCTTTCCCCACAGAGGTGATGAGGTTCATCTGATCACCATACTTCGCGGCGTATTGCACGGCATCACGTATCGTATCGGCCGTCACACCGGCATTCTCGAGTGCTGAACCTACATGAGCACGCGAGACAACCAACTTATGCCCCGGGATGACGGGCGAGAGGGGAGTAAACACCACAGCATGTGGCGTGTGGCGTTCAATCTGGCCCTTGGGATCACGCTGGACGATCTCGCAAAACACGCAGCTGTCGGCACGATTCGTCAAACGATTGAGAAGCTCCATCGCTTGGCTCACCGTATCAGCAAGGGTTACTGCCGTAGGTACCCCACCAAACTGCGCGTACCACTGAAGGTATTCGTTTTTTGGGGCGCCCTCTGGCGCGCCCAGTACGATCCTCCCGCTATCCCAATACATACCCCACTCGACATTCGTCGTGAACGCCGGCATAGTATTGAGATTACGCGGTACCCAGGCCATGATGACAGTTGCCCTCATAAGCCCGTCGCGCTCCCAACCAACTTGCTCACCGTGATCACCTCGAAATCGACTTACGCCATCGGCGTCAGGTCGATCTTCCGGCACAATAACGGTGCCATCAAATCCACTTGCTGCCAGTAGTTTCGGACTACTTTATCTCTCACTTTTCGGGCTACTCTACTTATGGCCAAAAAAACAGGGAAGGCATGTTACATTCAGTGGTCATGCCGCGATGACTCGGAGCTCAACCATTTACCATGGTGCTGTCTTTGCTCTCACACTACCAATTTTGTCGTGGGTGACGGTCGCCTATATCATACCGAAATTCCAGCTCGATATGCCGCCCGTTCTCCTCATTTCTGCAGCGACCCTACTTCAGATACTATGCACCTTATTCCCAGAACGCGACAAAACCGCTACCATCCATACAGTCCTTGCCGCAGCGTCAGCCATTTCGCTGTGGCTGTTTATCGGTAACTTGCTTCGCTATGAACTACCTACTTTCTTATCATTACTAGTGCTCATAGCACAGGCGAGCTATTATACGATGTTCTTCCTAGTACTGGCTACACTCCTTTGTAGCTAGCCAAGGAGAAGCGCCCCCGTGGGTAACGATAGTAGCGATAAAACTAAAAGAACAAAAATAGAACATATTTATATTTGCTAATTTGATGTGTGAGACATTGGGCTATTAAAGGCAATATAAAGCTGTATCGGCAATAAGCAGCTAAACTAACAAGCTCTAAACAGCAAACGCGCAGGGGACCAAAGGCGCAACACGCGGGAACATAAAAACTAAAGCTGCAAACCAATGGAGGGAATATAGTTAGAACCATATTCTTCGTATAGATTTAACGTCGCGCAATATATCTTTTACGACATTAAATATAGTGATTTGAGATGAATCAGCATACGTCTACATAGAGTGCTATTTTACCTAATACCCCTGGCAAGGGGAGTTTTGAATGGTGAGCATCTTTCAGCATCTGCTATTATTACTTTATTATTTTATTTATAACACTTACATTGTCGGCATCAATTCGTGTTCGCTTACCGGGTACTCCGTGACTGTTGTAGTTTTCCACACGTCGCTTGACTTTTCACGATCATAATTACCAGATTTGCTTTTTCTGTTTTTTATTACCCCCCTATCCTTTTCTCTTCATTTCCCTATCATTTGCTTTTTTGATATTTATGTATTTTAATATATATTTTTGTGTCATAAAAAAATCGAACAAAAACAGAACATATAGCCGATTGGCAAGGAGAGACACTCTCACAGGATATGGTAGTAAAAGATGAGTTTACCCGTTGACTATTAACGATAGTACGCTTTACCGCCGATACGTACATCGATATATTCTACAGGGGCCCCCTTACTAGTAAGGTATCGCATGGCACGAGCAGCGTCCTCAGCTTGCTCCCCTGCCGAGCGATCAATCGAGAATTTTATGGGGTAGCTAATTTGATTAACCGATACAGCGACTTGTCTTGTGGTGTTTTTTGGTAATGTAATCTTCGTCACTTCGTATCCCTGCCTCTTCATCTGTCCAATCACCTTGCCAATAAAGCCCAGGAAACGGTTGCTAGCCAGCACCTGATTGCCGTTGGTCTGAATACCCGACTCATCGACAATCTGTACGGCTGGTTCGGCATAATAGTTTCTCTCAAATGCATTCCCAAACTCATCGACAAAAAACGTATGAGAGCTGGTATGCCAAACTACTGCTGGCTGCCGCATCGTCACCACAATCGTACTAGAGGCGAAGCCGGCAAAATGTGTGTGACTGTCAATACTCGCCACCTCTGGTGCACCATGTGATTGGAGATAGCCGGTAAGTGCGCCTGTATCCAGCGTGAAACGGAATCGCTGCAATGGATGGGCATTGAGATATTGTTGGGTCAGTTGTTGATATAACGCCCGATCGACCGATATCGGCGTATGTGCGGTAATGATTGGCGTAGCAATCGAAGTATACACCAGATACGCTAATAAGCCCGCGCAAGCAAGTACAACCAACAGCACTCCGCCCAAACGACGACGATGCGATTTGAGATCATGCCCCTGAACACGTTCCGAACGCAGTTCCATATGCTGTACTTTGGCACTTTCCACACCCGACGCCAAGCTGCCAGTCAGGGTACGATTACGGCGAAACGCATAGCGCGTCTCGAGATCAGCTTCAGTAGCCCGCCCAGCACCTGCAGCGGGTATCGAAGTACGTCGACGCGCCGCCGTCCGGAGCTGAGACTTGCGAAATAGTTTCATAATCTACTCATGCTTATTATACGCTGTTTAGCGGCTGACCCGCTACTCTGTTACTGGCGATTTACCGCTGCTTGCGACAGCCATCACTATAGCGGCTACGTCTCTGGCGGCGTGCGGACGAGCGAAGTTATGTAGGCTTCTGGCGAGCTGCTCGGCACGCTCCGGTGAGTTGATAAGCGACATAATTGCCTTGTAAAACGCAGCTTGTTGAGTCAACTCATCATCACTCAGGACGAGAGCCGCATTCGCCTCTCGGTACACTTCAGCGTTCTTGCGCTGATCCCCCAACGCGTGAGAAGGTACCAAGATAGCCGCCTTCTTCAAGCCTGCGAGCTCCTGTATAAACGTGGCGCTGGCACGCGACACAACCACGTCAGCCGCACCTAACACTTCTGCCATGCCTTCATAGACGAATGGTACCAGTTTGTAATCATCGCGCTTCGGTGCAAGCATCATTATTTCATCATAGTGCGCACGGCCCGTTACATGATACAGCTGCACTCCATCATCACATAGCCTCATCGCGTCAGTCAGCAGCGCTGTATTAATCGTTACGGCACCGAGGCCGCCACCAGTCACCACGACTAGGGGCCGCTCTGGATCAAACCCAAGAGCCGCCTTAGCCCGCTTTTGATCGGCAGAGCTATAGGGGCGGAATGCTTCAGCAATCGGCACGCCAACATAGCGACTAATACCCGACTTGTAACGATAATTCTCGAGCGGAGAGCCGGTGGCGATTGCCGCTGCCCAGCGCCCCAGCACGCTATTTGTTAAGCCTGGCCGCGTATCGGAATCATGCACCACAATCGGCACGCGCATCAAATGTGCCGCTATCCCGACCGGTAGGCAGACAAAACCGCCCTTTGCGAACACAACGTCGGGTTTAAATCGGTGCAGAAGCCATAAGCTCTGCATAACACCTATCAACACTTTCACGATATCGCGCAAATTTGCCAACACAATACGTGGCATGAGGAGTTGTCGCAATCTAGAAAGATGGCTATACCGCCGAAATTTACCAGCTGAAATGGTTCTCACGACGACAGGAATACGACTTCCCTTTTCCATTAACCCGAGCGATTGAGTTTCAAACGCTTTATTACACACGAACAATACTTCTGCCCGCGGATGTACCTTGGCGATTTCATTAATGACGGCGACGACCGGAGAAACGTGTCCCCCCGATCCCCCGCCGGCTGCGAGTATACGCACTGCGGACCTCCTCTGTCGTTAGCGAATTATGGGTCGTGAAACGCGATAACTGAAAAG
This sequence comes from Saccharimonas sp. (SeqCode), assembly GCA_039809225.1. Taxonomy (GTDB): domain Bacteria; phylum Patescibacteriota; class Saccharimonadia; order Saccharimonadales; family Saccharimonadaceae; genus Saccharimonas. The sequence continues at coordinate 60,613 of JBDHUN010000002.1, forward strand.
CCAGCCCGAGTGCCGCCGCGATAAACACAATACTTGTGCCACCAAAACTGAGGAGCGGCAATGTAATGCCTGTCAGCGGAAATACCCCCAGCATCGATGCTACGTTTAGCACGACATGGGCTGCCAACCACCCCCAAATACCCGCCACTGCCAACCGCATCTCCATGTCGAGTAAATGATCACTGATGCGAAGTAATCGCAACAGCAGCGCAGTAAACACAAGAAGCACCGTAATAGTACCGACAAGCCCAAAAGTCTCACCAATAATTGCAAATACTGAGTCGTTGATCGCCTCTGGCAGATAGCCGGTTGCTTGAATGCTGTTACCAATCCCAAGCCCTAAGAACCCACCGCTTCCTAGTGCAATTTTAGCATTTTTTATATGATAATTGGCATCAAGCGCATCTCCGGCTGTCGCATTATCACCTTGAAAAAAAGTAATAATTCGCTCCATACGATGTGGAAACAACAACACCATTACGATCCCCAGCGCAGCAGCACCCAGCATAATCTTGCCGAGAAGTTTCCAGCTCATGCCTGATACAATCAACATTGTCAAAATGATAGAAGAAAGCGCCAGACCAGTCCCTAAATCACGTTGAAGCACCACGATAAAGAACAACGCGATAAGCGATATCCCCACCACTGGCCATACAGTACGCCTACTATCATTAATCGCGCCCTGAGCGTGCCTCACCCCAAGAAATCGCGCAAGGTACAGTAAGAATGCGAACTTCAACAATTCAGCTGGCTGAAAGCTCCCCAGCGGCCCCAACTCAAACCACCGGCATGCACCGAGACTGCACTGTGCAATCTGCGAAATATCCAGCAAGTTACCCGTTACAAACAGCAACACACAGAGCCCTAATCCTATCCACACTAAGCGCTCTGCGTAACGTTTCAAAAGAGTAAACGGCAGTAAGGCCAATGCGACGAATGCACCGACCGCGAGCGTGAGGCTCACTAACTGCTTTACCACAAAATAGGTGTCAGTGTAAAATGTCGTACTGTGCAACGTATTGAGCACATTCGCGCGTTGCGGTCCAATCGCATACATCAAGATCAAGCCCATCAACATCAACAAGCCCACAAACAACACGATTTGATGATCCGGCCGGTGTTGGCGCTGAAAAGTCGTTGCAATAGAGGCACTAGATTCTGCCCGCGGCACTCGCCTACTCGCTTGCCTCACGCTAAATGTGCCCCCCTGTTAGCGCAAGCAGCAGCCCCATAAACCCCGCGACACAACCGATCACCCAGAAACGCATGGTCACCTTTGTCTCAGGCCAGCCCGTTGCTTCGAAATGATGGTGGATCGGTGCCGATATAAAGATCCGGCGGTGAAAGAATCGTTTACTGATAAGCTGCAGCAAACTTGAACCGGCCTCGGCAACAAAAACAATGCCGATAATCGGCAACAAAAATAGTGTGTTGGTCAGCATCGCTACCACACCAAGACTAGTGCCAAACGCAAAGCTACCAACATCGCCCATAAAAAACCGCGCCGGATAAATGTTGAACCAAAGATAACTGAGCAGCGCGCCCACAACCGTAAAGCAAAACCCAGCAATCATCAGATGCCCCTGGAGCAGTCCTATTGCTCCAAATGTTGCATAGGCAATCGCCAACAGCCCCCCGGCCAGTCCATCTAGACCATCGCTGATGTTGACAGCGTTCCCGGTTGAGACAACTGCCAAAATAAATAGCGGCACGATCCATACTCCAAGCTGAATATCGCCCGCGAACGGCACATGGACACTATTGTACCCAAGCTTCACAAAAAAGAACCAGCCGAGCACTAGCGCCATCAAAATTACCATCACAAACTTGATGCTTGAGCGTAATCCAGCTACACCTGTGCCTTTGCCCCTAATATTGATGATATCATCAAGTAGCCCGACCGCACCCCCGCCGATCAGCGCCGCAAGCGGCAACCAGGTCTCTGCCCTACTCCAGTTGAAGCAGTACGTTACCACGCCAATAGCGATAATCCCGATAAGCCCGGCCATCGTTGGGATTGTTCGCGTAAACTTGTCGGCGTGAAGCTTGGTAAACACTTCAAGTTTCTCTCCTAGCGTACTCGTGCTGCGTTGGCGCTTCCAAAATTTATAACGATACGCAAAATAGGTATATACCGGTGTCAGCGCCATCGCAAGCAAAAACGCACCCACACTCAACATGAAAACGCTGTTTAAATCGGAAGTAAAAGTGTGAATCGTCATATCGTTATTATACCTCTTATACGCCGCTAGGAGTTAGTCGTAAATAATCAATTAACCAATTTGATATATCGAGGAAAATCGGTTTGGCATCGGCTCCACCGCCTAGATTTTTTCCTTTCGCTGAAATATCAACCATGATGACATAACGAGGTGTCTTGCCGACTTCACCGCCATATCCCAGATAGGTTCCGATTGTTTGGTTGTCAACGTACTTCCCGTTCTCAAGCGTCTGCGATGTACCAGTCTTGCCACCAATGTAATAGCCCGTCGGCTCGTTATGTGGTTTATAGGTTGCATAATGGGACTGATGTACCATTTCCCGGACCGTGCTTGATGATGCAGCACTGATCACACCAGGGTATTGTGGCCGATCAGCGGCTGCAGTATAGTTCCCCGCATCATCAATTGTTCCGGCAATCACGGTCGGGGTGTGATATGTCCCCCCATTGACAATAGCTCCGAACCCACTGGCTACTTGCAGCATCGTGGCATCCATTCCTTGACCGAATGCCATATTGCTATAACGTACGGCATTTCCCTCGGCTTCCGTTGGCGAGACAATTGTGCCGCCCGCTTCATTGGCAAGCTCAATTCCCGTTGTCTCACCGAGGCGGAAGCGGTTATGAAAATAATCATACATCGTATCACGAGCCCCGCGTGTAATTTGGCTGCCATTGCCAAGACGCTGCGCAACCGTAACCATACCGGTATTCAGTGACCAGTTCAGCGCAAACTGCATGGTGCGCGTGCCGGTGTGCCCCTTACTAGCGTTGCTAATCGTAATATCGTCTACTTGGATACGATCGGTATTCTCATAGGTTGAGTCAGGCGTGATAACACCTTTATCGATGCCAGTCGCGATCGTAAAGGTCTTGATGTCCGAGCCTGGCTCGTAAGGATTACTGATGACATCATTGTTGAAATCCGCCGCATTTGTCACCGTATTAAGCGCTGCGGGGTCATAGGTGGGCAGATTCGCCATAGCCAGGACCTTGCCGATACTTGGGTCAATGACGATCGCGCTGGCGTTCGTCGCGCCCGATCGGGCGATGCCATCGGCCAATGCTCTTTCAGTTCTCGCCTGGATATTACGATCAATCGTCAACACGACATTTTTGCCGTTTAGCGCTGGTATACGCACATTTTTTGCACCTATTGTCAGTGGCACATCACGGATGTCGGTCACCGTTTTCAGTACACCGTTTTTGCCTTTTAACACGTCGTCATTGGCCTGTTCGAAACCGTACTTACCTGCGCCCTCAGCATCGACAAACCCCAGCACCTGACTAGCGAGTTGCCCCTCAGGATACACTCGTTGGCTCACAGCATCAAACCCGATACCGGCTAGTTTCTTTGCCTTCAACATTTCAGCTTGCGCACGAGACAACTTCGTCGCTAACACTTGGTAGCGTGAGTTTGGCGTCGATAAGTATTTACCGAAATCCGTCCTTGTATTACCACCGGACACTTGATTGACCGCATCAATTACAGCTTGTTTATCAGCCACGATCGTCGGGTCTGCCCATAACGTATAGACCGTTTCGTTCATCACCAGCTTTGTCGGCGTTCCATCGTCCATGCTATAAATCTCCCCGCGTTTGGCATGGAGCACAAATTGTTTCATTTGCTCACTTGCAGCCTGAGAAACATAATATTCATGCTGAATAATCTGGATATAAAACAGGCGCAACATAAAAACTGCCATGAGTGCCACCAGTCCCGTGGCGAGTAATTTAGCTCGACTTTTCGTCGCGAAATGAAGCTCCATATAGTGTCATTTATTCGCTTACGTGCTGGACATCGGTCGGTGCGGTCATTGCTTTGGCGACACTGCTATTACCCACTGCCTGGAGAGCCGTCAAGCGAGCATTCTCGACTTCTAAATCTTTCTTTTGATCGCTCAACGCAGAAATCTTGCTTGCTGTCTCGCTCGCAGCATAATCATAGCTCGATGCGCGCGTAGCCTGAGTTAAGTATATCAGACCAAGGATAGTAATCATAAGGGCAACAAGTACGGTATGGGTAATTGGCCCTAGTTTCACAGCAGAAGCAAAGGCAACGGTGTTTTGATTTCGGCTCCAATTGCTCGTACGCCTGCTGTTAAATTGTACGGTTCGTGTATAAGACATAGTGGTGGATGTTTGTTTTTTATTATTGTTGGTATGTATGCGGCGAGCACCGTGGTCAGTCCAGCTGCCTGCTGGACCAACCAGGTACTTCGTCTATCAAGAAGCGCTTCTAATAATCAACGATGGGTGACTATTTGAAGCGAACGACCACTTTGGTCACTTCTTCTTGGGCTTGAACTGGGATGTGAACAGGCATTTTTTGTCACTCCCCCTTTCTATTATTTATATTTTTGCAGCGGCGCGAAGCTTGGCGCTCCGTGCTCGCGGATTGAGTGAATCGTGCTCATCGCCACGGATCGGATGCTTGGTCAAGATCTGTAGTTCCGCTTCAAAGCCGCTCTTGGCTTGTTCGGCGAAAGACCGTTTGACGATTCGATCCTCCAGGCTGTGAAAGCTGATAACCCCTACCCTGCCGCCCTTTTTAAGGAGTTTGGGGAGCAGCGGCATGACTTTCTCAACCTGGCGGAGCTCATCGTTGACCTGTATCCGGATGGCCTGAAAAGTACGTGTCGCTGGGTGGGTTTTTTGCCACTTGCCGACATGGGCATGCTTGATAGTCTCGGCGAGTTCTTCTGTTGTGTGGAGCGGCCTTGTAGCGATGATAGCTTCTGCGTACCGTTTGGCAGTACCCACTGGCTCTTCGCCGTACTCTCGTATGCAGTGGATTAACTCATTGCGATTAGCAGTGTTGAGAAACGTCTCGGCAGTGAGCTTTGATCGTTTATCCATCCTCATATCGAGAGGACCGTTCTGTGTAAAAGAAAATCCTCGTTCAGCTCTATCAAGCTGAGGTGACGACACCCCCAAATCAAGTAAAATCACGTCAAATTGCTGATTGTCCGCTACAAGCTGTTTGGCAGCTTCGGCAAAGTCAATCTGCATAAGTCTGGTCCCCTTTTTGGAGAACCTAGTCAAGTGGGAGATCGCGAAATCATCACGATCAACCAAGACCGACTCGGAGTAATTATTCGTTCGTTCGAGAATTGCCGCCGCATGGCCGCCATACCCCGCCGTCAGATCGAGATATTTCTCGCCTAATTGGGGCGCTAACACATGCAGGACATCCTCCAAAAGAACGGGAACATGAAGTGGTGGATGTTCTTTGATACTCATTCCCCACCATCATAGCACAAGCGAAAGAAGCAAATGATAGACGACAGGGCTGCTTTGGGCGATGGCAATCCGAAAAGGATGCCGCGTCCAAAAGCTCGAGATCACCAAACTGGTAGCGGAGCATATGTTTGTTTTCGCATAGATAGTGTTTGTTTTTGATAAGTGTCGGTACAAGCCGAGGATAATCCCAGTGGGACTCATAATCCTATTTATGTACCTTGAGAGACTTATGTGTGAGGTTTGCCCCACCAAATGCAAGCATTTGTCGGGGGCCCCGTGTGAGGTGGAGTTTTTGGGAGGTGTTGTGTTGGAGGAAAGGACGTTCGACTATTTTTTATGTGGGTCGATAAACCACTTGCCCACTACCAGATTGTTGATCTCGAGGATATCGTTTAATTGTCAATGAACTGTACTGTATCAGATGGTAAACTAAAGTAATTTTTCGGGTGCGCCAAGGCGCCAATACGCCCCGACCCTTACGGCAATAACTTCTCTAGCGATACTTGCGTAGTCAAGGAGGTGTTGCTCCAGTGTGACTCGGCCTTGTTTCTGGTCGAGCGACTGGCTGGTCTTGCCGCGTCGAAACCGCACGTTGAGATCGGCAAGCGCTTCGTCGAAGATATTATCTCCGGCCAGCGCTGGTTCTACTTCCCTGTCCCAGACTTGCTGAGGATACATATGGAGATATTCACCAAAGCCACGGCTGACGACAACTCCGCTGGCAAACTCTGCCCGAAGCTCGGTCGGTATCGTCAAGCGACGCTTGTCGTCAAGCTTTCGTTCAAAATAATCCATAGCGTTTACAGTTATCGTTGCCCTTCCCGTGAGGCGGTTTAACGTTGAATTTTAAATGTGTTTTTGTTGTGGTGTTTATGTGACGGGGGTTACCCGTTTTTTCCACTGGACTCATCATACAACCCACTATTACCCACATGCAAGCCTATTTTTTGACATTTTTTCGAGCACAGGCCCTAATTTATCCACAGTTTTGTGGATAAAGACTATAAATAACAGATACAGAAAATGCCACTCCTCTATAAAGAATTGTGGCGTTTTTCACACTGCTTGAAGTGTAATTTGCTATTTTTGCAATTGTAGAGCGAGCCACCCAGCGAACAAAACACTGTACGCTGCACCGTGGATCATCAGTGCTTTTTTGTTAAGTTGTGGCGTAACCGTTTGGGTTATGATGGTTTTTGTGGTGGTTTTCATCATGATTATATTGTATCACGCTTATGCTTATTTGTCAATATTATTTTGATTGATATGATGTAGACAGTCTGCTAGCACAGTTGGACCGTTTTGATGATCGACACGCACCATCCTTACCCCCTCTGGCAATCCGGTCACCACTTTGTCATCGATAAGCCAATCTCCTGGCTGAGCATAGTTAGTGAGGTACTCACCCTTAGGCCGCAGCGTCGTGATGACTGGTATACCGTCAAGCGAGGGGCAAAGTCCTGCTTTGCAACGCTGGTAACGATCTTCACCAAACGTTAGAACAGCGATTCTTCCCAGTTGGCTTAATTGACGAACGATCGTATCGGTACCGGGGTACTCAAACCGTCCATCTGCCAGCTCACTCATCTGAAGCCGTGTGTAGACAGCCGCAGGATCCAATCCATTATCCTCCAACCACCTTGAGACATCATGATAATACGTCTTTGTGTCGCCTTCTCGAGTAAATGGATAGACATAGTAAGTAGCTCTATCGCGGTAGCCAGTCATCACATCAATCTTAGGGTAAAGCTCACCAATCTGTACAAATATCGCCTTTGTATCTTCAGTACGAAACAGGGTACGATCAAGATCAAGGTAATACGTAGTCATGCAAAGTATAGCCGCATCAATTGCCGAGCCACCGCATCCGGATCATGACGGATAAAACTTCGGACGCTCGCTAGCGGATCACTGGTCTGCGCACCACCCCACACTTTTCGTGCTAAAATTGGTGCCGCTCTGTACTCGTAGTGCTTCTTCTTTAACTCACTTAGATCATATTCGACCGCATATTCCCCATCGTGAGCGTATTTGTCCATCAGTACTTTTGTCGGCTTGTCGTTGTTGAATACGACATAGTCAAGGAATGGGCTGCCTGCCAATCGCTCAATTTCATCAGCAAAATCTGTCACTGTATAGCCATTGGTTGGGCCCGGCTTTGTTACCAAATTACATACAAAGACACATTTCGCACGCGTTTTGCGCAGTGCTTGTTGAATTCCGTCGATCACAAGCGCCGGAGCCAGGCTACCATAGAGGTTTCCAGGAGCAACTACCACCATATCGGCCCCCATAATTGCCGCAACGGCATCGGGGTTAGCTGTCGCGGCCGGTTCCAGCCAAATTTTTGGTCGATCGGCAATCGCAGTATGAGCAATGGTAAACTCACCCTTCACGGGCTGCCCATCTTTGCCCTCGGCACATAACTGGACTTTTGTGAGCGTTACCGGCTCGACGCGCCCATTAATTTGCAACACGTCACTGGCTAGTTCAACCGCTTCGGCAAAACTACTCATCTTTTCGAGTGCTGTCAAAAAAAGATTGCCGAAGGCATGCCCCTTGAAGCTGCCTTCATCGAACCGATAATTAAATAGGTCACGTACTTTTTCGGATGCGCTCAGCGCCACCAGACACTGCCGCACATCGCCCGGCGGCAACACACCTAATTCGTCGCGCAACTGACCAGTCGATCCGCCATTATCAGCCATATTCACCAATGCCGTCACATTATGAGTATACTGTTTGATCCCCTGCAGGAGAGTGAAGCTTCCCGTACCGCCTCCGATTACGACAATATTGGCACCGACCTGTTTCATCATCCCGCCTTCCTTTCGGCACTTCGAATTTTCTTTAATACGCGCCCCAGCCACACCGCACTTGACCGTGGCGTGCGTTTCATCGTGGTCCGATCAACGGCAATCAGGCCAAATCGCGGCCAGAAGCCCTTGTCCCACTCGAAATTATCAAGCAAGCTCCAATGCAAGTAGCCGAGCAACGCAACGCCGTTTTTCATCGCCTGCTGCATGGCGATGATGGTTTGTGCAAGCCACCACTGACGATTGGTATCATTTGCGTCAGCCAGCCCGTTCTCAGTGATAAGGATTGGTTTTTTGTACTTTTCGCTGAGACGCTCGAGAACATGCTGGATATCTGCTGGCCTCAGATCCCACCCCAGGTCGCTCAGACGATCATCGGGGTTGTGCGTTCGATACCCGTAAATCCGATTGCTAAAGTAGTAATTTACGCCTATATAATCGCATTGTTTGATGACTTTCTTGAGAAAATAATCGTCTTGTAAATACTGTGCGATCGAAGCCGTACGAATACTAAGCCAGGCATCGTCACCAGGGTAAATGTAGGTACTATTCTTGGCTACTGACACTTTGAAACGACGGTTTTTACTGTGGAGGACTTTTGCGACTTGGTTGTGCGCCCTAGCCAAATTATTCATCACCTGCCAAGTCTTGAGACGGCTCATGAGCTGAGGGGGCCATCTCCCCTCCAGGTAGCACTGCGTTGCATACACTTCAGGCTCATTGACAGTGATAACATAGCGCACCGGCAACGCCAACTCGTCAAAAAAACGATCCACAAAGTCGACAAAGTACCGTATATTAGCCCGCTTCTCAAAGCCACCCAGCTGAGCAAACCACACGGGCAGCGTAAAGTGAAAAAGTGTCACCACCGGTTCAATCCCACGTTTTTGCAATGCTTCGATATAGGCACGATAGTGCACGATCGCTTTGGCATTCCAAGCGTCCTTTTCAGGCTGCACAAATGACCATTCGATGCTGAAGCGAAACGCGTTCATCGAAAGTGCTTTCATCAGGTCAAAATCCGACTCGTAGAGTTCAAAATGATTGACTGCCTTGCCTGAAACATAGTTACTCGGGGTGCGCGCTTGTTTTTTAATTGTCGGCCATACATCTAAATCGCCGTACTGGTAGGGTGCCTGTGTAGCCAACGATTTAGCATTTTCAAGCTCCCACACGCTCCATTGGTTGTGCGTGCCCCCTTCTACCTGATGCGCACTCGTTGATGCACCCCACAAGAAATCTTTTGGAAAATTGAGTTCCGTACGATTCGCCATATATAACTATTATACAATAGACTGTCTTGGCTACCGAGAATAATTAAGGGGTCACGTGACCCACAATGCCAATTTGTACATCGACACCGACACAGTTACTTCCATCAATGAGCCTCCGATGACAGGTGGATACAAACTCATTCAAGAAATTAGCCGTTTGGATATAATTATTAAACTTACTGGCATCTGTAACAGTTAGGACAAGGTTCTGGGTCATCGCTCCGGGAGTAAACTGTAGCGTCCACCCCTGATCGATATTTGCTACTGAGGTTTGGATACCGGTCGTCGTATTGTCGAGGTCGATATTGCCGTCATATAGAACAGTTTGTTGTGCAGTGATCATATCGAAGGATTCAAGGAGGCCTACGACGGTATCATTTGTAGCGTAGGTCACCGGATCTACCTGCAGTACAACATCAATGCTCGTATCCTGATAGTGCGACAACGTACATGTTGTTGGTACATTCGGCGCATAGGTAGAACCTACCATCTGGGCCAGGGTATTTTCTACCGTGTAAGCGACACCCCTGGCCGCACCTACAAAAGTCGGATAATACACCATGCTGTTCGTTGCTGCATCGAGAGATTTTGCCCCGCTCCACGCTTGAAACGAGACCGTACCGTTACCGTTATTGTAGTACGTCCCTTGTCCTGTTACTTGGTAGCATTGCAATGGAGTGCTCCCGCTTGTTAGTTGTGGACAAGCACCGCCATTCCCCACCGCCAGATCAATTGATCCTGCCGGCATTATGAGCCGTAAGCTGCTTGGTTGCAACACCGTTCCGCCAGGGGTGGTGTCGTTACTAAGTACCGAAAAAGTACTAAATCCGCGTACAGGAATAGTCTGCGTATCACTGCGAGCCATAGGTACTCTTGGTAATGCGCTCCCGCTTGGCGCGCTCTTTGTAGTGCTGCAACTGCTTGCCGCAAATACATTTTCTCAAAAAATAGCTGGGCTGATTAGAGCAGCGATAATAAATACGCTCAGCACCCAGATACTACCATGAATATACCGTCGCCTATACGCAATAAACAATACTACCGCAGTAAGCATTACCACGCCAGCCATAGCTATCATTCATAGATACTCGCTCCTGTCGCTACCAGGGGATCCGTCTGCACTGCGTTACCATTCCTTCCCTGTTACTTTTAGTATTCTAATAACATTTCCAGTTTGCCATAAGTAATAAGCACCATCAATCCTGTGCTGCTCCTCTGAGTTCCTTTTTATTCTTCACCTCATATCTCAGCCCGGTCATCTCACTCGTCATGTAGTCATCGTTGAGCAAATTAACAAATTTTGCTGCGTCCTTGCCGTCCATGATGATAATTGCGCCAACCGCGTCGTCAGTCATTAGTTCTAGGCCCATTTCGTCGGCCTGGTTGACGACTTGCTCTTGCGTTACCAGGCTAGCGTCAACCTTTTGCAGCTTGGTGACGAGACTCGGCGTATCACGCACGAGCATGTCAAACGTCATACCATCTGGAAACTTCAGTTTGAAATGTTCTTCGATCTCTTTGATCTTTTCCTCCGCGACCGCGAACTTCTTAGCATCGTAGCCAAACATACGAATAAACTTCGTCTCGCTAAAAGCAAAGATATCGTTACCCGCGATGAGCACTTGGTTGTCTGGCGTCACTTTGAGCCCAGCGTCAGCGTTAAACGGTTGAAAAGAATCACCGTTATACATCCACGCCGTCGCGCCACGTAGCACTTGTGATTGCGGCAGAAGCTTGGCGATAAAAAACGGTTCCATGCCCTCGCGCGAGAATCGCGCCATGATCCCCTTCACTTTCTTAAATTCGTGGTCCCCTTCACGAAACACCTCGAGCCCTTCCTCGCCGTATAGAATCTGTTCGATCACTTCCTGGGCATGCTCTACCCTTTCAAGCATCGTACGTTCGAGCACATTATCCTCAGCCGCAGCTGCTTCAAAATCACGCACCATGAGGCCTGTCGCCGCACCAGTCTGCACCGTGCTGATCATATCGTAAAGAAAAAGAATCTTAAGTTGGTTCTTGAGCTCTTTGGCATAGTTCGTCGCATACACCGTGTAGCCCTTTGTAAAGAGGAATAGGTCTACCTCAAGCTGATCTTTATAGCGATCGGCTTGATTCGCCCATTGGAAAATATCTGTTTCAGGTTTTTTGTCAGTTGTGTCAGTCGTATTGTCTGTTGCCATGTATTTCAGTGTACTATTTTTTGGATGCATTTGCATAAATTATTGATGCGAGATGATGCCCCCACAAATGCGGGGATTTTTCACCGTACAGCGTCTTCACCAAAGTGCTTCTGCAACCGCATCTTGATACTGCCCTCATGACGGCCGAGTTTTTTGCTCAATTCTTTTATGCTTGCACCGTGTTGAAATTCCTGTTTGAGCGTTGCGTCATCTTGACTGGCCCACGGCATATAGGCATTGGGGTGCATTTCGCGCATTTTAGCGATTTTTTCCGCCCAGCCGCTGTTCCCTGTTTTCTTTTTTGCTTTGGGCGGTTCATCTTTGCGGGCATCAGCTTTTGGCCGCAAGTAATTAAATCGTTTAGCGTCAACCGCGCCGCGCCGACGCAGGTCCTCATCGATCATATAAGCATCTTCGCTCATCGTCAGTGCCATGCGATTAATGCCAGTTAGGTAGAGCGTATCGATACCGCGTACCCGGCTGAGCGCCACATACCCCATTCCGGGCACAAATGCTTTGCGCAGATCAATTCGCGCGGCATCGAGCGTCATACCCTGGCTTTTATGCACAGTTATCGCCCACGCCAGCCGTAGCGGAATCTGGCTGATACTGGCGCGCTTCTTGTCACCGTCCCGCAGCTCCCAGGTATCCGGCTGCATGGTCACAGTTTTGCTGTTCATAAATTCAACGACTGGATAATCCGTACTAGGTTCAAAATCTACAACCGTCCCGATACTGCCGTTGGCGTAGCGTCTCCCGAGGTCATTTTTGACTGCCATCACTAGTGCTCCTTGTTTGAGCGTCAACACCGCCGGCGCAAGGACGCTGCGCTGAAGGTTCTCAACATAATTAGCACTACCAGTGGTGTACTGTTGATAGATTAGCTCATCCCCATCAAGTGTCGCCAGTTGCGCATCATTGATACGATCAACGTCGATGTTTGTAGTGTGCAACTCGGTCACTGTCATGTCCGTGGGCGGCAGTACCTCCGTGCGACCGAGCAGCGACTCGGCATGGTGACGACGGAGGTCATTGGCACGCAGGCTACTGAGTATTTCCAGCAATACATCGTCGCGTTGGCGAAATTGCTCGTCGAGGTAGATGATAACCGGCTCGAGTTCCTGCCAGACGCGACTGCCCACTACAAACCCACCGTGTCTCGTACCTTCACGGTTCACCGGCGGCAGCTGAAAGAAATCGCCGCTCATCACCACTTGGATACCCCCAAACGGCTCGTCCTTGCGCCTAACTAGCCGACAGACTTCATCTACCATGTCGAGCCGGTAATCATGCAGCATGCTAATTTCGTCAATCAGTAAAACATCGGTCTTTTCGATAATTTCTCGCCGGCCTTTCGCCATATGATCCACAAAACGATCCGGTAGTGTATCCAGCACCCCAATTCCGGCCCAGGCATGAATAGTCGTGCCGCCAAGGTGCGTCGCTGCCAGACCAGTGGTGGCCGTCACGGATATGTACTTACCTTCATATTTTGCTAGTTTGATGAATTGATTCAGCACGAATGTTTTGCCCGTTCCTGCCGGACCTGTCACAAACGCGCTTTGGCCACTCAATAAAATTTCTAACGCTAACCCCTGATTCATCTTCCTCTAGTATACGCTCCACATCAGTGCAAAAGCGTTGTGGTTTTGGCGTTTTGGCATCAAAAAACTCCTTTCATCTGCCCCGCATCTAGATCAAAGGAGTTTATCACTGTCTATGTTTATCAGGTACTAGATTTAGTGTATCAAAAAATTGTTCAACGCGCAATAGCGCTTATGTTTCGTCAGTATAGTCAAGACCGCGCGCAGCCTGCGCATCTCGGCCGAACATCTCGATACGATCAAGGAGCTGCGTAACAGCGTCATCAGTGAGCAGCCCGTGCTGCATGCACCGAAACCATGGTGATATATCCTCTTCCGGATTTTGCTCTGCCACTACTTCAAGTGCTAAATAGTCCTTGAAGTCATGTGGTAATATCGCGCCAAAAGTAGTTGCGGGGCTTATCATCTCCTGGCGCAGGCATTGCGAATCAATCACTCGAGCTGCATTCCACTCCACGCGATACACATTGCGATCTGTTCTGTATTCATTGCTATCGGGACCAATTAACCACGACTCAGTTTCTAAAATAATGAGTTTGCAAGCGGCATCCCCAAATTGAATTGAGGCGGCATAATTACGGTCGCGCTCAATCCTCACACGACGCTTAGTATCTGGTGCTGTATACTCAACTAACCCACGAGGTAACAAAAAAGCTCTCCCTGGATACCGCTCACTTACTTTGACATCTTTCCCATCGCCGCGTACGACATCATAGAGTAAGTCTCGACACAACTCTGCCTGTTTAACCGATGGGCTATCTCCACCCACAAGTTTCTCAGTAAAGTACCCCACTACAACCTTGCTCCTTCCCGGGCCTTATTGGCCCACTCATCCGCCAGCTCATTCATATCATGACCATTATGACCACGCACCCACACCAATGTGGCTTGAGAAGTGTTATAGGCATCATACAATTCCTGCACCAAATCGAGATTTTTGATCGCGCCGCCACTCTTCCGCCAACCCTTCGCCTGCCAGCCGGGCGCCCACTTCGTGAGTACGTTGATCCAAAACTCACTGTCGGTGTGAATCTCGCACCGATCACCACCAGCCAACTGCAGAGCAGCCGCCAGGGCGTATCCTTCCATCCGAATATTCGTTGTTTCGCCCGCTTCGCTGCCAAGCGCAACCGGTTTGCCATCTTCAATGACCGCAAAACCTCCCGGGCCAGGATTCGGACTAGCGCTGCCATCGGTAAAAAACACTCGCATAGTTTCCTTATGATACTCCCTTTTGCCCCTAGGAACAAATCAAATATCACGGATTGGTCGGATCAATTCCATTTCTTCTGGAATATAGAAACTGCCGTGCTCGTTTTTCTCGTATTGATAGCGAATTTCATGGTCAGCCTGAAAGTAATCGCCATTCATTACCACTTTAAACTGCACTTCACATTTATGTGCAGCGTTATTTTGCGGTGTATCACCAGCGTAAATACGGATTTCATAGGTCTCACCCGATTTTAGAAACCGCCCCGGCATAGAGTGTTGACCGAAGCAGTTAACCCTGGTGATCTCGACCTCGGCTGCCGAATGGTTTTTTATATGCGCCCACAACTCCAAGTGCCGCCCATCACCACTCAAATGCGGTTCAACCCGCTCAATTTCTACTTCGGGTATCACTTTTTGGCCGTCAGCACTCTTCAGCCCGTTGCCGACATCGGACGTCGAGTTAGCTGTAGAAGCTGCAGCCGGTGACGAATTGCCCTCCTGCCATGACTGTACCGCGCTAGGCAGTACCTCACCCCGCGTGGGCGATGCTTCTTCGCCAGTTAGCAACTTACTCAGCCAGCCCACTGATTACCTCTACTTCTCGCAGGCGATGCCGTCGTTATCGCGATCAAGCCGCCGTTCATAGCTAGAGTTGTTGCGCGCAATGTCAAACACACCGGCATCAAATGCCGCGGTACAGTTTTCGAAATGCATACCGTTGGTCGGCTTGCTCGTTGTTTGCTTAGCGATCTTGTCTTTTGACGCTTGACTGGCAGTCGCAGCCGGGTCACTATTCACGGTCGCGGCTTCCCCGTCCGCCATTGACTTCACACTTGCCATCGGGGTACCATCGGTGATTGGTGTTTGGTTAGCCACCCACCCAAAACCGCCCAGCCAGGCAGCAATTACCGCAACAAGTACCGGCATGAGTGGGCTTTTTTTGAAACCTTCAGGGTCTTTGGCATACCATACGGCCGCGATGACAATCGGGATGATCGGCAGCGCTACGAGGTACAGCAGCACCGCAACGACGCAGCGACGCGTCGTACCCCAGTTTTGATAGCGGTAGCGTACACCAGGAAAGCGCGACAAGATCCACACCGCCCAGGCCGGCCCAAACACACGCTGCGCCACTGGTGCAGGTGTCACACCTGACTGCTGACGTGCCGGTGCAGGCCTATTGTTATCGTTTGCCGAAATACGGCGTACTTTCGTTTTTGCCATGGTTCATCTCCTCTTATTTGTCATTATTATACCTCTATATACCCTCACAAATCCATCATCGCGACTGAAGCGCATCAAGCGCCACGCCTACCGCCGCATAGACGCGCCAGTCCAACCGATTCCATGCGCTATCATCAAGCTCCAGTACATAGTGATCGCGGACCAACGTTGTTTTGCGGTATTGCCCCACTGTTTGGCCAGTCGCGAGATCAACAAATACAAAATGATACTTGAAAAACAACAGCACCAGCTCGACCAGCGCACCCACGAAAGGAATTTCGCCGCCAAATCGTCGCAGCAACGCTAGCATTTCGTTGCTTTCTTTGACCACCATCACTTCGTTACCGTTAGTGTCTAGTAACCGCCATGTACTGTTCACTAGCGACTTCACAAATTCTTTCCTAAATCCCCCGAGCATCCTGCCATTTGCGTCTTCCACCAGGTACCGACCATGAACATCAAGCACTTTCTCGGCTCGAAACGTAAATGAAAGCTTGTCACGCTTTTCATCAGTGTAGAACATGACTTTTTCTTTGAACGCCAGGCGCTTTTGCTGCGCCAGCGCCACCAGTCCGCCAGGGTTATCGGCTGCCGGTGGTGTCAGTACTTGATATTTATTGACAAACGCCGTCAGTTTCTGGCGAATCTCTAACCGTGGTTGCATAGTTGCTCCTATCTTGATGGCTCTATCGTATCATACAACCCTTTCCACCTCATGGTGATTTTTTTCACAGATTCGCCGCAATTATTTCATTACACTAGAGATACTACTGTGTAAGGAATAGGAGTAACAGATATGAATTTCCAGCAATTACTAGCTGACGCAAAAGCTAAAGCCGATGCCAATGGTGATGGTAAGCTAAACGCCGATGATCTCAACGCCCTGGCTACCCAACACGGGTTAGATGAAGATATGCTCGACAGCCTCAAAGCAAAGGGCGATAGCAACGGTGATGGAAAAGTTGATCTACAAGATATTCAAGACGCAGCCAGCAAATTCAATATCCACGATGTGGCTGGCGGTGTTGCCGGCGCGGTCAATGATTTCAAAGATCGTATGTTTGGCGGTGATAAGCAATAGCTTCGCGCACACTTCTCACATACAAAAATCACCCCACGAACAGGGGTGATTTTTGTATAGTGTCTCCAACCACGCTATATCTAGCGTGCCCACATCTAGCGTCTATACGACGGTGGAAAAATCCCGCGCGCCGCGCACCCACACTAGACTAGTGTAAAATGCTTATGGTTGCATGTATCGATCCGCAACATTTATACTGAATCCTACTAAGTGGAGGGGTCCTTATAACAATGTCGGAGTGGCATAAACAGCCAAAAATTCAACTTGAGAGTCCATTTGGCGCTGAGACGCGCGGTCAAGTAGCGCTTAACGTCCGCTATGCGTTTTTAGCCATGCATGACAGTTTTATGCGAGGTGAGGTGCCAAATGCTAGTCACCTGAGCTATACCTTGGCACTTGACGATAGACTGGCCACCGAACGACAGCTTGGCATCGATGCCGGACTACGCATGGGCGATGATACTGATTACACTGCCGTATATCTTGACTTGGGTATGAGCAAGGGTATGCAATACGGCATCGAACATGCCGAGCGCGTCGCCCGACCGGTCGTCATGCGTCGACTATTTGCCGCGTCGTTATCACTAGATGAAGTTCGTACGATGATTGAACGCCAGTCGCCGCTTGATCCGGCAGCCGTAGCGATGCTTTTTGCACGTACACATCAGATGTAATTATTCTCCCAAACTGTAGTCATAGTTATCGTCACTCGGGAACCAGCGACCATACGCAATAAGCATCGCCATGAAGCTGGCGGCAACAGCCGAATACAGTGGGTACAACAGTCCGACGAATGTCGCACCCGTGCCGAGAGCACTCGCAACGCAGAGCCAGCCGCCAATCGTATTGAGACCAAACGAAAGTAGCGATTCCTCTTCCGGCGCCTGCCATGCATGATGCCAAGTGGGCATATAAGCAATTGCGTCAATGACCACCATAATAATTAATGTCACCCATGGATCACGAGTCGCAACCGCACTAAGTAGTCCGAGAACGGCTCCCAGAACCGATACCCAATCGAGGAGTTTGAATGAACGATTACCGACCCGCCACCCTACTACCACGATAAGCGCACACTCTACCGCGCCCACACCAGATAGCACTGCGCTCGTGGTCTCGCCGGCCTGCTGCGCCGCAACAGTCATAATGACTAACAGTACTGACCAAATACCCCACGATACGAGGCGTGGACGCACAACTCTCCGCTGTACGTCACGAATATATGGCAACGCTCCGAGGGTGATAAGCAGCATGCCAATTGCCAGTAGTATGGTGTTCATGAGAAAACCTCTTTCTGCCAGTTGTCGCCCCACCAACAAATCACCTGCTACCTAGCAGAAGTGTTAGCGACGAGCCACACAAAAAACTGGCCGACATTAGATTAGTGATGCCGGTCAGCTAGTGCTGAACTGACCAAGAAAAGTTTTCGTTTCGGGAGCATACCCCTACCGCATGCGGGAAAACTTAATAGTTACAGTATATCACAGTTATGACGGTTGAGCCTAACGTGCATCCAGACGCGAGTGAATCGCGGCAAACAAAAACCCGACTCCCGCCGTCAGCAATAAATGACCAATGCCAGCAATACCCGCTATTATCGTGCTTTCACCTACCCCATTTACCTGCATGATACCATGTATGACCATCATCCCGATGGTTAGCAACATCCCACCGTTATAATGCCAATAAAACAAGTTAAACCACTTTGTCTTGCTAAGGGCGAGGCTTTTCTCTAGAGCCAGCAGGACAAGAAATACCATCATTCCTAGTACAAGAAGATGAAAATGTAGCAGGTGTAACTGTGTTTGACCATCAAAATGTTTCACTTGGTCAACATAGAGCCGCACAAAGAACCCAGCAGCTAGTCCAAGGATTGCATACACGAGTGCTGCATTATAAAGTTTTTTCATTTCTACCCCTTTTTTATCCGTTTTGCGGAATTGCTATTAATTCGATATCAAACACTAGGTCACTATTTGCCGGAATATTCGACGCCGGGCTGCTCGCGCCATAGGCCATTTCAGCTGGGATGACGAGCCGCCGCGTGCCACCAACCTTCATGCCGGGTACGCCTTTTGTCCAACCGGCAATCACTTGGTCGAGTCCAAAGGTAATTGCCCTGCCCATATCATGGCTACTCTGAAAAATAATGCCGTTTTTTATCAGCGCGCCGGTATAGTGCGCTGTAATCGTCGCACCAGGTCTCACCTCTTCTCCATTACCAACTTCCGTATCGACAATCTCTAATTCCGCTACTTTCTCGCGCGGTTCAAAATTTGGTAGTTTTGTGCCTTCGTATTTCATTCTTTCTCCTTTGGCTGCTCATAATTTACTTCTCGTAACTGCTGCAGTATTGTCTTATACCCTACTTTTTCTACATATTCCCATGCCGCACGGTAGTCTGAGTAACTCTTACACTTTTCTTTGTCGCGCGTAATGCGTTCCGGTTCTTTCACATATTCCTAAAAATACTCCCTGCATCTACGCATGCCCTGGTATGTGCGCGAGCGTCACCGCTGTGTGTTCTTCGCCAAAAAGCTTACGCCACTCGACATGAAACGCTGTTAGGTAATGATTGGCTGTATTATCTGTGAATAGCCGGTGCATTAGTTCGTGGGCGAGCACCTCAACCGCTCTGTCAGATTCATACTTTGTAGCTAAAAAGAGCGGATCAGCAAATAAATTATAAAACGGTGCGACATATACGTCTATAATGTTCTGGCGGAACTGTATTCCTGTTAATTCGCACATCCCCGTTAAAATCGTCTTCTCGCACGGCTTCCATGCATGATAATATCGTCGTATTGTTGCGAGGGCAAGCTCATCTGTAAGTTTATCTTCTTCGCCTTCATAAGCTAGTGCGATATCGCGGTAGATGGCATTTCTTAATAACCATGGGTTCTTCCAGCGTATCTCGGGAACATTCATATCATACCTCTTCTTTTGTATGCTTACTTAGCCACTGTGCAATATATTCTATATCATAATGCATGGTAGCAACTTCTACCGTAAAATCTTCCAGCGATTCAGGACTAGCTGCCAGCTCATAATTATTACGCATCAAAAATATACTCGCAATCGTGACAGCCGTTCGCTTGTTGCCATCCGTAAAGATATGGTCGGCAATGCAATTGCGCATATTGACAGCTGCTTTTTCGTATACAGTCGGGTACTGCTTAACATTAAAAACTGTCAACTGGGGCGCTTCAATCAGCGACAAAAGACGTGCCTCATCACGCACTCCGTGCGAACCACCGTAATCCTCAATGAGCATGAAATGTAGCTCAAGCACCTCTTCAAGCGTCAAATATTGTATCATTAACGGTTAGCCAGATTTTTCAGCGTTTGACCGTATTGTTTCTTGAAATCAGCATATTCTTGAGCAACAGTAATAGACGGCCGAACCGCCTCAATCGTTACCCTCACTTTATCGCCGTCCGAAAGCTGCAGCTCCTGTAATTGCTTGGCAGGGATCGTCACCCCTCTACTTGAACCTATTTTAATTATTTTTTGCGTCGTTGTAATCGTCATATTTTCAGTGTAACATTATTATAATAATATTGCAATAACGTTATAATATTTCCTCTGCTTTCTCTGTTACCTCTACGTAGTGTTTCCTTGTTTAATTTTTATTGATACTCACTTATAGTAAATCGCATGGCTCGCAGCAACAAACACGAACGTGCCGCCCAGCCCCATGCTACCGTCATCGGTGCCGGCAAGTTTGGTCATGCAATCGCCGAAATTCTCAGTGGCAACGGTACTCGCACCGAACTCATCACCCGCTCAGAGAGCCGTCTTGCTCAAATTCGTCAACAACTAGCACGATTGTCGTCCTTCCTTTCAGCGCACAAACTCGGTGACGTACCGCTCGGTGAATGTGTCTTTCTTGCTCTTCCGAGCGCCGAGCTGCCCGCTGTGGTGAGTAAACTAGCCGAGAATAGCGATAACGCTAGCAAGGCATATGTTTCGCTGAGCAAGGGATTAACCCCGCCTGATGGCGAAACACCGTACGAGCTTTTGACACGCCACTTTGGCGACGAGCGTAGCGCGGTCGTATCGGGACCATCACTCGCCAGTGAGCTACCTGTGCCAGGCGCACACCTTGTCGTGGCCTCGCTAAACAATACACTTGCTGCCACAGTGGCATCGATGCTGCGCGGTGAAACACTTGATTGCGTGCCAAGCAACGATCCCGTCGGTATCGAATGGTCAGCTATCGCCAAAAATATTGCTACCCTCGGATTTCATGCTAGGTTGGCGGCGTCTGGAAGCCTAAATCTGGCTGGTGCCTACGCCGGTGATCTTTACGGCGAAGTATGGGAATACGCCACTACACTAGGCGCAACACCACGTTCGTTTATCGGGGTAGCGGGTGTCGGCGATTTACTTGCGACTTCACACGCCGATGGTAGTCGCAACGTGCGTGGCGGACAACTACTCGGCACCGGCTATTCTGCTAGCGAAGCCGAGGCGTCCATCAAGCAAGTTGTCGAATCATTTCACACTGTCCCACTACTCAAGCATCGCACCACGCGCGCACACCCTCAAGGCACCATCCCTGCCTTGAGCGCCCTAAGCGATCTGATCACTCAAGAGAAGTAAAGCTATGTTTTTCGTAATATTTTGGCGATAGCTACACGAGTTTGCTTTGTCGTGTCGCGGTCACGGACGGTGACCGTGCCGTCTTCGAGCGTTTGGAAGTCGATCACCACACAGTGCGGAGTGCCGATTTCGTCCTGGCGGCGGTAGCGTTTGCCGATATTGCCATTGTCGTCCCACTCGCAAACAAACTCTTTGCTCAACTTCTCATAGACCTCACGAGCTTTTACAACCAGCTCCGGCTTGTTTTTTAGCAGCGGAAATACCGCATACTTGACTGGTGCCAGCTCAGGCTTCAGTTTCAGTACCGTGCGCGTGTCGCCATTTTCAAGGTGGTCAACCGTGTAGGCATCGCTGAGCACCGCCATAAACATTCGACCCAACCCCACCGATGTTTCCAGTACCCACGGGATATATTTTTCGTTTGTGACTGGATCTTGATAACTAAGGTCCTTGCCGCTAAATTTGGCATGCTGACTCAGGTCGTAATCTGTGCGATCGTGTACACCTTCCAACTCATCGAACCCAAGCGAGGGAAAGTTATATTCGATATCCCAAGCATCTTTGGCATAAAACACCAGATTTTCGTGCTGATGCCAGCGCAAATTCTCTTCTCGTATGCCAAGCTCATCGACACACCAGTTCCAGCGAGCTTGTTTGATTTTCTCATACGCCTCGGTATTTTCATGTGGCTTCACAAAATACTGCGTATCAGCTTGCTCCATTTCTCGGGTGCGAAAGAGGAAGTTGCGCGGACTAATCTCATTGCGAAACGCTTTGCCAATCTGCGCGATACCAAACGGCACTTTCATGCGAGTCGTGTCGACGACATTTTTAAAATTGAGGTAAATTCCCTGGCAGGCCTCGCCTGGCAAATACACCGGCTGATCGCCTTCACCTGTAAAGTCACCGAGATTGCTCTTCACAAGCAGATTAAATGCTTTTGCGTCGGTGAAATCCTGCTTGCCACAAACGGGGCACTTGATCTTATCGCGATTATCGTTAAAAAGCTTATTCAGCTCGTCTTCACTCATCTTTTCGTCAGCAAATACACCAACCGCGCTCAATTCTTTGTCCACCCGAATCCTGGCATGACATTTTTTGCATTCTGCCAATGGATCACTAAAGCCGCTTGTATGTCCCGACGCGTCCCATACCCGCGGATTTTTAAATATTGCCGAGTCAATCCCAACGTAATCTTCGCGCAGATGCACATTTGATCGCCACCACACGCGTTTTATGTTGGTGAGCAATTCTACGCCGTAGGGGCCAAAATCAAATAACCCGGCTTCTCCGCCATAAATTTCTGAACCAGGGTAGACAAATCCGCGACGCTTAGCCAGGCTCACAATATCGTCGAGTTTCACATCTGACATGTCTTTTTTCGCTTTCTGCATGTTGGCAACATGCTCCAAAGAATATTACAGTCAGTATATCACTGTTAGGCTTGGTTGACGAGCACCGAATGGTATCGTATAGTCAGAGCTATCAGCTATACGGAGATCCAGAGAGCGTGACCGAACAACTTCCACACCAAACCACCGAACCAGAGGAGCTATCACCAGAGGCACTGCGTGACGAAGCTCTCGAGCGCAGTATTTACGAATTACTTAGTCATCAAGTACCATTCAGGCAGTCAGTTCACGAGATTTTCGACGGGATGCGTGGACGCCCTGGCCCCCAAAATCTCATCATTTGCGCCACTATCCTTGGTGGTATGCTTAACCCCGAGCGCTTTCCGCGTGTCCCAGCGCGCTAAACCGCAGCCTGCTGACGTGCAATCATCCAACAATCCGCCAGTACATCGGTAATCCCACCAATCTGGGCAATCGTTTGAATCGGTCGCGTTGCCACCACGCGCAGCAGTTTAATGTGGCTCGCATTGATATCCCCCTGCTCGGCCACCCTGAGCCCTCGTTCACTTTCGTCATACATATAGGTCTTTGTTTCATCGAGCGGCAGGCCGGTGACATCGAGCGAGAGATTAAGTTCATACCCCGTCAGCTCTGCGTAATGCAAATAAAACCATACCTGAACCAACTGAAGCGGAATCGTCAGTACATCAAGCCCCATAAACACTTCACTGAGCACTCCATACCATTCGGGCTCATCGATAGAGTCGCTCGCCCTTGTCACCAAATTGATTACTTCATAACCAAACTGTAACCGATCATAATCCTCGAGAATATGGCGATAAAACTGCACAAGTCGTGCACTCGTCAGCACGCCAATGTCGCTTTTGCCACTCTGTAGCACAACATCGCTAATCGCAAATAGCTCGATACCGCCCGCCAGTTTACTTTTCTCGCGGCGCACACCCTTGGCGATAGCCGTCCGTTGGCCGAGCGGTGTAATGAGCCTGAGGATACGATCGGCTTCACCATAATTGGTACGTCTTAGTATAATTGCCCTGGTGCGTTCGGTGCTCACGTGACACTCCTAACCGCCGCCACAACATCGCCAGGTTGCATTGTGACTTTGTCGAGCACCATTCTCACCCCATATGCGTCCAAACTGCCCTTCGGAATATCGGCGGCGCTACTAGTGCACACCACTATCGGTATGGTTGCAAGATCACTATGCGATCTGAGTTCATGGAGCAACACAATGCCATTTGGTCCCGGCATAAATATATCGAGTACTATCGCCGCCGGATGTAGTCGATCGATCAGTTCCATGGCCTCCAGTCCATCACCAGCAATATCAACCGTAAAATCGGCTTTTTCTAACTGCCGCGCAAATTGTGCCGCTATCCATGCATCGTCTTCGATGATGACAATGGCTTGTTTCGTCATAGTAACCTCAGTTGTCGTGAAGCATGAATATCAACATAAAAACTCGCACCATCATGATGACGTATCGCGCCAAGCGATGCCTGCATCGCCTCGGCAAACTGTCCGGCAATGTACATGCCTAAACCGCTTGATTCAGGACGGCTATGCAGCACCTGCCGGTCTGTGCCGAGCGACTCTTCTAGTTGTCGCCATACACCTGCAGGTACCGCCGGGCCGTAATCTCTCACTTCAAGCCGTATCCGCTCGCCACCATTCGCCGTGCCGACACGCAGCAATACCGGAGTGTTCGACTGGCTATAGTGAAGCGCGTTATCGGCAAAATTAAGCAGTATGCGCCTAAGCAACTCTTTATTGGCCAGCCCAAGCGGTGCCTTACCGCGCTTTTTCACCTGTAATATACGTCCTTTGGCGCGGTAAAGAGGTGCCAGCTCTAGAGCCACTTCATCGCATAGCGATACTGGGTTGAGCGGTTCGAGAGTAAATAAACTATCTTCCAGGCGGGCTTGCTTCGTCAAATCCGTCGTGAGACGAAGCGCTCGCTCACTTGTCAACACGATTTGGTTGCGCAAGGTACGGATCTCGACATTAGAAAGCTCCTCCGTATCAAGTCCGAGTGCTAACTGCCGAATCAGTGCCAGAGGTGATTTTAGCTCATGCGCAGCCGTCACGATTACAGACGTCTCAAACAACTCACCACCCCGACTCGCCTCGTTTGGTCTACTCCCCTCCATATGCTACTTCTAGTGTAGCATGACGGAGTATTTATTCGTTGAACTTCACGGTCTTGAGCAGGGCTGTGAAATCATCCTTAAACACATCGCCATCTGTCCTCAGCGTTAACGTCCGGTCACGCATTTTGACGATAACTGCTGTACCAACCATATCTTTCGTGAAGTTACCTGTTACCATCGTACCAGTATGTGTGCCATCTGAGTAAACACTTGACTTTAAGTCGCCTTTTTTTATCTGTCCGCTGAGTGAAGCCAGTGTTTGATCATAGGTTTTTTGCTCGATAGTGATTCTCAGTGCAAATTTTTGGGTGGTTACCGATACCGGTGGTACAAGTATCGGATTAAAATAGGCCTGGTATGTTGCTCCACCCCCCTGACTAACATCAGTCGCCTGATAAGCACTCCAAGTTTTTGGATAGTCAAACGTAAGGCGTCCGTAATCGGAAGGACCGACAAATTGCCGTTTTGGTTCCTTTTCGCGCTCAGCAAACATCTTCTCGTCTTTAGTCGAAACCTCTAACTTGGCCTGAGCAACCGCATCTGACACTTTGGTGTCAACGTTATTTTTCTGATCAAGATAATTTGTATAAGCCCATACGCTAAATGAGCCAAACGCCACCACCAATATCACGAGAGTGACAATAGCAATGATCGTACCAACGGCCATGCCTGACTCATAGCGTCGCATCATACTACTCATGCTTATGAGTATAAAGTGGTGCGAGATACTTGTAAAGGGTCCGCCGTATAAAGAAAGGAGGCACCATCATGTTTGGTCGCCTTGATACCCGGGACATCAAATCCATAGCTAATAAACGCCACGGGACGTCCGAGCCGTGTCGCCGTATCTTGGGCCAATTGGTACATGCGGGCGATATCCCTTCCCTCTCCAAACGTATAAATAACGGTGGTATTGTCAGGCAGTGACTGGCGCCAGAAATTTGCGAGGTGCACTATTATGTCTGAATCACCCCTCGAGAGCCAGCGCGCAATCATCACCAACAGAGGGTTGATTTCGTATCCTACAGCTTGTGCACCATAGCGCCGAGCCACTCTTAGCACCATCCCGTCGCCCGATCCGATATCCACCAGCACATCCCTGCTTGACAGCGGGTATAGCACGGTAAATGCCCGCTCTACGTCACGACGTTTCGACGGCACATACGGTGCACCAGTCAACGCCATAAAGCCGCCAAACACCACCAGCCCAAGCACAACCCACAACCACACCTTCGTTAGTCCTGATCAAATTTTTTCTTCAACACGATAATTTCATTCTTGTACGTCGTCAGCTCTTTTTCGATCGCTGTCGCCAGCTCTTCCGCCGCCTTATATTTCTCTAATGCCTGTTCGAGACGAAAGTCGTCGCTCTCAAACCATGCAACGAGCGCCTCAAGCTGCGCCATCTTTTCTTCAATTGTGTGATCGTTTTGTGACATGTTGTACCTCCGCTGTTGCTATGATTGTTGCTTGTTCTACCTCAATTATCTCACCCACGCTCAGTGCTCCTCGCACAAGGGCATACCCCCGCGCCAACACGGCATCTGGATTATACGCACCCAATTGTGACTGCAGTGACACGAGCCGATGACTTGCTCTCTCGTGTTGGTAAAGAATAGTGCGTGTCGCCCGTTGCATCTGTCGCTGCACGTCTCCTGCGATAGTATCGATTGACTGCTCTGCTCTGATGGTCGCCCATTTCAGACGACGACGAATGTCGGCACGAGTTGTATCAATTACTTGCTCAACTTTTGATGCTGCTATCTTTACGTGATGATACGCCTGCCGGATCACCGCATGCTTATCCGGCACAATGATTTGTGCCGCATTACTCGGTGTCGCGGCTCGCACATCCGCTACTTGATCGGCCAGTGTCTCATCTACTTCATGACCTACACCTACCAGTGTCGGGATACGACTGGTTGCAATTGCCCGCACCAATAGTTCATCATTAAATGTACTGAGATCATCAGCACTGCCGCCACCGCGAATGATCACAAGTACTTCCGGCAAGCGTTCTTGTTCGTTGAAGTATCGAATCGCACGAATCATCTGGTCGGCTGCGCCTTCGCCCTGCACCTGTACATGTGCTACCTCTACCTTGATACCTCCCCACCGCTCGGAAAGAATCTTGATGAAATCTGCATACCCGGCAGCTTGCGTACTGCTAATCACTCCGATATGCATCGGGAGTGCTGGTAATGGTCGCTTGCGTTCATTGCTAAAGAGCCCTTCCTGTTTCAGCTTCGCCTTGAGCAATTCATAGCTTTTCTTGAGGTTCCCCTCACCGCTTGGCCGGATGCTTTGTACCGTCAGGCTGAACTTCCCCCAAGCAGTCAATTTTGGTGTCGCCCGAACAACCACTTTCATACCGTCTTCGATCGGCAAACGAAGCTGCCATACCGTCATAAAGCACCCTACTGTGCCTCCCGCATCTTTGAGATCGAAAAAAACAAATTTATTTTGATTGACTTTAAAACTAGTAACTTCGCCCTCCACCTCTACCGATGGGTACGCATACTCAAGCGTTTGATTAATACTCGACAGAAAATCGCTAACACTAAAGATCGGTAGCTCGTTTGCCATATTTGTTGAGAGTTAGTTGATAAAATACATACCCTACTCCGATAGTGATAAGCAAGATGATAACTCGTGCCAACACGACCCCGGCGATAGCCCGGCCTTCTTGTAGCCCGCCCATCGCTAAGATCGCTACCATGATTGCTTCGTATGCCCCGGCTCCACCGGGAGTTATCACTGCAAAACCGGTCAGACTTGCGACACTATAGGCGATCAAAATACTCGCCGGGTTAACAACCGACCCAAGTGCCAAAAATGTTATGAAGAATATCGCAATATCAGCCAACACAAACAGCACACCCCATATACAGGGCTGCCACAACACAGATTTATCTCGATTGAGCTCCACGTAATCACGATGCAGATCATCAAAGAACTTCACCATTCCATCAGCTCTCATTATCTTGCGCCGCTTGCCCATTGTAACTGCACGCGCAAGCTTATTTGTCGCCCGTTGCAACCACTCACCGAACCGGTGGATACGCGTAAGGCTCTTCACTAGGTAGACAAACGCTGCGACACATCCTACCATACCCAGCACAAGGAGCGCACTCATAAGGATGATCCAGCGATTAATATCACCATCAATTGTCACGATGACCAGTGAGATAAAAAGCAACACAATCGTCGCTGCAAAGCCGGCTGCATACCTAATGGCTTGAGCCATCATCGACTGGGCGGTTGTGACGCCAAATTTACTCATACGCCAATTCGTATAGGAAACACCGCTCACACCTCCGCTCGGTAAAATATGGTTAACAAAATTAAGCTCTAGCGACACTCTCATCAACATAAACGGGCTAATGTCACGTATGATACGTTTTTGGCGCAGATACGAAAAAATCATCTCGCCGGAAAACAGATAACTCAAGATCGTGAATACCGCCACCAGAGATAATACCCATAGATTTACATTGACCAGTAGGTGAAGCGCATGGTCGAGCTGGTGCCGCGAAAAAAACAGCACTAGCACTACCATCGCCAGCGTCACGATACTTAGTATCGTCTTAAATGACATCCTCATCTAACAACTATTATATACTAGCAATATGTATATCACTATGTTGGGCCGACAACCCGCTATCAGCATAGCTGAACTCGAGCGGCTTTATGGAGCAACGCAGGTGCGCTGGTTTTCCGAGCAAAGCGCCCTAGTGGGTAGTGTCGATTTCGATTTTGAGCGCTTGGGCGGCAGCCAAAAAGCCGGGCGAGTTGTAGCGGAACTCAAAGGCAATTGGCAAGCAGCCAGCCGAGCGATTGTCAGCGCCTATGAAACAGCGTGGCGCACTCACGCTGGCAAAATCACCCTCGGCATCAGTGCCTATGGCTTCCCCGTCTCAGGTCGCGACGTCCAAAAAACGGGGATTATTCTCAAATCAAAGCTGAAATCGCACGGCGTGAGCCTCCGTCTTGTGCCGAATGTCGAACCAGCTCTCAACACTGCTACGAGTCATCACAACAAGCTCGGACTATCAGACAACCATGTCGAGCTACTCGTCGTCAGGGCGGCAAAGGGCAAGATCATTGTCGCTGAAAGCATCGGAGCACAAAATATCACCGCATTTGCCGCACGCGATCAAGCCCGCCCCAACACCGATGCTTTCGTTGGTATGCTTCCGCCTAAACTAGCGCGTATGATGGTCAATATGGCCGTTGGTACGACAGACTCGAGCTGTACGGTCCTTGATCCATTCTGCGGAACCGGCGTTATCTTGCAGGAAACCCTATTACTTGGCTATAACGCTTTTGGCACGGACCTGTCCGACAAAATGGTGACATATTCCAAAGGAAATCTCGAGTGGCTAAGGTCAAAGGTCACTATCAAAGCCCCAACCCCAACAGTCACCCAAGCCGACGCTACATCTCACAATTGGCACTTGTCTTCATTTCCCTCTCTCTCCGTTGTTGCCGAAACCTATCTTGGCCAACCCTTCTCTGCTCCGCCATCTCCAGCTAAGCTAACAGAAGTACGCGGAAACTGTAATTACATCATCTCCGAATTCTTAAAAAATATCGGCTCGCAGCTTGACTCGGGCGCTCATCTATGTCTGGCGGTTCCCGCCTGGCGCGATTCGGTCGGTAGCATCACTCACCTACCGCTCATAAGTCACCTCAGTCAACTGGGTTTTGACCGCGTGGAACTCCACAGCGTTCGCCACGATCAGCTCCTGTATTACCGCGAAGGCCAAGTAGTCGCTCGCGAGCTGTTACTGCTAAAAAAGACTTGACGTTTCAGCCCTTATAGCGTACAATGGAACGGATTGATTATAAAAAGTTAAAGGAGTGATATGTCACACGTTAAAGCAGGTGGATCAAGTAAGAATGTCCACAACAATGCCGGTGCTCGCCTCGGCGTGAAACGCTTTGGCGGCCAAAAAGTGAATGCTGGTGAAGTCCTGGTACGTCAAACCGGTGCCACAAAAATCGCTGGCCCGGGTACCTACATCAGCCGCAATTTCACGATTCACGCCAAACAAGCCGGTACCGTTGTTTTTAAAAAGATCAAAAAAGCCTCATTTACCGGTCGTACCCACCCTCGCACTCAAGTCTGCGTCGAGTAATGCATCCTATCTCTTATATGAGATTGCCTAATTTACTGTATGCGTCTTATCATCTCGTACACTTGATTAAGAACCGCCTTTTGTTTTGAAGAGACGTCCTTTTGTGAGTATCCAATTTTATACATAGAATCACAAATTGCTTTTACTTGTTGCAAATATGCAATCGTTTGCTCGGGCAATACAGGCAACTCAGCTAACAATGTTTCTATTGAGTGGCTGAGTTTACCGGCACTTACATTTGGATCTATAGCTC
The DNA here is from genome assembly GCA_039809225.1 of Saccharimonas sp. (SeqCode). Taxonomy (GTDB): domain Bacteria; phylum Patescibacteriota; class Saccharimonadia; order Saccharimonadales; family Saccharimonadaceae; genus Saccharimonas. The sequence continues at coordinate 90,993 of JBDHUN010000002.1, forward strand.
CTGATTGGTCAAGTGCGCGCTTTGCTGAGTCTCTCAAGTTGTCAATTGATGCCCAGAATTTAACCGAGATTTCTTCATCCGTAAGAGACGCGGGGGTTTCTCCATTACGTGCATGGGATAAGCTGTTGTCTTTTTCGTGAAACTCGTCAGGAAAAATAATTAATCCATCATCGTCGTATTCTACCCTATTGTTAGAATGTTTTTGCCATCCCCCTCCGCGAGCGTGGTCCAACTCGGTGAGAACAGCTCCTCCACGATATTTTGCTTTATCTTCATCCCGTGCATAATCCCATACTTCTTCGTTATCTCGGCGTAGTTTCATCAAATTATCGAGTGTATCAAATCTATGCTGAGCAGGATCAATAATTATTACCTGACCAGCTGAATTAGTGTACCTTACCCATGCGTGTCCATCATATTGATCATCACGATCGCCTTCTCTTGGCATCATACTACGATTAACCGTCACTGATCCTTGCAATACACCACGGTCGCAAAGACCCTCTATAATTATGCCCGCATACAGAGCTTGGTGTCGGCAAACTCCTGCATGAGCAGCAATATATACTCCAAGATCAATTTTTCTCCCGTCAACTCTACCATAGCTTTCAAAAATACCCTCAACGATATCAGAATCGTATTGCATCTCTTCACAAACCAAATTATACACTGTGGACAAGGCTTTCGATTTATCGTATGTCCCGTCTTGACGCCGTATAGCTGCGGCCACTCTATCAACTGCATCTGAAATTAGGGGTTCTTTTTCGCTGTCAACGACGATTTTCTCGCCACCGTATTTCCCTTCATACACGCCTTTGTCTATTCTCGTACCGTTGCCAATTGTCTTTCGCGGCTCTTTATTTGCTTGAAACTCTAGCATCTGTCTTTCATATGCTAGCTCCTGTGCGCTTTGCGTGTAACCCCATTTGCTCTCTAGGGAATTGGGGTCGGGATCTATTGAGGTCTGATATTTCTCTGGCATTTTTATGTTTTTAGCTTTGGTTGTATTGTAGCAAAAAATTGACGAAAAGTCAATAGACTTATGGTATTATTGATTTGAAAGGATGGCCGCGCCTATTTGTGGTCGGTTGAGGGTGCGGCGGGGGTATCAAGACCCAGGTGATGCTTGATGCGAGCCACCACGTCACCGATTACTACTTGTGATTTCACCAGGTAATCATCGACGCCGAGTTGTTCGGCACGTTCTTTATCTTTTGGTTGACTGAGAGCTGTGAGCATAATCACCCGGATATTGGTTGTTTCCGGTGTGTTGCGAAGGATATCCAAGACATCAAAGCCGCTGATTTTGGGCATCATCGCATCAAGCAAGATGAGATCGGGCTTAAATGACATCGCAGCCGACAGCGCATCTTCACCATTATTGACTTCGTGCAGTTCAAAGCCTTCCATCTCGAGCCGGACGCGATAGACAGAAGCGAGGGTGGTATCATCTTCAACAAGTAAAATCTTCTTCTTTGTATCCATACTACCTCTATAGTACCCCAGGTGCTACGAAAGCACAACTATTTTTGCAGGGCGCTTCGAGCAGCATCGAGTTGCGGGTCACGGTTAGCATTGGCATCTGCTGCGGTCAGTTCGACCTTGGTATCGGGCGTAATTCCCTCTTTGGTGATATTTTTGCCGTTTGGCGTATACCAACGAGCAATGGTAACTTTCAACTCTCGCCCGTCAGGTAGATTAATTAATTTCTGAACGGTTCCTTTGCCAAATGTTTTTTCACCGAGAAGCGTGGCGACTTTGTGGTCCTTGAGTGCGCCGGCCACAATTTCGCTCGCGCTGGCGCTACCGCCATTGACAAGTACGATCGTTTTGACGCCCGCCAGTACCGGATTAGTCGTCGCACGAATCGTGTCAGTCACTTTTCCGTCAGTTTTTTCTGTTACGACAACATCGCCGCTTAACCAGATACTTGCCACCTCACGCGCCGCATCAAGGTAGCCGCCACCGTCATCTCGAAGGTCGAGAATCACAGCATGCACTTGCTGCGATTTGAAGTCTTCGGCCGCACGACGCGCCAATGAACCGGTGTCGGTGTCGAACCGTGAAATAGTAAGCATACCAATGCCATCTTTGACCTCTGCGCGCACACTAGGATCATTCAACTTTTGGCGCGTAATCGTGAATGATTTGGTGTCATTGGCACGCTTAATCGTCACTTTCACTGATGTACCAGCTTGCCCGCGAATTTTTGACGCCACCGCACTTGAGTCTTGCCCCACGACCAAGGTGTCGTTGACCGATATAAAGACGTCGCCCACTTGCAGTCCGGATTGTTGCGCCGGTGAATCAGCCAGCACACGTAGCACTGTTGGTTGATCACTGCGCACTCCTAGCTCGCACCCGATGCCGGTGACTTCACCGTTTAATTCTTTCTCAAATTCGGCCGCTTCGTCTTTGTCCATAAATACCGTATAGCGATCTCCAGCTGCAGCCACCATCCCGCGTGCGGCGCCATTTGTCAGCGCACCACTATCAAGTGTGCCATCATAATTTGCCTTTAGTTCCTGGTAGGTTTTTTGTACCAATGCCAGATCTAGCGTGTCACTCGAAGCCTTGACGCCCAGAAGTGGCGCGACTGCCGCATAGAGCTCTTGTGAACGCGTGCCGGCGACGAATCCGACAAGTGCTACAATCGCCATGCTGACAAAAAACAACGTTTTTGACACGCCTTTTTCTGGCATTGATGCAGTACGCTCTGGCAACGCAAGCTGTGACACTCTTTACTCCTGTTTATTACTTATGTTTACAAGTATAGCGCACCGGGAAGCGGTGCGCTATTGTTTTATGGGTGCATTATCTTATTAGAAGTAGACATACGTTAAGCCAGCAGCAGAACGAGTGTAGTAATGGTATCGTCCCCAACCTCCGCCATCGCTGTTGTTGTTGTAGTCACTAACTGTAATCGTGCCGTCACCATTGACCGCTTCAACGTACATGGCGTGGCCGTAAGCCCCCACATACCAGATAGCGACCGAGCCGGCTACCGGTGTTGAGCCACTAGAGATACCATACGCAGCGGCTGTTGACGGCCATTGGTTAGCATTACCGTAGCCACCGAAGTGCGGGACGTATCGACCAGTACTGGCAACTTTCCAGGCTGTGTAACTGACGCATTCTCGGTTATAAAGTCCCCAGTTATCAACAAGGGTATCTTGTTCGGCATACGCCCACACACCGGGGTAGCCACCGCCGCCGACTGAGCCGTTTCCGATATTGCCAGCACCACTGGCAGCAGCGGCGGCAGCCATCTCGGCGGCTTGCTGGGCACGCAAGTTAGAGATTTGCGCGTTGCGTTCGTTCGAAAGTTGTTGATAGGCAGCTTCTTGTCCTTGAGTGTCGGCAAGTAACTTAGCCTGCTCAGCTTCTTTGGCCGCTAGTGCATCGCGCTGCGACTTTTGGTCGGACAGCACGCGTTCGACATCTTTCTTTTGCTGCTCAAGCTGCTTCTTCAGAGTCTTGATCTCTTCAATCGTATTGCTGAGATTGGTCTGAATTGAGGAGCGGTACTCCTGTTGATCAACATAGTCACCGATGTTATCGGCGCTAGCTAGCATTTCAAGTGGGGTAATCGAACCATCGACATACATATCGGCGATGATTTGCCCCAATGCTTCTTTGTTGTCGGCAATTTTCTTCTCGGTTTCGGCAATCCGAACCACGAGCCTATCATATTTGGCCTGGCTCAGGTCGAGCTGCGCCTGGATCGTGGCTTTTTGAGCATTTAGGTTACTGATTTCGTTCTGGAGTGTATTGGCTTGCGCCCCTAATTCGGCGGCTTTTTGTTGATACGTGGCAATCTCAGCCTGAAAAGCATTGATTTGATCGTCATATTTATCGGCAAAGGCATACTGCCCAAATGTCAGCGGGCCGCTCAGTGCCATCACCACAGCAGCAGCTACCAAGGTAGACTTGGTGACTAGCCCTCGAGAAGGCAACGAAACCGGTGTGGTGGACAGTAGTTTCATTAGTTGCAGTTTACCATAAGCGTAATTCAATTGTCAACCCCCATTTGCCTCAAAATATTAGATTTTGAGGTATCGGCGTGTGGCAAGCAACGACGAAATAGTTCCGACAAGTGCACCGAGAACGATCATCGCTAGCAGCACAAAACCGATGTAATTTATTACAAAATCAATTGTTGGTGCAACTGTAATGCCCCAACTGGCCATTTTATCTTGCATCGAATAAAGGAGCGCGATCCCGATAATAGTCGCGAGAATTGCGGCAATGAATCCATAAACGATCGCCTCAACGACAAACGGTCCGCGAATGAAACTACGGTCAGCACCGATGAGCTTCATCATCTGAATTTCTTCTTTACGGTTAAAGATTGCCATGCGAATAGTATTGAAAATAATCAGCATCGAGATACTAGTAAAGAGGATGCTGGCGCCGATACCCAGTTGCTGGGCCGTACGAGTCCAGGCTGCAATCGTATCAGTTGCCGACTTTCGTTCACTCATAAAGGTCGGTTGACGATTAGGATCAATGTATTGTTTCAGTTCGTTACTATTTTTGACGTAATTCACCAGTTCGGTTGTGTCGTTGACATTTTTGAGGGTGATACGAATTGTGGCCGGGATCTTATTGATGGCTTGACTGAGTGCATCAAGCGTACCAATGCTGGTTTTATTCTTTTGAGCAAATTCCTCTTTGCCCTGCTCAGTGCTCACAAATATGACTGATTCAACATTTGACAAACCCCGAATATCAGATAAAATCCTTGAGGCTTGTTGTTCGGTCGTACCGGTCTTGAGGTAAATTGAACGATCAATCCGCTTGCCTACCTGGGTGGCCGTATCTGCCAAGACATTCTGCGCCACAACGGTAACAAATATAATCAGCAGAGTGATCGTCATTACTGCGGTCGCCGCGACAGTGAGCCAGGCATTACGCGTAAAGTTATTGACGCCATAACGGCACATTCGTACAAACGTCAGCCATTGGCGACGGTGGCGTTTCTGTCCGGCAAGTGCTCGTGCGTTGTTCGCTTTCTTAGCCATTATTGTCGGTAACTCCCTTGTGCTTGATCAGAGGTAATCTTACCGTGGTCGATGGTAATCACGCGTCGTTTCAGCTTATTCACAATTTCAACATTGTGAGTCGTCAATAGTACGGTCGTCCCATATTTATTAATCTTTTCGAGTAGGCGTACAATATCCCAGCTATGCTTCGGATCAAGGTTTCCTGTCGGCTCGTCGGCAATTAAAATTTTTGGTTGGCGCACTACGGCACGTGCAATCGCTACACGTTGGCGTTCACCACCTGACAACTGGTGCGGGAAATTTTTTTCTTTGCCAGTCAACCCGACAAGCTCGATTACTTTTGGCACTGTATTCTTAATTTCGCGATTGGTCATACCGGCAATCTCAAGAGCAAAGGCGATATTCTCAAACACCGTACGCTGCGGTAAGAGCTTGAAATCCTGAAAGACGACCCCGATCTTGCGCCGAAGCAGCGGGATATGCTTGTCTTTGAGGGTGTCGTAGTCGATACCGCCGACAACAATCTTGCCACTGGTTGGCTTCTCTTCGCGTGTAAGGAGTTTAAGGAGAGTCGATTTACCAGCACCAGAAGTACCCACCAGGATAACAAACTCATTTGGCTCAATATGCAAACTCACCCGGTTGAGCGCAGGGGCAGCATCTTTTCCATATGATTTCGTTACCCTATCTAACAGAATCATTAGTCTTATTATACCATACAAAACCACGAGAACTATGGGCCCTTAGCCACACACTATAAAAACAGCGGTGTGCGCCATGCTTCCGGAGAAGCACGAGCACACACCGCTTGCCATGAATGAGAAACCTCAGGTCACGTCATCCATCTTAGGCAGGATGACACCCGGACAAACCTTGCTCTTCATTAGGAAGAGCGTGGCCGCCACGAACCCGAGTGCGTTGCGCACAGGAGCACGGCGCCGCTCGCGAGCGGCCGCCTGCTCGATGAGCTTGGCGCGCTGCACCTCCTGAATTCCCTCGACGAACCGATGGAAGCCCCAAGTGTAATCTGGGTCACTCCACAGCCAGTCATAGCTGGTATACAGGTACTCCGCAGCCAAGACATCAGTCCAGCCAAGCTCGCGCTTGGCGAGCATCTGTTCGAGCCTGGTAACCCACTCTTCGTACGACACCTCATCACCGTCGACAGAGCGACCATGACTCGTGTTCGCCAGGTAGTACGCACGGAGTGCCTCCTCGATCGAAGCACGCGCCCGTGCTTGCACCACCGAATCGTTAAGGAGCAACGCGTGCTCACGAGCTGCGCGGGCATTTTGCCGCTTGTTTACCAGACTCGAAAGACTGAAGAAGCCCAAGACGAGACCGCTGGCGGCGACAATGATGCCGGCCACAATCGCAAGTCCAATCAGGAAGTCACTCCAGCCAACGGCCAATATGATACGAATCAGGGCAGCTACGGCAGCTATTGCCAGTAAAAGAATACCCACATGCTTAGCAATTATCTGGAATTTTTCCCAGCGAAACAGTCGTGCCAGGATGAACGCCGGGCCGCTCACGGGGATAGTCGTGATAACCGCCCCCAGGGCTACCCGCCGTTCGCCGAGTGTGTCACCGAGCAATTCACCCTCGTACTGTGTATCCTCAAAGAAGATCCCCATGAAGATGCCGAGCACGATGTAAACCATCCCGAGGATGGTCGCAATGACATCGAGCGTCTTACCGGCATTCATCGAGAACCCCCAGATGATGAGGAGGACGACCGGCAGGGTGATAAGAACCCAGCGGGCACGAATGTTCGCCCAGATCTCGTGCCCCCATTGCTTGAGGGCACGCTTGCCGAGTTCGCAGCGTCCACCGACACCGATCTCCCACTGCGCGCCGGTCCGCTCGCAGTAACGCTTCGCGGCCCTGACGGCCGGGTGGTTGGGCCCGAAGGCCTGCGTTCCCCGATGCTTGTCCGCGTAGTTGTTCAGCTGGTCTCGCCAGCGTTCAAGAAGAGTCACAGAAGACTCCTCCTCTCATGTCAAAGAACCACCGTGTT
>JBDHUN010000003.1:0-72973 GCA_039809225.1 Saccharimonas sp. (SeqCode)
ACAATCTTACGAAATATGTACCTCTTTTGCTAGCTAGATTATGTGAGGGGTGTGTTCAGTATAGTGGGAGCCTGACAATCCCCTTGCGAAAAACATACTGGATTTCGTGACATCAAGAAATCTTTCAAGATACTTATAGTCGCCCTCACCTTCGTTCAGAGCAGTCGAACCTTCGTCGAAGGAGTATAAATTTCCTTGGTTGGACATAAGTAGATTTTCAATTCTCGCACGAGATGCAAGGTTCGGACTATGTGAGGTGGCAATGATTTGTATACCATCTTCGTCACATAACTTCTGAAGAGATTGGGCAATTTTCAGCTGTCTTGTTGGATGAATATGAGCTTCCAGCTCTTCAATAAGCGCGAGTTTCAAGTTGTCCTTTTTGATGTCATCAAGCAACATCAACTCCGCTGCCATGTAAAGAGTGTTGGCGGTTCCTAATCCGGGAAGGTGACCGTCAGTCCATATATCAAGCTTCTGAAGGATTGACTGCAAAAACCGATCAGTTTCGGCTGTGGGTTTTTTGAAACCAATTTTTGTCTTGTCCGTAACTGCTTTCTCACTAAAGCTCTCATAGTGCTTCTGGACTACCTTAGTAGTAGGTTTATAAAGCACCCCTTCCGTACCCTCATCAGAAACACCAAATATTTTATTTATAGCAGCAGCGGCGCGATGGTATTCATCAAATAACATACTTTTATTGTCTTCGACTTTTGAGTGAGCCTTAAGTATCCTTGCTAATCTGGAATACTGGGAGGATCCTAAGTCCTGTGAAGCATCGCGGACAGGTTTCAAGTATGTTGTTCTGAGATGTTCAAGTACTGATGCATTGAGTTCTTTTGCAGTTTCGAGACTAGGACCAGCCAGTCTACGTTGAAAATAAAACCCCGCACTACTAAGCTCGGTTACGCAATAGATGTTGAGTTCAACCTCCCCGTCTTCAGCAGGCGTAAGAAACTCTGCGAACCACCTTGACTCTACTTTTTCGTCACTAAATTTTATCGTTAGGTCAATTCTCGGGAGGGGGCCTGAGTCTTGTATATCAGTGTCAAGTATGCTGAGCCTATCGTCGGTTCTAGTACCCAATGCTATCCGAATAGCGTCAACAAAAGTTGTTTTACCGCTGTCATTCGGGCCTATTATTAGATTAAACCCTTCGTGAAAACTTACAGTTGCCGAGGCTATACCACGAAAATTCAATACGTTAACAGAGGATATGTACATGCATCCATTATAGCTAATTTAGTATTAATGCCGAGCGTAAACTTTATGAAATTTAACTCTCGCCGTCACTCAGATAGCGCTTCCCACCACGAATTAGTCTAAGTAGGTGTGGCAGCACTAAATAGTAACATGACCAGAGAACGAGAATAACAAATATACTTAAAGCTGCCGTGTTGGATCGATCGACTGCTCGCTCCAGCTGAAAGTCGGCGTAAGTCTGAAGGGGTGCCTGCATATCATTATCATACGTTCCCCCAATTACTAGAAAAAGCACAATCACTGAAAAAAGTAGGTAGCTAACTTTGAGCCGACGCCAGCTAACATCTTTTTCCAATGCTTTCAGCATTTTATTTCGTTTACTCACTCTTACTACATTAATAATAGCGAAGACTGCTAATGCAATCATCACAATGAAAAGTACCGTATTTATCGCCTGCTGGTTCTGCAACTGCTGAGCGGTATTGCTATAGTCCATGTTAACCCCTTTCGTTTTAGAAACGCGGCTAACAAAAAGGACAGCCACGCTGGACTGTCGAGGCCCCAAGCAAGCAATTAAGCCTGCTCTTTTGTGCGTAGCTGCCCTTTAAATGGCTTAATACGCACAAACTTGGGTTTGTACTAAATTACTTACTTGGTGCCTCGACTTTTTTATTATACCGCAACAGATGTAAAAAGCGCTTCTTTCGGTCCGCTGGATTTTTTCTATATATACGGAGCGAGTAGCATTGGTAACGTCAGGTTAGGATCCGGGCTGATGGAACCGAGGGGTGGGTGGGATCATCAGTTTTCGTGGCCTGCTTTTCGACTAATCCCTTGTTATAAAATCAAGAAACAAAAACACTGACACAAACCCCGATCCCCCTACTACTTATCCTTATTATCACATCGTACAAATAGCCATCGTATATCGCGCTTTTCCGTACACACACGATCAGAGACAATTGCGTGCTTCTATTGAGCATGGAGTGTACATACGTAACGATTGCAAGCGACTTTTGCTTTTGCTTCATGGGCATGCGGAGCGAACGAAGGCAGATCTAACGAAATTGATATAGTAGACTTTTTAGCTGATCCAGAACATCTAATGCCAATTTGGGACACTCAACGATATATTCAAATAGTTCGAGGAAAGGCCGTTCTTCTCGACCAAAATTAATTGACCGGCTTTACGTCGGTCTATTAATTTTGCGCAGACTGATAGCCTCAAACCTTCGACGCGGATTTGCTTCTACAAAGACGCTAGTCGCAGGTTTTGTGGAGTGAAAAAGGAAACTCGTGCTTGCACGTGTCCCTTTTGAGCGGAGGAGCGAAGCGATGTCCTTTCCTTGCCGCGTGCAGTTTCGCGCCCGCGGAGCGCGCGTGAGTCTTTTTATCTTTTCCCATTCTCCACTCGCAAAATCACACTTTTTACACCTATACGGGGTGATTTCGCCCCTCGTCGAAGATATTTAGATATGTCTATGATACTACTTAAAAGCTTTCTTTATTTCGCTTTCGTCAATACCACACTCTTCGATAAGTTTTTTCGTGATGCTCTTTACTACACCGCTAGATATCTTGTTATGCCTAGGGACTGGTATAAAACACCATCTTCATTACGAGCATACGCATGCAAACCACCTTGGCTTATAGTAAAGCCTTTCTTTTCTAGAAACTTTACAATCTTCTTATAGCTAGACTGCTGAAAGAAGACCACAGAAACTTACCGCTTAAGCCTTTACTAGAGTGGCGCTTTTCTTATTGAAGCTTCCCTGAAGCTCAAGAGCCTCTTCGAACCAGGGACGGTACGCAAGGGGTACTTCTCGATAACCCATAATTAAATCATTAACCATCGCAATCACCTCTTCTTCTGAATTAGCTTCTGTAACTAAGAGAGCCTTATCAGGAACGGGGTGTCCTTCTATGCTCGCGACAGAAATAAGTATTTTACCGTCTGATTTCTCAAAATTAATAGTAATACTATTAGGAATCTTCGTCCTATAGGCACTTAAGACCTCAGGATCTACAAGCCATCTTCCAAACCATTTAGTGAATAATTCTTTCATAGTAATCTCGCGTTTCTTATGGTGCTTATACTAACATATATAAGTATAAATGTCAACCAACTCCATCTCTCCCCTACGCAAATAAGTCTACTGCTATTGTAGCATAAAAAATGAGCAAGCAGGCTAACAAACGACCTTACATCCATCTTTCGTCGTTTTCGTCGCTTACGTTAGCCAGCCGTATGTACGTTCAGCTGCTTAGTTATCTTCGCACGTATACTCATGTAAGATATTACACATAATTTGAGGAATGTTCGATTCTCTCAACCATAATAAATTTCCTCAAGAAATCCTTTTTGACAATCAACAATGCCATGTATATACTTTTAGCCACAATGAGGACAAAAAAGTCTTTGAGGTGGGCAATAAGAATGATATCCATATCCATACTCATAGTGATTGCGCTAATTATAATGTGTCTTGCAGCTATTATGCGCGGACGCATAGTCAATGATCGTGTTACCGTTGTTGCTATTACTGAAGCAAAGCGCCAATGTGAGTTAGCTGCTCTCTCTGCTATGTGCGCAGATATACATGTTCGAGGAGGGGAACCCTCTGAAGTAGAGTGCTTCGGAAAATCTTGATGGATAGTTCTTACTCAAATTTCGTCAAGTAATCGTTACAATGCCAGTATATTAATAAATGAGGCAGATGGAGCATTTAGGCCCGTTCAGTTTATATGGGAAGACCCAACCCTGGGCTCGCATTCCAATGACTAAGATGTTAATTCATAGTATTTACTATAAGGTGACTCATATTACTTCCTTAGCCGCATATAATCCACTCGCTACCACAAAGAAGTGATATCATATAGCCATGACCGTCAATCGAACACATGTCATGATTGCCAATAGTTTTGGTGCTCTCGGTTACTTTTCGGCCATGATCCAGTGGTTGTGGGCGTTCGTGATTGTTGGCTACCCTCTTATCTCACACGACAGGCTATCGTTTCTCTTGCCCAAGCCAAGCGAGACTCCGCCACCGCCTTCTATCGAATATGGTGGATTTACACCTATCGTGATGATAATTGCTGTCATCTTTACTCTATGTATCATTGGGCTTACTATCTATGCGCTGATTCGCTTACCCGCCACTATCGGCAGGAAAGGCTCAATCGTTACTCATCATACGGCGTCAGCGATCACGCCGCTCATTGCCAAAAAACATACCACCAAGATGCAACAGCGGCTACTCAGCTACCGTCTCACATGGTGGGTCAAGGCCAGCCTTGTCCTTATTCCCCTCCTCGCTCTCGTATTTGCTTCGGCTGAAACAGGGCTTGACCGCCAAGTTGTCGCTACTGTCGGTGGTTTTTGCGCGGTATGTTCGGCCCTCTATTTTCTCATACAACGTGCTATTCAGTGGCGGGGCAAACTGCCGCCAGCCGACATGTGGTAGACAAACAATGCTTATGCTGCTATAGTGTGTAACCACTATTACCATTTCGGAGAGATGTGATTTGCTAAAAATAAAGACTACGAGAAAACGCAGCGTTACCTCGATGCTCATAGGCATCATGGCATGCTGTCTTATTGGCGGAGGCCTTTACCTCCTATTGCTGGCAGTGTCACCTACTGTTGCGCCCCTCATTGCAATGAAACCGATCGACGTCAAAGCCTTACCTGCACCCGCAAAAAACGAGGATCGTATTGTTATTCCGAAGCTCGGTGTAAACATACCCTACGGTAAAGGCCCCGCCTCACTGGACCGCGGCGCCGAGTGGAGACACCCAGAGCGCGGCAACCCTGCCAATGGCGGCAATTTCATCATCGCGGCACACCGATTCAGTATCCAGCCGACGCCACAGGGAACGATTGAAAAATCGCCGTTTTATAACATCGATAAACTTGTTGTCGGCGACAAGATCGTCGCCGATTATCAGGGCGTGCGCTATGGATACGAAATTACGAAAATCTTTGATGTCAAACCGACGCAAATAGAAATTGAAGCTCCGTCAGAAGAAGCTAAATTGACGCTGTACAGTTGTGAACTCGGAGGATCAGAGGCCGGACGCGTCGTTGTCGTGGCGAAACCGCTCGGCAAAGTTGCGCTAACAACATCTCAGACGAGCAATTAAATTTCAGATTGCGGCGCACTAAGTTCAAACACCTGTTCGTGATAGCCGAACTCGCCAGCCGCCCACAATTTTGTTGAGGCCGAATAATACCGTTTTGCGTGGGCGATCGACTCACGATGGACGATATCAATCAACTCGATTTCCCGGTCATCTTTGCTGTGCGCTGCTAGTGTGGCGGCATCAACGACAGCTTCAAATATAAATTGGTATGTCTGAGCAATATCACTGACACGATCGACTACCATACAAAACGTCAACTGGTCGGTGCTGAGCTCAATACCGGTTTCTTCGCGGACTTCACGCACTGCGGCGGCTGCCGGTGTCTCACCGGCATCAATCACCCCACCGGGAAACGACCAATAGCGTTTGTACCCGGCCTTGACGACGAGCACCTTGTCGTCTGCCGTCCGAATTGCCACACTGGCACTTGAGACACGCTGCTCCTGGCCCGCCAACCAATTCCTCGTTTGTTGTTTGCTAAACGGGCGCATTATTTGGCGAATTCAATTGCGCGAGTTTCACGAATGACATTGACCTTGATCGTACCAGGATACTGCATCGTGCTTTCGATCTTAGTTGCGATATCGCGCGCTAATTTGATCGCCGACAAATCATCAATGCTTTCCGGGCGCACAATCACGCGCACTTCGCGGCCGGCACTGATAGCATAGGCTTTATCGATTCCTTTAAATGAAACGGCAATATTTTCGAGATCGCGCATACGCTCTGCGAAATTCTCGGCACTGATGTTACGAGCACCGGGGCGGGCTGCACTAATGGCATCACAGACACGGACAATCAATGCTTCTGGCGTCGTGGCCTCGATATCATCGTGGTGTGCCTCGATAGCATGCACGATGTCATCACTCATACCAGCTTTACGGGCCAGTTCGGCGCCGATATGGTGGTGTTTACCTTCAACTTTGTGGGTCACCGCCTTACCAATATCGTGTAGCAGCGTCGCAATCTTGGTAACACGGACATTAGCTCCGATTTCTTCGGCAATCAACCCTGCCATATGAGCCATTTCAGTAGAATGCATCAAGACATTTTGGCCGTAGCTGGTACGATATTTTAGTTCACCGAGTAGTTGTAGGAGTTCTTTCGGAATACCGGTGACACCAACTTCACGTGCCGCATCCTCACCGGCGCGCACGACTTCTTTCTCAATTTGCTTCTCGGCCTTCGCAAAGACTTCCTCGATACGACCTGGGTGAATACGGCCGTCCTTCATCAGCATCTCGAGGCCCATACGCGCTACCTGGCGGCGAATCGGATCAAAGCTCGATAGTACAACCATACCTGGGGTGTCATCAACCAGGAAATCGACACCGGTCGCGCGCTGCATTGCCTGGATATTGCGACCTTCCTTGCCGATAATACGACCCTTCATCTCGTCGTCAGTCAGCTTGACTGCGGTCACGGTACGCTCGGCAGTCACTTCACTCGCCATACGTTCCATTGCCGTCAAGATAACTAATTGTGCTCGATCTTCGGCGTCATCGGTCGCTTCTTTTTGTAACTTGGCAACCAGGCCGGTGAGATCATCTTTGATATCACGCTCGGTCATCGCGAGGAGCTTGTCGGCTGCATCTTTTTTCTTCAGCCCGGCAATTTTCTCGAGTTTGTCTTGTTGCTTACTCCGGATCTCGCGAATTTCACCCTTGAGGATCTCGACCTCATCTTCTTCTTTGCGCAGTTTTTCAGCACGCTTGTCGAGTTCATCCAACTTTTTATCGAGATTTTGCTCACGGTCGGCAAGACGATTTTCCGTCTTTTGCATTTCTTTGCGACGCTCTTGCTCGATTTTGAGTGCTTCGTCTTTTGCTTTAAGGATAATTTCGCTGGCCTTTGTTTCGGCCCTGGCGACCACCTTTTCGGCTGAATGCTTACTATTGGCTACCCGTTGTTTATCGTAGGCGAATTTCCCACCAAATCCAAGTACTGCACCTACAACCGCGGCGATAATTCCTATCTCCATATTGTTTCCTTTCTACTGACCTGCCGCAAACTGCGAAACTATCGACATGCTGAGCGACATTGGCCATTATCATCACTAGTTGGTATCAGAAAATAGTCTAGTATTAAACAAATCTCACAATAGACTATGTTATATTGTAGCGCTTCGCCAGGTGCCTCAGCAAGAGACTACTTCACGATACTATAATACTCTGATGCCGGACCATAGTCCGTCGGCTGAGTACCGCTTGAACAGTCGCCTTCAATTGTTCGTGTTTGCGTCGCAGCCTCTAGCCGATACGCCAACATAAAGCTTTGCCTTCCCACGGCTCCACACCAAACGGTACCAGATACAAAATCATAACTATAATTGTTCGCACCTGCAAAAATTGCCGGTCCAGTGGAAACCTTAGCCAACGGATCCTTAGGGAGCACAGAAAGATACTTTGGCACTAACTGAGCTTCAAGGTTAGCCCAGCTACCGTCTGACGTACTACTCCATGACGCATTGATCTTGCATGAAGCACTACACGAACTTACCGGAAAACTACCGTTATCGGCATAAAAAAGCTGTACTGCTTTTACGATGCTATTGATATCTTGTACACGCTGTGCGTTGCGCGCCCGCTGTTGGATACCATTATAGGAAACGATCGTGATAGACGCCAAAATTGAAATCACTACCACCACTACCAATAGTTCTACCAGCGTGAAACCATGGCGACGAATGCGAGAAATGTGGCAATTTGTGATTACCATTAGCTTCATCATACGGGAGACGGTAAAAATACACAAGCCGACTATTTGCGAGGCGTCGTCACACGTGCTGGCGCGTCATACTCAGGCAATACGACGTGATCATTCTCGCCGTCCGCTAGACGCTCCCGAGCTTTACGACGCCAGTCCTCACCTGCTACACCAACAATCGGAACTCCTAAGCTATCTGCGAGAGTATTGAGTACAGTCATCCCGATACGTAGTCCCGTAAAGCTACCGGGCCCGCGAAATACACCGATACCCGTGATATCATGGATTGTTTTGCCCTGGGCCGCTAACTGGTCGCGCAAGTATGCTAGCATATCGCGCGCCAAAGTGCGATCGGCCTGCCATTCATTATGCACAGTCTTCTCACCATCAACGACTTCGCACTCAACCGTCATGGCTGCGCTGTTCCAAAGAATAATCATTTGCTTAGCTCCCGTAATACACGCCGACTCGTAAGACCGCCAGCGTGGAGGGTCATGCGCCTCGATGCTTCAGTCTGGGGAGTGATGTGAACTGTCACACGATCAGCTGGCAAGACACCTTGAACAATTCCCGCCCACTCAATAACCGTCACAATATGGGGGTCATGCACAGATTCGTCAAGCTCAGCAGTCAAAATTCCCGCTTCATCAAGGCGGTAAAAATCGTAATGCGCTAGCCATAGATTATGCGGAGCCTCGTACACGCGTGACAACGTAAACGTGGGGCTCTGGACCTCTTCGCTGACACCCATGCCTACCGCAATTGCTTTAGTGAGCGCCGTTTTGCCAGCACCGATATCACCCACCAACTCCAGCACTTCGCCGCCATGAAGTATGCTGCCAAGATGCTTACCAAAAGTATCTGTTGCTGCTTTATCTTGTAGGAAAATCTCCATTATTATTTAGTATAACAAAACCACTACCCCTGTTACAACCTATGGCAAAAACTTCGACAAAATCAGCCAACTAGCATACAATAGGGCATAAGCGGTATGCGTATTTCTGATGACACCATCATCAAGCTGCTTGAGCGCAACGGTGTGGCTACCCATGAGCAGCTTCAACCTCTCATCGAGGAGGCTTCGCATGCCTCGCGCCCGCTCCAGGAGCAAGTGATTGAGTCAAAGCTCATTAATGAACATGACCTGACGAAACTATTTGCAGACTATTCTGAAATTCCTTTTATCGAAATTGATCCGCGCGATATCCCCAGCGAAATCCTGGCTAAGATCCCTGAACGTATTGCTCGCCAATACAATGCCATTGTTTTCAAAGTAGATGACGATGGCTTAGTCCATTTAGCAATGGATGATCCCGACGACGTCCAAGCAGTGAGTTTCATCGAGAAGCAGATCGGGACCAATACGCGCATTTACATCGCACCACACGAAAATATCTTAGCGTGCCTCGAGAATTATCGTGGAGATGTGACCAAAGAATTAAGTGAGGTGATCGATGTCCAGCGTGAAGACGACGGATCAAACCAGCAAGTCTCTGAAGCTGATGTCGCTGAGGAATCACCTATCGCTCAAACCGTTAATTTGTTGCTCGAATACGCGATTCGTTCGCAAGCTTCAGATATCCATATCGAGCCGCGCGAAAATTACGTCCAAGTCCGCTACCGTGTAGATGGCGTACTCAAGGAAGTGAATCAGCTTCCACGCAACGTGCTCGGTGCGCTTGTTAGTCGCATCAAAATTTTGTCAAATCTCAAGATTGATGAGCATCGCGTGCCCCAGGATGGTCGTTTCAAGATCAAAGTTGCCGGCAAGCAGTATGCACTGCGTGTCAGCACACTACCAATTAGCGACGGCGAGAAAGTCGTCATGCGTATCCTCGACGAATCCAACCAAGCGGTGACGTTGCAAGAGCTTGGCTATTGGGGCCATTCCCTTGAAGTAATCACTGCTGCGATCGCCGAGCCGAACGGCATGATTCTGATCACAGGTCCGACCGGAAGCGGTAAGTCAACAAGCCTCTTTAGTGTGCTAACTATGTTAAATAAACCTGATGTCAATATCAGTACTGTCGAGGACCCGGTCGAATACAAGATATCTGGTGTCAACCAAACGCAAACGAATCCAAAAGCCGGCATGACGTTTGCCAATGGCCTCCGCGCCCTGCTACGCCAAGACCCGAACATCATCATGGTAGGAGAGATTCGTGATAGCGAAACGGCTAATCTGGGTATTCAGGCTGCCCTGACTGGCCACCTTGTTTTTAGTACGCTTCACACCAATAACGCTGCCACCTGTTTGCCGCGTTTACTCGATATGGGCATCGAGCCGTTTTTGATCGCCAGTACTGTCAAGGCAGTGGTTGGGCAGCGTCTTGTGCGGCGTCTTTGTATGATTTGCCGTCAGCAGTATGTTCCCGGCCAAGAAGAAATCAATGAACTGGTCAAACTCTTCAATTTACGCCAAGGTGAAACGTTCACAAAAATCCATGAACTTGAAAAACAAGCGCAATCTCAAGGCATAGGTGGGGATACACAGCTTGCAACAAATGACACAACTATCACGAATCTGTGGCACCATAACCCCGAAGGCTGCGACGAGTGTAATCATACAGGATATAAAGGTCGTGTCGGTGTCTACGAAGTTTTGAGCAATACGATCCCGATCCAGCGCATGATTGTCGCCAATGCAACGAGCAACCAAATTCAAGACCAAGCCATCACAGAGGGAATGATGACCATGCAATCAGATGGACTCGTAAAAATGCTGCGCGGCAATACGACGCTAGGTGAAGTCCTTAGGGTCACAAGGGAGTAATCATCAATGCCACAATTTCTTTACATTGCAGTCACCCAAGACGGAAAATCCACTACTGGATCCTTTGAGTCAACCGATCGCCCTTCGGCGCTCGCCGCTCTAACCAAGCAAGGCTTGCGCCCGATCAGCGTTAAAGAAAGCAGTACCAGCAAAAAAGGTTCGTTCACCTTCGGCGATTTCATGGGCGGCAACCGCGTCAAGAGCGATGATTTAGTGATGTTTACCCGCCAGCTCAGCGCCATGGTCAGTGCCGGTGTACCACTCATGCGCGCCCTCAGTTCCCTGCATGACCACACCAGTAGCAAAGCTCTCCAGAAAGTGACATCGGGTATCGTCAAAGACGTCGAGGCCGGTGCGACGCTGGCTGATACTCTTGCCAAATATCCTAACACCTTTAGCGACGTCTACGTCAACATGGTGCGAGCCGGTGAAGCAGCCGGTATCCTCGATGATATTTTAAAGCGCCTGGCTATGCAGCAGGAGAAAAATGCCAGTATGCGTAAAAAGATCAAGAGTGCCATGGCCTACCCTATGGTGCTTGTCGTCATCACCATTTTGGCATTCTTTGGCCTGATGATGTTTGTCATCCCGCAAATTGGCAAGATCGTGAAAGACCTAGGTGGTCCAGACGCGCAGCTGCCACCGCTCACCCTCGCGATGTTGGCCATTAGCGACTTTCTGTTACACTTTTGGTTTATTTTGATTCCGGTCATAGTTGGTGGTGTTGTCCTTCTGCTTCGCTTCCTCAAGACACCACACGGCAAGGCACTCTTTCACCATTTCGTACTCAAAGTGCCTGCTATTAAGGGCATTATCCAAAAAGTCGCCGTTGCCCGCTTTGCTCGCACATTCTCGGCACTGATGGGCGCTGGCGTTGCTGTGCTCGAGGCCCTCAGCGTGACCGCTCACGCTGTCGGTAATGTCGTTTACGAAAACGTACTTCTCGATGCGGCCGAGCAAGTAAAAAACGGAAAAAACTTGTCTTCCGTCATCGAGAAAAATCCCCTCTTCCCACCCATTGTGGCTCAGATGATTTCTGTGGGTGAGGAAACCGGTCAAACCGACACCGTGCTCGTTAAGGTTGCCGATTTCTACGAAGAAGAAGTCGACACTGCCATTGATGGACTTAGCTCCATCATCGAACCGGTCATGATCCTTGGGATGGGCGCAATGGTTGGATTGATCGCTGCCAGCGTCATGGGACCAATCGCCGGACTGGCCCAACAAATTAAATAAGCTATCGCTAGTTTTAACCTGCTCATGCTATACTAGAAAAGACTATTCTATAGTGGGCATCAATGACAAAATTATTCTATAAAGATAAACCACTGATCGGGCTTGATATCAGTCAAACTGGTGTCAAGGTGATGGCTATTGATCCCAAAAAATGGCTGGTACTTGGGTATGGCTCCCTAGACCTCAACCCGCAGCAAGTCCAGGCCTCGATGGACAACCCTGAGGACACTTATCTAACCGATAGCATTCAGTCCTTGCTACAAAAAAACCTGATTGGCGACCTCCACTCTGACCATGTCATCGTGGGCCTCCCAACTGGCCGTACTTACATTCGCACGTTTTCGATTCCTACCGCCGAAGAGAAACACCTCGAAAGTGCCGTTGGTGTTGAGGTCGAACAATACATTCCGATTCCCTCGAACTCTCTTTACCTTGACTACGAAATTCTCGAGCGCAACAAAGAGAAAAACGAAACAATTGTCGGACTCGCCGCCGTACCAACCGCACTAGTAGATAGCTGCACTAAAGCAGTTCGTGCTGCCGGGTTAACACCAGTGATGGCACTTCCTAGCATCAATGCCGTCGCTCGGGTAGTTGAAGCTACCGAAGAAGGCCACTTGTGCACGCTCATTGTTGATATCGGTCCGGCTAGCACTGACATTGCCGTCCTCGACAGAGGTGCCATCCGTGTGACAGGTGGTGTCGGCATCGGTGGCAATACGTTTACCCTTGATATCGCTAAGAAGCTTGGTGTTACTCTCGAGAAGGCGCATCAGCTCAAAGTATTAAATGGCCTGAGCGCTGGACCGCGCCAAGCGAAAATTACCGCAGCACTGAAACCTAGTCTGGGTCGTATCAGCACCGAAATCCGCAAAGTGATCCGCTACTACAATGAACGTCTCAACAATAACCGCAAGATTGAGCAGGTCTTGGTGGTTGGGGGCGGCGCTAATGTTCCAGGAATTGGCGACTTCTTTACCAACGAACTAATCATGCCGGCACGGGTCGCTAGTCCATGGCAGAAACTGAACTTTGGTACACTTCAAGAGCCAAATAAACAGTTCCGTCCACGCTATATCACTGTAGCGGGTCTCGCTAGTGTTACCAACGAGGAGATCTGGAAATGATTAACCTCCTTTCTCCAAACGATCGCCGTCAATTAACCGCTGCGCGCACCAATTCGCTCCTCTTACGCTATACGCTTCTATTAGGAGTCGTAATTATCTTACTGCTTGCCGAGATTGGTGGTGCTTATGTGGTACTTAGTGCTGCTAAGGCAAGCGATGAACAAACTATCACCGAAAATGAAAACAAATCCAAAGAGTATGCTTCTACCAAAAAAGAGTTAGCCAGCTTCACGACTGATCTATCTGATGCCAAATACATCCTCAGCCAACAGGTGAACTATACCGGTATTATTTTGCGAATAGCCGCCGTCCTGCCAAGCGACGCGGTCATTGAGAAATTGACGATTGATCCCGTGACCTTTGGAACACCTACTTCTATCACCGTCCAGACGACATCATACCAACGCGCCAAAGACATTAAAGCAAGCTTGCAGAACTCTAGAGTATTTACTGATGTTAACATTCAATCTGTCAACGAAACCGACGATAAAACCTTCCCCTTCACAGTTACCTACAATGTAACGTACTCAAAGGACCTACTGACACAATCATGAACACTTCACATCTCACTCCCGCCACTGTTCGCATTATCTTGATCATCATCATGCTTCTGCTCGTAGTGATCGGCGGTGCGGCATTCATTTATGGTCGCGACCTCATCAAACAATACGCCGTCGATGCTCAAGAGACATCACAAAAAGCCAAAGCCAGCAGCAACGAACTGCGCGACCTCCAAAATATGAAAACGACTCTCGAGCAGAAACACGCCACTGTTGAACGCGCCGCGCAATTAACCTCAAATAGCAAATTATACGTTTACCAAGATAAAATCATCGATGACATCACAAAATATGCCAATGATGCAGGACTCCGCGTCAAGAACATTACGTTTAGCGACCCAAAAGCCGCGACTGCGGCCAGTAGCGCCAGCGCTTCCGGGGCCACCACTGCCACTACCGTATTGCCCGCCTCGATCAAATCGCGCATTGCTACTGTCACGCTCGACAGTCCAGTAGATTACTACAAGATGCTTAACTTCATCCATTCGATTGAGCAGGGATTGTTCCGGATGCGTGTTGCCCAGGTTGGGTTATCACGTGACGGGAAGGGTAATGTCACAAGTGATGTTTTAAATATAGAGGTATATGTCCACGATGAATCGTAGTTTTTCTTTATCACAACTTACCACAGGCTTCAGTCGATTCCTCCACCGTTACCACGTAGTGCTATTCGCTATCGTCGTCATCGGCAGCTTATCAATCGCAACACTTCTCCTCAGCAATGCCATGAGTGCCGAAACCAATACCCTGCAGCCCACCTCTACCGTCAAGCCACTCGACACCAAGACAATGGACAAGGTCGATGCCCTGCG
Source organism: Saccharimonas sp. (SeqCode) (assembly GCA_039809225.1). GTDB lineage: Bacteria > Patescibacteriota > Saccharimonadia > Saccharimonadales > Saccharimonadaceae > Saccharimonas. The sequence goes on from JBDHUN010000003.1 coordinate 14,561, forward strand.
CCAGGATAGTACGCCGTTAGTGGTACCTGGCGACAAGCGTACCAACCCATTCAACTAATGCTACACTAGTCATATGATATTGCTTGGATCAAACCTCCACGACGCTCCTGTGATGAGCCTGCAAACCGGTGGCGAGATAGCACGCACCACCGACCCGTTGATCGATCCAGCAGACCTCAGTATCAAGGCCTATCACGTCAGGGGACCTCTGCTTGACGATACTGCCAGCCATATTTTACGTATTGCCGATGTGCGCGAGCTTAGCAATATGGGGTTCATTGTGGACTCAATCGATGAGATTGTTGTTCTGGGCGACATCATTAAACTGCAAGAGCTGGCTGACATGCAATTTCATCTGATCGATATGGCAGTGGTTAATGAGAAACGCGCGAAACTTGGGAGAGTGATCGATTTCACCATCGATACGACAAGTTTTACGGTTCAGCAGCTGACTGTACGTCGACCTCTGCTCAAAAGCTTTAATGACACTGAGCTCGTCATTCATCGGACTCAAATCATTGAAATCAGTCGCGATGCTATTGTCGTACATTCTGAAGCAAAAGCTCCCGAGCCCGAACTTCACGAAGTAGTGGGAAGCTACGTCAATCCGTTTCGTAAGAGCAAGCCAGCAGCGGAAACAAGCACGACCAAAGATTAATTGCCAGTTTGTAATATCAATTTACAGTTGTCAGTTTTCAATTGTCAATAAATTATCAGTTTTCAGTTATCAGTTAGTATCGTTTACTTATGTTCATTGATAATCAGGCGTCGGCTGTGCTCAGCGCCCGCTTAATGTCACCATACTGGAACCCCTGACGGGCAAGGTACTGCATCAGTTTCTGGTCGTCAGCGTATTTACTGCGTTTCTTGGCAATCACTTTCGCGAGTTCATCGTCGTCACTTCTCTGCGACTCGGCCATCACTTCCTCAATGATTGCCCCACTGACTCCTTTTGCCCGCAGCTCTGCCAAAAGTTTGCGTAGGGAAGTGCCTTTAGTAAGATTCCGGTTCTCGACCCACCAACGCGCGAACTGCTCGTCATCGGCGTAGCTTTTATGTTGTAATTTTTCCAACACACGTGTAGACAGGGTAGGGGAGTAGCCGGGAATCTCTTTGATAGTTCTGAGTTCTGGGTTCTGAGTTCTGAGAGGGGATTTTACAAGTATTTTTTTGCTCAACGTTTTGCGGTAGAGATAATCTTTCACTTCTTTGACGCTTCGAGGTCGCAACAGGCAGTACTCGAGGGCGCGAGAGTACAGTTTGCCAAACTGGCTCTCTGTTTCGAGCAACGCCAGCTCATCCTCGTTCACTTCCCTGCCGACTTTTACCCCGAGGTCAGTAACCTGCGAAATATCCAAACTGAATCGGTATTTTCCGTCGATGCTGATGTTTACCCGATCAGGATTTCGAACCTGAACCGAGATATTCGTAATTTTCATACGTCTTGCAAGTAACCACCAAGCAGTGAAAAATATTCTTTTCCATGATCGGCTAAATTATTGCCGCCAGGATCTGCTGCTCTCTTAAAAAAGTCACTAAGGCTCATCCACTCGCATGTTTCCACCTCGCCATCATTAAAGGTAGGGGTAAAGTCATCTTGTACTTCATAGGTATAAACGGAAAAGATTCGTTTAGGGTCTTCTCTACGCGCAGAAAAGCAAAAGGATAGTCGAGATGAATCGATATCCAAATCTATCTCTTCCTTACTTTCACGTATTGCTGTTGTGAGGCCATCTTCACCAGCATCTCGATGACCCGCTGCTGAGATACTATACAGGCCAGGATTAACTTTTTTTGACATTGCTCGCTTTTGAAGCATGACCTCTATATTATTTCCCTCTCGCTTCCATATCCACACATGAACTGTCCCCATGTAATATTCACTATGTGAAGCAAATTCATCACGATTGAATGCAATGCCTTTTGCAGCTTGACCGTTTGCTAGAAATGCTTGCTCTTTTGCCACTAGTCTTCCTCAGCAGCAACTTTTTCGCGAACTTTTTTCTCGATTTCCGCGAGGACTTTTGGATTATCTTTCAAATACTTCTTAGTTTGCTCGCGGCCTTGGCCGATTTTGGCGTCAGTGTAGTCAAACCACGCACCAGACTTCCCTACCACGCCGTGCTGCACCGCAAGGTCGAGGACGTCACCAGTCTTGCTGATGCCTTCGTTGTACATGATGTCAAATTCGGCAACGCGGAATGGCGGCGCAATCTTATTCTTGACGATCTTGACCTTGGTACGGTTACCGATGATTTCTTCGCCTTCTTTGATTTGCCCGGTACGTCGAATGTCGGCACGAACTGACGCATAGAATTTCAGTGCGTTACCACCGGTCGTCGTCTCTGGGTTACCAAACATGACGCCGATCTTCATACGAATCTGGTTAATGAACACAACCGTCGCCTTTGACTTATTGATGATACCGGTCAGTTTGCGAAGAGCTTGGCTCATCAGACGTGCTTGGAGGCCCATGTGGCTATCGCCCATATCACCATCAATTTCCGCCTGCGGCACGAGTGCGGCGACCGAGTCAACGACAACCAGGTCAACAGCGTTGCTGCGTACCAGCGTCTCGACGATCTCGAGTGCTTGCTCACCGTTATCTGGCTGGCTGACCAGCAGGTTATCGGTATCGACGCCTAATTTTTTGGCATAGGCCGGGTCAAGGGCATGCTCGGCATCGATAAAGGCTGCCGTGCCACCTTGCTTTTGAATCTCGGCAATCGCGTGCAACGTCAGCGTGGTTTTGCCAGAACTTTCTGGGCCGTAAATCTCAATGATGCGACCTTTCGGGTACCCGCCACCCAGTGCGATATCAAGCGAGAGCGAACCGCTCGGCAGCAGTTCGACATCTACCTTCTTTGCTTCACCGAGCTTCATGATTGACCCATCACCAAACTGTTTGGTGATTTGGTCCATCGCGAGGCCCAACGCTTTTAGCTTTCCCTCATCGGCGGTCGGCTTCTCGGCCAACACTTTCGAATCTGTTTTTTTCGCCATTATACTCCCCTTTCGTATTATCTTTATTATACCGTACTCCTGCCTCTGCTGTACTGCAATCATAAGCGTAACACCTTGCATTCTGCTTCTTTTTCCATCGAAGGACTATGACCCCTATTTTGCTGCAAGCAAATAGAGTCAGCCGAACGTCATGGGCTGGCATAGCCACCCATAAAGAGTGCCTGAGCAAGGAAAAGGAGCAGGATGCAAGGACGGACCACTTTATTTGCTATAATGAATACATATGAAACGAACTCATGGTTTTACGGTGCTTGAACTCTTGGTTGTCATTGTCGTACTGACTGTCGGAGGGTGGCTCTTTTTCAACGAGAAGGCCAGAGTTGACGCCGTACAGCGCGACTCTCAGCGCAAGATCGCTATTAACGCGATGTATTATAATCTCGAGGAAGTTTACTACGAGAAGAATCATTTTTACCCCGCTAGTATCGATAGCAAGACGTTGCGCGCCATGGACCCCGGTCTTTTTACCGATCCAAACGGTATCAAACTTAGTGAAGTTGGAAGCGATTATCGATATAGCGGCAATGGCTGTACCATTGATGGCCACTGTACTGGGTATGAACTACGTGCCACGATGGAGCGCGAAGCCGATTTTATCAAAACAAATCGCAATTAGTAACTAGTTATTCTCGTTGGCATCTGCCGGCATATCGACAGGCCGGCCATTTTTAAAAGCTTCCACAGCGTTGTTAAGAATCGCTATTTGTTCCTTGGGGTTTTCGACATAGTCAAATCGATAAGTTGTTTCTTCACCCTCCGTACTGAGGCGAATCGATCCATAATTCAATAATGTCTGAAGCGGACCACGTTGAGTATAGCTAGCATCTTCAATATTCATCAGGCTGACAGTTTGTTCACGCTTGTTAAAGATACTCGACTGAATTTCTTGGATCACACTTTCATTCGTCAGGAAAAAGCGATTGTTCATGTATACCCAAATTGCCAAGTACCCACCGATGATAAACAAAATAACAAACAGAATACCAATGAGTAGTACAAGCCCATAATGCGCGAGGGACAAATTAGCAACCTCAGCAATGTATGGATAGTTCATCATAAAGATAAAAACAAGTGCCACCGAAAAAGCCGTCGCAATCAGTGGCCCCCACATACCCACGCTATGCCGCCGCACGGCACTGATAATGTACTCATGCTCACTCAGATTTAGCCAAGGGAAATGCTTTTTTGAGTCTTCGTGACGTTGTTTTGTCTCAGGGGAGATTTCTACCTCAACCGGCTCGACAGCACGAGACATATGGACGACTTGCGGCTGTTGCTGATGAGGGGCAGCCACCGGAACTTGGTCTGGCGGAGCAGCATATAACGGCCGTCCCTCGGCATCATATGCTACCGGCTTTTGTGGCTCATCTGGCTGCGCTTGAGGCTCAGCACTTTTTAGTTCAGTATTCTCTTCCATGATCACGTCTCGATGATTCCATTTCTCTCTCATCTGGCCCATACCACTTACAGTATACCACGAGGCGTTATGTTTTGAGATGCTTCCGTGCCCGAGCTGTCACCTTGCGGCCGCGTGGAGTACGCTCGATAAACCCGATTTGGAGCAAATACGGTTCGTAAAAATCTTCGATCGTGGTCGTTTCATCACCAGTCAACGCAGCGATAGTCGTCAAACCAACTGGGTTATCGCCGTAAGCCTCGATAACTCTAGTAAGTAGGTGACGATCGGCCGGATCAAGTCCTAACTCATCAATCTCAAGTAACTCAAGCGCCTTGCTCGTCGTGACAGTATCGATAATTCCATCGCCATTAACGTCGGCATAATCACGCACACGTTTTAACAGCCGATTGGCAATCCGGGGCGTGAGTCGTGCCCGGGTGCTCAGCAAGTCCGCAGCTGATTGGTCAATCTTGCTTTCCAGGATCTTAGCGGCACGCGTAATAACTTTGGCAATTTCCTCAGGTGTATAGAATTCCAACCGGTAAATATGGCCGAATCGATCACGCAGTGGTGCCGCCAGGCTGCCTGTCCGCGTCGTCGCACCGATAATCGTAAAACGCGGCAAATCCAACCGTACGCTGCGGGCAGCCGGCCCTTTGCCAATCACAATATCGAGTTTGAAATCTTCCATGGCCGCATAGAGCACTTCCTCGACTGCCCGACTCAGGCGATGAATCTCATCAATAAACAAAATGTCGCCGTCTTGGAGGTTTGTCAGAATACTCGCCAAGTCACCCGCTCGCTCAATCGCCGGTCCAGCTGTTACCCGTATGTTGGTACCCATTTCATTGGCGATCACCGTGGCCATTGTTGTCTTGCCAAGCCCCGGCGGGCCATACAGCAACACGTGGTCGATCGGCTCACCGCGTTTTTTGGCTGCTTGGATGCTAAGCTTTAGATTTTTCTTCAGACGCTCTTGGCCGATATATTCTTTGAAATTTTGCGGACGCAAAGACACCTCAACTCGCAGCTCATCAGCGTCATCATTGCGAATTCTCGTGTCGACGATCCGTTCAATTGCCATCTCAGTCAGTATATCATCATTAATCAACATCTACGCCCTACGAAGTAGGCCGTAGATGTTGTTCTACAAGATAGATCGTCGCCAGCGTTTGATTGTCACAGATTTCCCCATTGCGCACCATTTCGGAAATTTTCTCAAATGAGATAAACTTACTTTTCTGTATCATATCGATGTCATCGGCTGGCGGACGCGCTACTTTATGGAGCTCTCTTGCTATCACAACCGCTGTACGCTCTGTGAGGATGCCAAACCACACAATCGGACTAGCTATATGCTCATAGTAACGAGCAGCATATCCTGTCTCTTCTCGCAGTTCCCTATCGGCAGCCGTCAGCACTTCTTCGCCCTCGCCACCGCCCATGGGAATAAACCAAGACCACGTATCGGTCGGGTAGCTATACGCATAAATAAGCAGCAGCTCATCGTCATCGTTTAGTGCGCCGATAGCTACCGAGTCCTTGGTTTCAACAACGCCGTAAATCCCCGTTGCACCGCCTGCACGCAACGTCTGGTCCTCGCGCACACGTATCCATGGGTTCTCATACACAATATGCGAGGAAACTGTGATAATCGGGTATCGTTTTGTGGGCTTCTTCACGTTATTCTTCTCCCTCCCGCCTCGCGGACGCAAACTAACTTCGATCCGCTGCTCCTCCGCGTCGTCGTCATGTGTGCTAGTATCAACAATTCGTTCAATCACCATTATCGTTCCAGTTCAGTATCAGTAGGCGGCAAGTGTTGTTCAATCATATTGCCATGTGCTAAGATTTCTTCGCTTGCCGTAAGCTCACGCCAACCCATGATCGCCTCTACTAGCGCACTGTCAAATGTATGGACGCCTACGGTATCAATCGTACCATTTGTATCTACTTCCCAATAAAAACTGCCTTCTCCGGTATCGAGCGACATCGTATAGCTTCTCGTACCATCTACAAACTCCATCAATGCCGACTTGGCGTCATTTATTTGGCTCATATCTCCTACGTCCATACCATGCGTTTCAAATAAGCCGATGATGCATGTAAGTGTCATCCCGTTTGGCGCATTATCTAAACCAGGCACGTCATTCAACAACTGCGTGAGGTCCTTTCTTTTAGTGGCATCGCTTGGCGACCAGTGCACTCCAAAGTGCCCGCCATAATCTTCATATTTTTCATATGACCCACCAGGGTAAGTATATGCAAACACATTATATATATTATCGCCGAGATATTCTTGTTCACGATAAGTTTGTCGAACCGGACCTTCGTGCATTTGTTTCATCCTTCCCATTAGTTTAATTCACTGCTCTCCCAAGTCATCGTGGAGACTAGTGTCAGTAATTCGTTCTATGCCATACTAGCTATCCTCAACGCGGTGTAACTCCGGCACATACATTGAGAATTCATCGAGAGTAGCATCAAGATTTGCGCATAATCCGGGGTAGCCCGTTAGTGCAATGCTCTGGTCGACCTCGATACGACTAATTACATGAGGCTTTTTAACATGAAGTTGCAGCTCATTAGTTGGTATATCATGAAAATCAACTCCTATAAATTGACCCCATGCTAGGCGCAGTGCTTTATTACTTAGCTCAAAGAACATGACTCGCTCGCTACTCTCCTCTACCTCGGCCAAAATGTCTTCGACACTTCCGTTGAAGCAGTTAACTTCACCGCCCATCAGGAAGTTAGGACGACGAGTCGGGGTGCGAAGACCAATCCTGGCCTTTTTGAAGCTGCTCTGTTTTATCACGTCTCGCAATCCTCGAACTGCATCGAGAGCATCAAGTGCAGTTGCCCATTTAAGTGTATACTCTCCCGGCTTAAATTCTCGGTCAAGATCGAGATAGATAAAGTCTGGATCTTCAAAATATTTCTGTATACCCCTTGCCTTTCCCCATATCATTTTGTCTACTTCGCTAAGCCCATACGGAATCGGCACATTCATAGCGGGACGATTATACTCACTACTCATGCTTTCAATGCCTCTCGTACACGCTCACTAGTAGAAAGCTTTGGATCAATATTTTCGAGTGCTCTGGTGGCATCGTGCAATGTATAACCTAACGCGATCAGCGCTTCAAGGGCTTCATCGCTGGTGTTTAGTTCCGTTTGTATGCCACTTTGCTGTTTATAAACAATCGGCATACCGACCTTGTCACTCAGCTTCACAATGACACTTTCAGCAGTTTTCTTGCCAACACCACTGGCTTTTGCGATGTAAGCACTATCAGCATTGGCGATAGCGTTTCGCACATTCTCAGCGGTATCGAGACTGAGAATCGCCAGTGCGGCCTTTGGCCCTACGCCTTGCACGGTAATCAGCATTTCAAACAACTTTTTGGCAGCCAGTGAGCTAAAACCAAACAGCTCTTGTGATTGTTCACGGATGTGGTGATAAGTATAGAATTTTACCTTGTCATCTAGCTTCACCGCATCGTAATCCCCGGCCGCCACAGTCACTTCATAGCCAACCCCAGCAACATCAATAATCAGTGCCTCAGCAAACTTTTCGGCGATGATCCCTACAACATGTGCAATCATATATATAGTATCTCACACTATGGTGTTGTTGTCGCAGGCGTACAGTTATTGCCCTGTTTGGTGAAGTTTAACGTGTACTGCGTTTGGTCGTAGTTATCCGGATCAACCTGTTCGATTTTGTGCGTGGTGAGATTACATGCATCGACCGTCGTTACTTGCTGCTGCTTCTTACAGTTAGCGGTGTCTTTGCTGTATTTAGTAGAATCGTAGGTTGATTGGTCAATCGTGACAACCGTACCGGTCGAAAGATCGCAAACCTGAATCTGCGGAGGTTTACAATTTGCCGTGTCTTTTGATTGCTTGCTGCTATCAAATGTCGACTCGTCGATGGAAACCACCTTCCCTGTCTCCGTGTCACAAACCGAGATCATCGTCGGCGCGGCGTTACAACTCTTCGTCGGCAATGCGCCTGACATGAAATACTCATTGTAAGTATTTGGCCCGGACTTATCGGCCAGTCCGCCGTTGTTTGTGCAAACATTGCGCTGTACGATACTGCTAGGTACCGAAAACTGTACATTGGCCTTATCGGCTAAGAGTTTGGTCATGGTGCCGCGCCAAATCGGCCCAGCCATATCGGAACCGCCGCTCAGCATCGCGGCATTATCATTATTGCCTACCCACACCCCGACAACGTACTGCGGATTGTACCCAATCGTCCAAGCATCGCGGCTGTCGTTTGTGGTTCCGGTTTTCACCGCAACGGTATGGCCGCCAACTGTCAGGCTGCTGCCAAAAATCGGTGCTCGAGCTGTATTGTCGCTCAGAATACTCGAGATCAGGAATGCACCTTCTTTGTTGATAACCTGCTTGCTGATATGTTGCAAGTTAAAAATCTTTTTGCCGAATTTATCTTCGATTTGATTTACGAGTGAAAGATCATATTGTTGACCCTGGTTGGCAAAGGCAGCATAAGCGTGCGCCATTTGCTGTAGCGGCACTTCTGCCGAACCAAGTGCTAGCGACAAACCATAGTTATTATCTTTTTTGACAGCACTGATACCGAGATTGTTGGCAGCTTGGACCGATTTATCAATCGTGTATTTTTGCATGACTTCAACACTCGGAATATTGAGAGACTGACTAATGGCCCTGCGCACCGAGATATCACCACGAAAACGTTTGTCTGCATTGAGTGGTACATAACCACCACCAAAGTCGGTACGCGTATCATGCAAAATTGTTGCCGGAGTAATCACGCCGTCAGCCAACGCGTACGAATAATAAATCGGCTTAAAACTCGAGCCTGGCTGTCTAGCCGTCGTCACCATGTTGACCTTGCCCCATTTATCATTGTTCCAGTCGGCACTCCCGACCAGCGCGCGAATTTCTCCGGTAGTTGGGTCAATCACAATACCGCTCGCATTGCTGCCGCCCATCGCATTGACGTGTGACATGCCATCATTGACACTTTGTTGCAAAGCATCTTGAGCATCGAGGTTAAGCGTCGTCTTGACTTGGTAGCCTGAGCGCATCACTGTTTCGTACCCGTATTTTTCGCTTAGCTGGTTGATGACCATCTCGATGAAATGTTGAGCGACAGTGTTGCTGGCAGATGCACCGCTACCATACTGCAACTCCTCGGCCAATGCATCTTTCTTTTGTTGCTCATTGATAAAGCCGTTATTGACCATGCGCGTCAGCACTGTCGTCTGGCGAGCTTTGGCGTACTCCTTGTTACCGCTAATCGGCGAGTAAGCACTCGGTGCCGGCAGCAGCCCTACGAGCATGGCGCTTTCGGCCAGATCAAGCTCTTTTGGTGATTTGTTGAAATAAGCCTTGGCCGCGTCTTCAATGCCAAATGAGTTCTCCCCAAAGTAGACAGAGTTGAGGTACATATCGAGAATCTGGTCTTTGCTATAATTTTGCTCAACGGCAATCGCCATAAACAATTCTTGGTATTTTCGTAAGTAACTGTATTGGTCGGAAAGCAATGTATTCTTGACAAGCTGCTGCGTAATGGTCGAGCCGCCGCCTGTGCGCGTCACCATCGCTCGTACAATGCTAAAGGCATTGAATCCGCCATGCTTATAGAAATCTTTATCTTCACTGGCGATCAAAGCTTTTTTCATCGGGTCGGAGATTTGATCGAGCGGCACTTGATTGCGATGCTCGGCTCGGCCAACACTATAAAATGGCTTGTTGTTGATGTCGTTGAGCACGATACCGGTATTGTTGCGATTCATCAGTCGCTCTGGATCACGAATATCGTTTTGAAGCATTAGATAAGTGATGAGCGGCGTGAGGACAAGAAAGGCGACAATTGGCGTCGCTATCACCATGATTTTGCGCTTACGGCTGAGGTTCCAGAACCACGCAAATCGTCCTTTCGGCTTTGGGCGACGCTTCACGGCCGGTCGCTTGCCGGCAAGGTTGGTATAGCGATTCATTCTGCTCGGTTGTTGCCTAGTTGCCATCGCCTTTATTATACTCCTTGACCGCGCAGCATAAAACCACACATAATGGCAGCTGCGAGAGCATCAGCACAATCGTCAGGCTTTGGCACGTCGGTGAGTCCGAGGTGAATCCGCACCATTTCCTGAACCTGTTTCTTATCGGCCTTACCGTAGCCAGTCAATGACTGCTTGATTTGCAACGGTGTATACTCTTCTATCATGAGCCCGCCTTGTTGCCCTGTGAGCATTGCGACACCTCGCGCATGCGAAACCGACATAGCCGTCGTCACATTGCGCGCAAAATACAGTTTTTCAATTGCCATAACGGTTGGCTTGGTCTCGGCGATAATTCCCGTGAGTCCTTCGTATATTTCGGCCAACCGTTCGGGCAATGGCGTATGCGCTGGCGTCGTAATGACACCTGCAGTGACCAGTTTTGTTTTGCCGCGAGTAACATCGATCACACCGAACCCGAGAATACCGGTGCCTGGGTCAATACCAATAATTCTCATGTTTTAGAGTATACCTTACTTAATACTCGCCATCCCAACAATGCGTCGCGCCAAAGAAGCAATTTCTCGACGCCATTCCCATGCTGCGTATCCGAGACCACTCGTTACGACTACCCCCGCGGTTATCCATGCACCAATAGTGCTATTTGACGCCCGAATTGGTTCTACTGGAAAAGCCGCTATTGGCATTTTGCTCGTCTGTACTTTGCGGCAGCGATTCGTCTCAGCGTTACGCTCATAGCCACTTGCGCACGGTTTCGGCAGATCATCAGTACTGGCGATTTTCTTGCACCGCCCGGTAGCCGGATTGCGAAATTGGTCATCACCGCATGGTTTTAATGATGCACTCGCCGTCAAGGCTATTGAGCGGCATCGGCCGGTTGTTTCGCTACGATACTGGCCATCCTTGCATGCTACCGGAGTACTGGCAGTAGCATAATTGCGGCATCGGCCGGTCTCCTCACTCCGATATTGATTAGGACGACACGAAGCCGGAACTTCTTCTGCCTTCAGCTTTTTGCAGCGACCAGTAGTAGGATTGCGATAGTACCCCTCCGCACAGGCAACAACTCCGGGTTCGGGTGTAGGTATCTCGCCATCATCAACCAACGAGGGTTTATTGGCACTTCCCGGCGTCGGCTGGTTGGTATATTGCCATGTGTCATTAATCAGCGCCCAACTCATATCAATCGGCGCACTAGTATAAGTCGGTGCCGTATCGACCGTGATGTTGTTGCGCGACAGTAACGTCATAGAAACACCGCTGGCGTTTGGCAACACCACGCCCAAGTCGGTATCGCTTACCGTCAGGTAGTTTTTCGCCACGATCGTCAAACCCGGTGCGAACAAACTATATTTTCCATTGATCACCAGCACATAATCGTTAAGCGATACGGGCGAGTCGCTATCATTATACAGCTCGACAAATTCATGACCGGTATCGACACCGCCCGGATTTGGCAATACCTCAGTGATGAACAGCGCCGCTGGCACAAATACCGGTACACAAGCACCTAAATACAGTTCGTCACCGGCCGGCACTTCGCGTTGTATACCATCCAAATTACTACAAACATCAACAGACACACAGTTACCACTTGCATCGCGTGTAAAGTCTGTTGGCACGGCAGTTTGCAAACCGTCGATATTGGCACATTGATCAACTACTTCATAAAGATTGCCATAGCTAAAGGCTTGGCCAACTTGCGCGAGCAATTTAAAATCATTTTTGTTATTGTCGGTGTCGTTCCCGCTGCGCTGTAACAATGTCGTCGCACTCATGCTCGGCGCTGGCGACGCATCAATGGTACCCGCCCATGCACTCCCCCAGCGCACAGTATCTATCGAGTTGTCAGCATCATCACGCAGCTCGATGCCGGCCGTTGTATAGCCCATTTTGCCACTAAATGCCGTAGCTGCTTGATAACTAGCCGCTACCGGATGATTGGCAATATACTTCGTAGAAAAGGCAGTTTCCCTGGCGCCTGCGGGCAGAATTACATGCGCGCTACCGTTCATTCGAAACGTTGCTAGTGTACTCGTAGAGTTTGTAGATGAAATGTAAACTAGCGACCAGTTCGTGATGTCAATCGCTTCGCTTGAAGTATTTTCAATCTCGACCAGCTCGTCATTGGTGTCGATACTATCAGCCGCCACGATACTCCGGATGACAACCGTGCGGCTCGTTGCATAACTACGCATCGGTAGTATCAGCATAGTACCCGCCAGGCTACATACTATTATTAAGCCAGCGCGAACCATCGCTCGTCTCATCCGAACCCCTCCGTTTGCCAAATATTACTCTAGGTATAACGCCCCAAGAAACGAAAGGCAAACATGAGCATGTTTGATGTGACTTTTTTACAACAAACTAGTCGTCAATGTCCACTTGGATATCGGCATTGGTGTGCACATTCACGACATCATCGAGGTCTTCGACCGCGTCAAGAATTTTCATGACCTTGCGTGCGACTTCGGCGTCATCAATTGGCACTGACGCGTTCGGTACATATTGCAGCTCGGCATCTTCTACCTTCAGTCCCGCTTCTACAATCGCACTACGGACTTTCGCGAGATCTTTCATGTCGGTGTAAACGGTCAGTCCGCCAGTTTCCTCCGTTGCGTCCTCGGCCCCGGCATCAAGCACAGTGAGAAGTGCTTCTTCGCCTACTGCCGCTACGCGTATGACGCCTTTGCGCGTAAACTGAAACATCACACTACCTGAATCCGCCATTGTGCCGCCATTTTTGGTGAGCGCCGTGCGCACTTCCGGGTAGGTACGGTTTTTGTTATCGGTTGCTGTCTCGACGATGATTCCGATGCCGCCAGGACCATAGGCTTCGTAGGCCGCCTCCTCGAGCTGGGCAGCATTTTTGTCCGCCACGCGGTCAATTGCTCGCTGAATATTCGCCTGCGGCATGTTTGCAGCCCGAGCTTTTTCAATTGCCAGGGCTAGGCTCGCGTTGATCGCCGGATCAGTGCCGCCGCGAGCCGCAATTGCAATCATATTACCGATTTTGGTAAAAGTTGCGCCGCGTTTGGCATCAACAATCGCTTTTTGACGGTGGGTGGTTGCCCATTTACTATGACCAGACATGTCTAAATTATACCTCTTGTATTTAATCGCTTGTTATTATTCAGACACCAGTATAACACGACGTCACTACTGTGGCGCCCATGAAGCCCAGACGCTCGTAGAATATGTATATCCAATGACTAGCTGGGTCCCCGCATCTGGGTACGTAAGGCCAATTGTGTTACAGATAGGAGAACCACTTATACTAACGTTCCCAAGCGATCCTTTGCCACTTGAACCGGCATAGAATACCGTCCCCGACTTTGATCGGGCAGCAAATACATACTTGTCGCGCGCGACTGCAGACACGCAATAGTACAAGTTATTGTAAGACGTATTATAGGCTTGGTGATTAACCTTTGCCGTAAGACTATCTAAGTCAGCAACGGTTTTAGGGTACCGTTCTGATGTATCATCTACCTTAAACATCTCTGCTTTTTTTGCGTAGTGTGCTAGATCACTCTGAACCGAGGAGTCATAAGTACGGTTTTGAATACCGTTATACGCAACAATGGTGATAGCGGCGAGGATTGCAATTACGACGACGACTATCAATAGCTCAACTAACGTAAAGCCTCTTTTCATATTATTTGTAATGCTCATGCCCATCCTCTAAAACCGTTTATGCTCTAAACACACCTATGATACCACATCACTCAACGATCGACGAATGATGGAAGCGATAACGAGTGATGCGCCACAAGTATAGACAGGCTGCTGTAAGTAACAGGTACCATAAAACTGCACCCCACCATTCCAATTTAATCGTCGACTGTGCCCAACTGAGATTTGCACACCAATGCACAACAGCAATCATGGCATCAAGTAGTACTTGCGCTGGCCACGCGATGACATGGGCAAGCGAAGGCACCAGGTATGCTCCAATGCCCGCTGCAAACACCAGCGCCATCGCAAATGGCACCAGCGGCACAATCATCAAATTTGCCAGGGGCGCAACATTACTCAGTTGCCCAAACGCTACCAAAATAATCGGCAACGTTGTAAGCTGTGCCGATACTGTCTCGATCAGGAGTTGCGGGATCCAGTGCGGCTTGTCATTGCCGTAAAAATAGGCATGGATGAGCGGCGCCAAGATCATGACACCAGCAAAAGCCGCAAAGCTCAACTCCCAACCCAAGTTGCCCCAAGCATAGCTAGGATTCACCAGCACTGTCACTGCGCCGGCCAGACTAAGCAATGTGATCGGATGAAACGCTCGGCCATAATACCAAGCCCAGAGCGCCAGCAGCGAAACCAACCCTGCTCTCGTCATGCTGGGGCTGAGGCCGGTAATCGCCATAAATCCGCCGATCATCACAACTGAGCTAAACATCGAGAGAAATTTAGACACTTTTTCAAACAGTCGTCGTGCCAAGCGCACCAACACCGTAAGGTTGTACCCACTTGCCACTACGATATGTGTCAGCCCGGCAACTTTGAGTGCCGTTACTAGTTCATCTGGCAAGCCACGTTTTTCACCGAGCAGATAGCCGATACCGAGGCTTGCCGCTGCTCCATCGATGCTTTTTTCGACATGCTGCGCGAAATCATTGCGCACACTGACCGCCACATCACCCGGCTGCTCACGCTCAACGCTTGTGACGGTCGCTTGTTTCATCGATGCTGCCATGCTGCCAAAACCAGCACTTAGTTTGCCATCAAATGTGATATGATCGCCGCGCTGCAAGCCCGGTCTATTGGCCGTCGTTACCCATAGCTCACCGCCAACTGGCCGATCATTATTTATAACGTCACGTACCAAAAGTGTCAGGTCACCTTGCTTGTTCGTGTCGGGGTCGTCGGCAATTACACCACTAAAACGCACGTGATTACCATACATCGTTTTATATATCGTTATGTCATGCTGTGAACCGCTGCCACGCCATAGCCCTACTGTCATGCCACTTAGGAACATAAGGGTAAGCACCCAACGCCGGCTGATTTTGAAACTGATAGCGCATACTGCGCCCGCGGCTACCAACCACAGCAACGATTCAAATTGTGACCACCACTGTGTCGCCGTGACACCACAAAGTATACCCACACACCATAGCGTCGCTTGCCACATCGGGTGGATCCTCTCCCGCAGCCAATACATATCCAGATAGTAGCACAGCTTCCCTCCGCTAGTCATGCAGTCGCACTAATCTCAGAACCACATTTTAGCGTCGCCATTTCACTTCTAGCAAACTTTCCTATCGTTTTTCAATCGTGCACATTTTGTCCCGATCGGGACAAAATGTGTTAGTTTGGAAAGAGACGTAAACTTTCATGAATTTCTACATATTTGCCTATGTCCATTTCCTGAATTCGTGACAATAGTAATTGTCGATAATCCATGCCGCTCACCCAAACACTACGCTGCACCTGAGTGAACTCTAAATGCTGCAGTAACCTTCGTAACGCCACTCGTTTAGAACTATGTTCCTCGGGGATATCAAAGATAACGAGGAGCTGAGCATCATTACCTAGAACCTGCGCCTGGTAGGGAGCTATCAGATCTAATGCTCTGCTTTTTAGAACAACTTTGTCGTTCTGCAGAGCAATATAGCCTCGACGTATAGCATTGTCATACGCACGCTTTGCATTTGCTTTCCTGACGCCGTGTAATCGATCAAGCTCATTAAAAAACCGGTTTGGATGAAACGCCAAGTCAATATTCTCGCGCGTGTAGGGAACCAACCCAAGTAATACATGTTCAAGCGCAGTTTTTTGTCGTCGCTTCTCATTATTTATCATTTACTTAATTATACATATTTTGTCCCGATCGGGACAAAATATGCTAAGTGAGGATAAGGTGATATTGACAGCCACCTCTGTGTAGTGCTATAGTCATTGAGACTTATTCAAGTTGTTAAAAGCCAATATGTGGGTCCGTAGCTCAGCTGGTTAGAGCACCTGCCTTTTAAGCAGGGTGTCATGGGTTCAAGCCCCATCGGACCCTCCAAATACGGATTTTTTACGGAAAGGTCGCCCGAAAGGGCGGCTTTTTGCTCCAAAATGGGTTCTAGCGAACGCGTAAAATCGCTCCAAGTAAAAGCCACCCCCTTCCAGGGTGGCTTTTACTTGGAAGAATCTAGCCGTGCGTCGGATACTAGGGTAAACTGTTTTATGTATATCGTGATTTTATATGGTGTTGTATAATGCACAGTAAATGGTTCAATATAAACATCATCACAAATTAAAAAAGTTATCGAGGTAAGATTTGAAAAGAAACCTTTGTTTATCTATCGTGCTACTTATTTCGCTGCAATTGTAGAGCCGCTACTCACATTGCCACAAGCGTACCAGGTCTATTCGACAAGATCAGTCCAAGATATTAGTATCTTATCTTGGGCCGGGTTCGAGATTATGGCTTTAATTTGGATCTGGTACGCGATCATTTATAAAGAGAGAATGATTCTTGTTTATCAGGGATTGTTCTTCATCATAGATGGATCTGTACTTCTCGCCGCCCTACTGTATGGAGGGAAGTTAATGTAGCAGGAATGCTACTTTTTGTGCTTCTCGTGCGGTTGGGGCCTTTTGTAGAGAAGTATGTCGAGTAGCGCCAGAATAATCGCCGTGGTGATAATGATCCGATCGTACGTAAGAAGGTGCGCCACATACGTTTTACTGGCTTCATCGAGTACCACGGCATTGGCAAACGCGCCATATGTGAGCATGACAGCCAACGTCGCAAAAATCACACTTCCGAAAATACTATAATGATGTGCGCTGACTTTGCCGGCACGTATCATGACGAGCAGTGCAGGAATAAGTGTCAAAGCGATCGCAACCAGGCTCGACAGTGGCGGGCGCACAATGATCACTCCTGTACTCGCCACCAGCGGTGTCAAGCTATCGGTCCATAGTTTCGCGAGCACCGCACCGGCGGTCAGTGCCAACGTTGGCACACCCATAGCACGTCGGCTCACAAACGCCACCACAAATAGTGCTGCAAAGTAGAGCCCAAGGACAATCATAAAAGTCATACTGCTATTGTATACCAAGCGTGATGTTACGGGTAGAGTATGACATGCTTGTTGAGCATCCCTTATGCACCAACTTTGTCTTTTTTGTGACCGCGCTTGGCGTTTTGTTCAATATATTCGATGATAGGCGTTGCTACGTCACGACCAGTTACTTTTTCGATACCAAACCCCGGACTAGCATTTACCTCGAGAACAAGCGGGCCACGCTCACTGCGCATCATATCGACTCCCGCAATATTTAAGCCCATGGCCCGAGCTGCCTTCACTGCCATCTTTCGTTCTTCTTCTGTTAGTTTAACGACAGTGCCTTCGCCACCTTTGTGAAGATTGCTACGAAAATCGTCGTCGAGGCTCTGGCGTTTCATGCTCGCAACCACACGACCACCCACCACGAAAGCGCGGATATCGGTGCCAGCTGACTCCTTGACAAATTCTTGAATTAAAATATTAGTGCCATCCTCATTGGATAGATAAAATGCCTGTAGTACTGACTTCGCTGCTTTTTTACTTTCGGCAAGCACCACACCATTACCATGTGTGCCACGAGCTAATTTAATGATGACAGGCGTCCCACCTAGTTTTTCGATCAAGTCGTCGATATCTGTCGAATTGCGGCTAAATACTGTTTTGGGAATTCCCACTCCTGCCTTAGCGAGAAGCTGCATGCTCCGTAGTTTATCACGACTCCGTGTAATGGCAATCGAGCTGGAAACCGTATAACAACCTTGCATCTCCAGCTGTCGCACAATCGCTGTCCCGTACTTTGTCATGTAGCTGGCAATGCGCGGGATGATAGCGTCGTACCGCGCGAGATCCTCGCCGCGATAACTTACGGTTGGATTATTTTTCTCAATACTCGCATAACATTCACGATATTTGATTACTTTGACTTCATGCCCATGAGCTTGGGCCACCTCCTTCAACCGTTTTGTTGAATAATTACCTGTTCCATTACTCAAAATAGCAATTTTCATGTCATCTCTCCTTATTCATTTGCAACCCAAACGTGCGGGCATTTTCACGTTCTCTTAGTGGTGATCCCTTTGTGACATCGACAACAAATTTCCCGTGTAGGACATTTCGTCCGATGAGCACAGGATAAACTTGGGTACTACGATCGGCCAATGTGAAGTGTGCACGAATTCTTTTTTTCTTTAGAATGAGTGTTAATCGTATTTTGTAACGCTCCTCTGCATGCCCATTCGAACTAGCGACAACTGTCGTCGTGTAGTGCCGAAAATAGTGTGGTTTCTTGTTGGCGTAACTTAAGAATATCACTTCCAGACGGCCATCCTTACACAGGTTTGCTTTTGCCGATATAGATGATGTCTTAGCACCGGTATCAATCCGAGCGTGTAATAATGTTGAGGCAATGTCAGGTATTTTGATTTTTTCAACGCGACCGATTACAACTTTTTCTATCATCATTCTTCTTCTCCGTCATCGTATGAGTCGATCAATCCAGCAAATCGGTGTATCTTTTCATCGACACCAAAGCCAGTTGCCAATGCTGGCGTCTGATTGACTTCTAGCAGGTATGGCTGGCGCGAGATATTATCTACCAAAATGTCGACACCACCGATTTCGCGGCCAGTAATCCGAGCGGCTTGCTTTGCAATGCGCAAATATTCACTCGGCAATGCCGCTGCATCGACAAACTCACCACTACCCCCTTTGGACGTGTTGTTGAGGTGCGTCAATTTGGATTTTTTGTTCGCACGACGCATAAACACCAGTGGTAACTCATCCAAACCAACATACAGAAGCCGATAATCCCCATCGTTCGGATGATATGCCTGGAGCACAAACTCTTGCTTGATGGGTGATTTTTTCAGTACTTCTTGGGCTTCCGCCGCGTCATGAATAAGATAATTATCATTACCCATCGCTCCATCGTTGGCTTTCATAATACAGGGGAACGACAGGCCAGCCGGCAAAGACGAAGCGTCCTCAAGTGTCACAGTTAGGCGCTCTTTGTAGGCAAAGAAAGTGTCCGGCACAGGGAGTTGGCTATCAGCAAATAGTACCATCTGAGAGATTTTAGTACGAGCAGCCGTCTGTCGCACTTCCGAGTTGTATATGGTTGCTCCTCTCATCGAAAAAAACCGTGCGAGAGTACCGGCAATTTCTACATCGTTGATCCAGTTCTTGAAATGAACGATATTAACTGTTGCAAAGTCCAGCTGATTACGTATATCGAAACATGAGACATTGCCATCCACTACAGAAATCTCAACATCATTATATGTCGTGAATACGACGCGTGTCTCTGAAAGTTGATCTTCAATCGCATCACAAAATTTCCTGACATACTCAAAACGCTCGGTTGCGTCAATGCCCTGCTTGCTCTTGCCAGACGTCAGAATGAGTACTGTTTTCATTAAAAGTTATTTTAACTTTTAGCTATTGTTAAGTCAATATTTTTTACCTGTTTTACCGTTCACCCACTCATTACTATCATGTAGGTGGTTGTGGCCGCTTGTTACTTTTTGTAATCACCCAGATTACTGCCGCAATGATGGCTAGACCGATGAGGATCGTCAGAAATGACGTATAGCCACGCAGCATATACAGGACGGCGAACGATACACCGATTGCTCCCCATATCGTCGCGACACGGTACATAACAACCAGCCCAATCAGCACCATCGCTGCATGCTCGATGAGGAACAAGATTTGCTTGCCGGTACTGCCCGTGAACGCCGCCAAAAGGAGAGGAAACGTAATGATGAGTAGTGCCAAGACAACCCGACTTTTGGTATCGCTTCTCTTCCCTTGACTACGATACAGCATAGCAAGGCCCAAGAAAAGCAGCGCCCACATGTGAGTATAGACCAGCATATCTAGACCAGGCACCAACACAGCGATGATTCGCTGTAAGCCTGCAAGTGCAATCATTGCACCAAGATCGACATAGTACAGTCGTTTCGATTCATAGTCATCGTAGCAGATAGCCCAACCCACCGCGACGAGAGCGACCCCGGCCATGATGACTGTCGCTTGTGAGTCCGACATAGCGGCGATAATTCCTGCGACCAATGCAGTGACGACACCGCTGACGAACATCACCTTGCCTACGCGCCGATTACCACGCCACGTTTGATATAGTCTTCCTAGGCTGTACAATACCACCATACCGACCCATGATACACAGGCCGTGGTGACTGCATCACTAAGATTCGCCCACTTGCAAAGCAGAATGCTAAGCAATACGAATGTACCGTTGGCGACATAGAGCATGGCCGTTGATTTCGCTGCCCACGCTGCATAAAAACAGGCAAATGTTGTAGCCGCCCACAACCCCACGTGCCATCCTATCGCACCCGGTATGACAAGCCCGATAGTACCCAGAACGACAGCGATTGCCACAGCCGTTTGCCAATGAGCAGTCCGTACAGATGCATTAGTTGTAGGTCGCACATACGTAGGCAAAAGCAGGCCTACCAGCATCAGCCACGCTACGACTGTCACCGTTTGCAACCACGCCAAGCCGGTTGCTCTCGCTATCAACATGAGAAGCACAGTAAGCGTCAAGTGACCCCCCACCAGCACTGACAGCTGTTTCGTACGCCAATACGCCCAGTAAAGTACACCGACAAACGGTAACCACCCAATCGCGCGCTGCTGATCAGTCTCACCAAAAAATATCATCAGTACGCCAAGAAAGGCACTGTACGTTGTCGCCGAAAAGAGCGACATGCGCGTAATGTTGTTTCTCATCGACAAGTGCTTGGTTAGCCATTCGCTCGCACCAACAGTCGCTATCATATGCACGTACGATAGGAGAACCAATGATGACGTTTCACTCATTTGAAGTTGCCGCGTGACGAGCCACCCAGCCAGTAATACCATGCCGTTGCCTATCATCATAAAAGCCGAGATGCGCTCAACCAACATCACGAGATAGCAAACAGCAGCTACAAGTACCATAACACCAGCCCACCACCCAGCGCTAAGTCCTATCGAAGCCAGCACCATAGCGATAAGCCATGTAGTGATGGCCGTATAGAGCAGAGTGAGCGACTGAGCAGCTAGGCCGTGTCGCTTTGTACCACGCAATGCTACCAATGCGCTGACAAAACCTGCATACAGCAACAGTATGATGTGCTGATTGAGTGCTGGTCGCGCCACAAAAAGCCCATAGACCACTGGCAGTGCTGTTAGGGCTGCAAACGCCGGCCACAATAGTTCACTGCGCGAGAGGTACCAAGCAATACCAGCCGACGTGATAGTCATCGTGACAAGATGAATAACCAGCACAAAAGCATGCCCACGATTCTCGACATCTCCCACCAAGAGACATGCAACCATCGTTGCCGCGAATCCAACCCACAACATTATTTCGTGGTGATTGATCGCTCTTACTTTTGGCGTCAAATAGGCAGCCGACATGACGATATTGACAAACGCCGCACCCATGAGTGCAATACTTATCGCTACGAGCGAAGAATTCGTAAACGCGGCAACCAGACTCGTTATAGTTAGCATAGCCAAACTACGAGCAGCCACCCATGACACCAAGCGCCATCCCGTAGATCGACTCACTACTGCTTGCGCCAGATAGTAGACAGTCGCTGCTGCAAACACCGCCGTGTATTCACCGGCCTTCATAAATGGAAAAGACACGAACGATGCCATCAGTGCCAGGGGCACTATAATCGGGCTACTCGTAGCGACCGGCTGCGCAAAGGCGCGCGGTACCCATGCGAATTTATACTGTGCCAATATCGTTAGTACCGACCCAAACGCGATCATGACGACGTAATACCACATCAGTTGGGCATGTGCCACAGCCGGTAGGCTGCACAAAAAGATGAAAAAGCTGAGTAACGAGATATAGGCCAACGACTGGCTCTTGATTTTGACTGTCGCGTAGCTGTATAAGACAGCGCCCAGGAGTGATGTCGCCAACCAACACAACGCAGCGTTGTGGGATACAAGCGTATACATAACGATGCCAGCCACTGGTACCCCGGCCAGCGCCGTGCCAATAAACGCAACCGCCGCAGGTTTGACAAGTGGCACACGTTGGTACAACACCAAGCCTGCTACGTAGTAGACAGCTATCATCAACCAGACCAGCACAAATTTCAGAGTGTTATCGAGCCCCACAGTTTGCGCCAGCAGGATAATTCCCGATACCAGCAACAGACTGGCGACATAGAGTGCGATATTGATGGTTTGTCGATTTGTCCTGGCAGAATGCTCCTCTGCCGTTTCATTCGATGCTGCGTACACATATAGAGAAGGCTGCATCGCAGCTTCGGGCTGAGATGGGGCTGGGGTGGGCTCACTGACATGTTGCGTCAGTGGCGCAAAAATGGTCGGAGTAGCCGGCTGAGCAGCAGGCGGTTGCTCACGCATCTTCGTTGACACCTGACCCGCTTCGGAAGCTTTCACTCCATCCCAATAGCCTTGCCGGTACGACATACTATAGTAATCGGTCTCATTCTTGGCTTTTTTATTTTGGTTATCGAGTATGATCGCAAACACGATCGCCACGATTCCCGCTAAGATAAAGGACATACCCCTTGTTCCTCTCATTCATGCTTATGGCTACTGCCAGTATAACACCTGAAAGAAAATTACGAGAAGAGACCGTGCTTTTTCGCTGCTTCGAACTCTTCGAGTAGCTCGCGTTGACGTTTAGAAAGTTTAGTCGGTATATCCACCACAATACTGACGATGTGAGCACCACGGGATTCAGCACGCAAATGTGGTACACCGTGTCCACTGAGTTTAAAATCGGTCCCGCTCTGCGTACCAGCCGGTACTTTCATCGTCACGACACCATCAACCGTTTCCACATCGATCTCACACCCAAGCGCCGCGTCAACCATACTAATGTGTTCTTCACTGAGAATCAGATCGCCTTCACGCGTAAATTTCTTGTGCGCTTTAACTCGTACATGCACATAAAAATCACCCTTGCTGCCACCGCCAATTGCTTCACCGTGCTCGCGCAGACGAATGGTCGCACCATCATCAATCCCTGCCGGGATCTTGACTTTAATGGCCTTCTCGCGCCGTTCTGTACCTGTACCATTGCAGCGTGTACAGACGACTTCCGGCACTTTCCCCTTACCGCGACAGGTTTCACACGTAACCGCTTGTTGAATTTGGCCAAACATCGTATTCATCAACCGTACTTGCTGACCGGCGCCTTTGCAGGTGTCACAGGTCTTCATGCTATGGCCCGGCTCGACGGTTGTGCCATGGCAGTGCGTACATTCATCATCGAGGGTTAGGTGCAGTATCTCCTCTTTACCAAAAACCGCTTCTTCAAACGTTAGCGTCGTACTAGTCTCGACATCACGGCCGCGTTTCGGGCCATAGGTCTGTTGCGCACCACCGCCAAAAAATTGACTGAAGATATCACCAAATCCACCGGTACCGTTAAAATCAAAATGAACATCCTGACCATTAAAGTTGAAGCCTTCAAATGGATTACCGCCTGCTCCGCCACCAGCCGCGCCGCCGACACCAGCGTGCCCAAATTGGTCATAGCGCTGACGTTTTTGCTTGTCCTTCAAGACCTCGTAGGCTTCATTGATTTCTTTGAACTTTGCCTCATCACCGCCTTCTTTGTCAGGGTGAAACTTGACGGCTAACTTACGAAATGCCTTTTTGATCTCGTCATCGCTGGCTTCTTTGCCGACACCTAAAATTTCATAATAATCACGCTTCGTCATATCGTTACCTAGTATAAAAAATTAGCACTCGAAATGCAAGAGTGCTAACACTCATCTAGCTCACTTCATTGGAGGAAGTGGTGCTGCCTTGTACTCGTTGCTCGACAACGTCGATAATTCTTGTCGCCCGAGTAGCTTCTTTTGCCACGGACTCAGCCCGTTCCTCGATCGTTTCCGGTGCTTGCTCCAACTTTTCCACCACAACGTCTGCCACTCTCTCAAGTGTATCTACGGCTTTAACGATATCCTGCTCCAGTGTGCCATTTAAAAGTGATGATAGTAAACTCATGAGCCTCCTCTCAAAAATGCTGCCGAATATGGTTAAAGCTATATTCCCACGTTGCATCGGTTTTTTTGTGTGGGTTAAAGATATTCAATGGGTCGTAAAGATCTTTGATTTCTTTCATATAGCCGAGCACTGACGGGCTATACATTTCTTTGAGCCATGGCCCACGAATCATGCCATCATTGTGCTCGCCCGAAACACTCCCACCGTATTTGATGACCAGCGTGTTGACCTCTTTCATGGCAGGCTCAAATTTGGCACGTTCTTTCGGATCCTCGATCTTCATCAGCGGAATGACGTGGAAATTACCATCACCAAGATGTCCGGCAATCGTGGCTAGCAAATTATACTTTTTCACGATCTTTCTGAGCTTTGGCAGAAATTCAGTGAGATGTGCCGGCGGGACGATGAGATCATCGATAAATGGCGCGGTGTGTTTTTCTTTCACCTTACTGCGCAGCAAATTAAAGCTCTCGCGCCGCATCAGCCAAAACTTCTTTGCCTCAGCTTCGGTGCCATCTTCTTCCATATAGCTAAAGTCGTACTTGGCCAGGTTTTGCTTGGCAGTATGGATTTTGTGTTTGACCTCATCAGTCGAGTCACCGGTAAATTCAATCAGCAAAATCAGTTTTGGTACGCCGCGAAGCAATGCTAGCCCATCTGGAATTAACTGCAAGCACATAACAAGCCAGGTCAGGAACCCAAGACGCTTAATAAATGCAAAAATAAATTTAAAACTCAGCCACAACGTATTGTCGTCGAAACATTCAAACGTCGCCGGCTGCTCGCGCAATACCGCCGGAATCACTTCGCCCAGATTGTCAATCGTATGCATATAGCAAACTAACGTTCCAGAATGAGCCGGCTTTGGCACCAGCCCAAGTGTCGCCTCCGTCATAATACCCAATGTCCCCTGCGCCCCAACAAACAGCTTCGTTAGATCAAATACCCCTGCTTCTTTATCCCAAACATTCCACAAATGGTAGCCAGTGGAATCTTTCGTAACATGTGGTGCAGCTTTTTTGATTTCATCGTAATGTTGATCGAGCAGCTCAAACGTATCGCGGTACAATTTTCCTTCGAACGTATCTTCGTCCATTTTCTTATTGAGTTCAACCCGGGAAAGTGGTTTTATTTGGTATTCATTGCCGTCACTTAATACCATCTTCATACTCTTGACATAACGGTCAGTTTTGCCGAACTGCAGCGACTTTTCACCACCGGAATTATTGTTGACGATGCCGCCCATCCCAGCAAGATCGCGGCTCGCCGGGTAGCTTGGCAAGATGCTGCCGTGCTTGAGCGTCTCGATCTCAAAATCTTTGTACATCATACCGGGCTCAACCGTAGCCGATTCAGCCGAGACATGGCCGAGCTTTGTCATATACCGACTGCTATCGACAATAATCGAGTCATTAATCGCCGCCCCCGACATATCTGTACCCCGTGATCGCGCCGTCAAGCTGAGGTTCGGCAAATGTTTTTTATTTTTGGCGACAAAGCTGACAAGCGCTTTAATGTCAGCCGCACTCTTTGGAAACACGACTGCTTGAGGTTTTAGTTCGAATAAACTAGCATCATGGCTATAAAATTCGCGTGTAGCATCCGACACATCAACATCACCTTTAACAATCTTGGAAAGCTTACCCTCTAGATCCATATATTCATATGGTACGAGTTTTACTGCCAAAGCACAAGCTTTTATGAACGATGAAGCGCGTGGTCGGTTTCGTCGGCGATCTCATGACCAAGAATTTCTTCGACCAAATCTTCAACCGTCACAATGCCAATAATCTCATCATTTTGCTCAATCGGCACCAAGTGCGTGCGAATGCTGATGAACTTACGAAACATTGTATCAAGCGCCGTTCTGCTACCAACGACGCGGGTATTATGCAACGGAAATGAGCTCACAGCGACTGGCTCCTCATCAAAGTCGATATCTACCATATCTTTCATAAGTAACACACCATAGCAATCACTAAGATCACGACTCAGTATCGGGATACGACTATAGCCATGTGCTGTAATATCGTCGACCGTTTTAGCATCAAGCATGGCATCTATCGGCAGCCAGTAAACTTCCTCGATCGGTCGCATGATTTCTTTGACAGTTTTTTCGCTCAGCAGCAGAGCGCTTTGGATAATCTGAACTTCATCTTCGTCGAGCTCGCTCGCTCCGTCTACCCTGTGCTCGCCGATAATCAACCCTAATTCATCGCGCGAATGCAGGTGAGGTGTCTCGTGTCCCACCAAACGATCCAATAGTAGCTGCAACGGTTTAGAAAGCGGATACGTCAACCAGATCGTCAACCATAGCAGAGGTGCCAGCGTCGAGCAGAATTTGAGGGCACGTTTGACAAAGATCGCTTGTGGTACCACTTCCCCAAAGATCACAATGAGAATCGTGCTAGCTATACCGGCAACAAGACCGCCCGTGTGATGCTCCAGGATCAAGGCATTGGCTGATACCACCGCGACATTGGCCAATAAAATTGCCGCCAACGACAGGTGGCTGTTCATACGAAACGGCAGTACACGAGCTGCGTCTCCATCCCCAAGTTTTTTCTTGCGAATCAAGTCCGTTCTCCCTAATGACATGAGAGCAATATTGAGCCCGGAATAAATTCCTGAGAAACCTACCAGCACCCCGACTTGCATGACAACAAACATTAGTTCCATTCACCTCAGTATATCATAGCAGGATTATGATATGCTTATGCTATACTATAGACAACATACAGTAATAAAGAAGGTAGGTATGGCGCAGGCTCACAGATGTGACAAAAGCCGATTCAAAAAAAGCTGGCAATACCCCAATGCTGCTAACATTACTCGCTAACTTCATAACTTCGGTTGTACTAGCTTATAGTATTGCATGTGTTTGGCATATGACTGGACAGAAGTCTTTGTCGTATGCACTTATTGCAAGTTTTTTGGCTTGGCTAGCATTTTCCATGACGACACTACTCACTCATAATTCATTTGAGTTAAAGGCTCCGAAGCTTACAGTAATCAGTGGTAGCTATTAGCTTGTACTTTTTCTAGCCATGGCGCTCGTGATTGGGCTAATAAAATAGACGTATATAAAAAGTGCCGCGTATGCGGCACTTTTTGGTTAACGTTTACTTTTCGTCGACGACTTCGCCTTCGACGGCGTCGTCATCTTTTTTTGACTTCTTACCTTTTGGTTCGTCGGCAGACTCAGCTTCATCGCTCTTCGCGTCCTCGGATGCAGCCTGGTACATCTTAGCACCGATTGGCATGATCGCATCATTGAGGGCCTTGATAGCTGCTTCAAGCTCATCTTTATCTGTAGCTTCTTTGTGCTTCTCGGCCTCAGCTACGGCATCGTCAATTGCCTTTTTGTCATCATCAGAAATCTTGTCTTTGAATTCATCGGGCATTTTCTTTGCCTGGTAGATAGCGTTTTCGAGCTGGTTCTTGAGATCGACTGCTTCACGTTTTTTCTTGTCTTCATCAGCGTGCATCTCGGCTTCTTTTTGGGCTTTTTCAATATCATCCTTGCTCATGTTGCCAGAGTTTTGGATAGTGATCGACTGCTCTTTGCCGGTACCTTTATCTTTTGCCGTGACGTTAAGGATACCATTAGCATCAATATTGAAAGTTACTTCAATTTGCGGCACGCCGCGCGGTGCCGGTGCGATACCATCGAGAACGAACTTACCAAGTGATTTATTGTCGTTTGCAAACTCGCGCTCGCCTTGCAAGACGTGAATCTCAACTTGCGGCTGGTTATCGCTGGCCGTACTAAAGGTCTCGCTTTTGCTGGTTGGCACGGTCGTGTTACGTTCGATAAGTTTGGTTGACACGCCACCCATTGTCTCGATACCGAGACTGAGCGGCGTCACATCGAGGAGCAGCACATCTTTAACGTCACCAGCGAGGACACCACCTTGGATCGCGGCACCAATCGCCACGACTTCATCCGGGTTGACACCTTGCATCGGGTCCTTGCCAAAGAGCTTTTTGACGCGTTCAACAACGGCCGGCATGCGGGTCATACCGCCGACCATAACGACATTTTGAATGTCATTCTTCGATAGCTTGGCATCTTTGAGAGCTCTTTCAACTGGACCATCGAGACGGTCGAGCAGGTCTTTGACGAGATCTTCCAGCTTCGCCCGGGTTAATTTCAGCTCAAAGTGCTTTGGACCATCGGCATCGGCTGTAATGAACGGAATGTTGACTTCGTACTTGGTCGTGGTCGACAGCTCTTTCTTAGCTTTTTCGGCTTCGTCCTTCAGACGCTGCATAGCGGCATTGTCTTTGCGTAGGTCAATCCCATCAGTTTTCTTAAATTCGTCGAGGAAGTAATTAACAATCGCATTGTCAAAGTCCTCGCCACCCAGGTGAGTATCACCATTGGTTGACTTCACTTCAAAGACACCATCACCAAGCTCAAGGACACTGACGTCAAAGGTACCACCACCGAGGTCAAAGACGACGATCTTTTCCTCTTTGCCTTTTTCGAGACCATAGGCCAAAGCGGCTGCCGTCGGCTCATTAATGATACGCTTGACTTCCAAACCGGCGATTTTACCGGCATCTTTGGTAGCTTGACGTTGAGAGTCGTCGAAGTATGCAGGCACAGTGATCACTGCTTCAGTGACTTTTTCACCGAGGAACGCTTCGGCATCGGCCTTGATCTTGCTGAGGATCATAGCGCTGACTTCTTCCGGCGTGTATTCTTTGTCGCCCATCTTAACCGCCACACCACTGCTGTGTTTGACGATTGCAAATGGCATGATGTCAATGTCCTTCTGAACTTCTTTGTCATCAAACTTGCGCCCAATCAGGCGCTTGATACCATAAATCGTGTTTTTTGCATTGGTGACACGCTGGCGTTGAGCCACTTGGCCCACGAGACGTTCACCGGCTTTGTTGACCGCCACCACACTTGGTGTTGTACGGTTACCTTCGGCATTCGCGATTACTTCCGGCTTACCCGCAACGAGATACGCAAACGCGCTGTTGGTTGTTCCTAGGTCGATTCCAATAATTTTTCCCATATATACCCTTTCGTATTATTAGCAATTCGGATTAGCACTCCTCGCAGGTTAGTGCTAATTATGGTTCTATTGTAGCGAGTTAGCACTCTCATGTCAAGAGTGCCAACTACTTTTTTTACAGAGGTAAATTTACAATTGTCGTATAATACTCGTATGAATAGTGAGCGTTTTTCAGTCCTCACCGACGTGCATGCCCTCTACGATGTGGTCGCAAGAGCCGGTGATGCCGAATTGGCGCATGGTAACCGCCTTATATTTGCCGGCGACACGATCGATGGCCCGGATACGAAGCATGTTCTCGACTATATCGTGTCTCTGGGTGACCATGCGATCGCAATTGCCGGTAATCACGAATGGGTGCTGAGGAACGCGTTGTCGCATAACGCATTGGCTGCTGTCTGGCGGGACGAGGTATGGTCGCGGTATCACAATCGTGTGTTGGAATCATATGGTTTACCGGTATCGACGTGGCGCGACAATCAATCAGCACTCCGTGAAACACTCAGCCTCCATCATCACTTGGCATGGTTACAAACACTACCCAGCTACATCGCTACTGACGAATTGGTAGTGGTACATGCCGGACCAATTCCATCAACCCCATGGCACCGTCAGCAAACGGTGCTCGATGGCATCACTGACAAACAGAGATTGGTCGAGAAACCGCCACAATTATTTAGTGCAGATCTCGCAAGCCGCAGCAACGTCGAGCCAGTTGTTGACCATCGATTGTTTGTCACCGGTCATAGTCATCTTGATGTTCCACTCGAACAGCGCCGCGGCAACCAGCGCATACGGCTAGCATCAAAACTTGCTAGCGGTGCCGCGCTGTATGTATGGCGCCATGACGAACAGCGGGTCATTACGTATGAACAATGAAGAGATGCGCCTCGCTTTATTACTGACGAGTGACCTTGACCATAGCATGTCGCACTGGTTGGCCACGTAGGGTATAGCCAGCCTGAAGCTCTTCAGACACAACTTCAGTTTCACCGCTAGCATCCTCATCCATTTGCACTGCCTGATGATGATCAGGGTTAAATACTGTACCCGGCTTGGCTTCGATCCGGGCGATATCCATATCGGCTAGCGCCTTATCGAGCTGTTTGATGAGCCCCGCGACGCCCTGCACCCATGGATGCTCAGCGATATCAGTCGGAATGTGAAGGATCGCGCGCTCAATAGTGTCGATGACCGGCAATAGTTTGAGAGCCGTTTTCGCCTCACCGCGCTCGGTTGCCTGCTGTTTTTCTATCTCAACTCGTTTACGATAATTCTCGAAGTCTGCGCGAGTGCGCTGTAAGTCGAGGGTTAATTCTGCTATTTGCTCATCACGTTTATCGGCCTTTTTTGACATACATTCCCCCTTGTCTTCGAAGTTCATTCACTGCATCTATAATTGCCAGCTTCTCTTTATCGTCACTGTCATTTCGTCGATGATAAAAGTAGTAACTTGCAACACTACTAATACTAAACACGATAAATGCGGTGAAAAACCATGGCAACGCCGCGATATCACCATGCTTTACTCTGCCTGAGAAAAACAGCAACGCCACGCCAGCCACAACGGCAATGGTTATCGATAGCGACGATTTGTGACGGTAGGTCATGACTACAAGACCTCTTCAAGCATCGTGCCGGTGCGCCGCACCAACATCATAGTACGTGCGTAATTCTGGCGAGTTGGGCCAATCACACCAATATAACTCTTGTCGCTATAGGGCGAGCGAAACTTGCTGATAATTAATGTCGCCCCACTGCTTTTGCCGATCGGATTCTCGCTGCCGATAAAGACATTTAGTGGTTGATTCGGCGCCGCTTCGCGCAGCCACGGTTCGATGTTATCAATCAGCGTCGCCACGGCTTGCACATGCCGACCTTCCATAAATTCCGGCTGGCTAAAAAGCGTCCCGATCCCATTCATATAAAGTTCACTGCCGATGGTTGCAAAGCCCATATTGCCTGTCAGTTCGACAAGACTATCGACCGCACTACGAATCGCCCGGTCGGCTTTGCCGATATGTGAGTGCACATGCGCCTCGAGCGTGCGTGCACTACGTTCAGCCCCACTCGGAAGTTCGCTCATTGTGGCGTCGGTAATACCATTGACGTACACCCGGTATCCTTGGTCAGTCGGAATGCGACCGGCACTAGTATGCGGAGCAGCAATATAGCCCATGTCCTCCAGCTTAGCCATCTCGGCACGGATCGTCGCACTGCTGACACCAAACAATTTAGCCAGCGTCACACTACCCACCGGCACGGCAATCTCGGCGTATTGTTCTATAATGGCAGCCAAAATGCCACGCTGTCGCTCTGTCATACCGTCCAGTATAGCAAAGAATTGGCACTCATGCAACTAGAGTGCCAGAGCTCTTCTACCATATTTCTATTAGCGTAATTTCCGGGCAAATATTGACACTAAATGACCGCCCCGCTGCTGTCGTTGCTAGTGTCGTTGGGCTCACCAGGTCGGCGTATACTATGATCTGGCGTGAACTGCTATTAAAGGTTAGCGTGGCACTAACTTTCAGCGGGCTCAGCGTGATGTCCGCGTTAGATGGGTAGTCATAAATCGACACATCACGCCACACCGCAAGCCAAAAATGCCCACCGCTCTTTTGCATAAGCACATACTTCAATGGATTGGTGCCGGCGCTTATGGCGAAATCAAGTTTCTCGGTCGTAAATGTCGCAGCACTCGCGTTGGTGTCAATAATCGTGGACGTCAATTGTTTGATAGCATTCGCCGACGGTTTCGGGTTGCGGGATGCATCATACAGACCATAATAACTCTCTGAATTAGCCGCACCATTGTCTTCATCAAATAACTCGTATAAATAGGTGCGCGCCACACCCATACTAAAACCTTCCATAATAGCACGTGGTAAATAAATTCCGATCGCTTTTTGCGTCGTGCCTTTGTCGGCACTCACTAAGTTGTGGTAGCCGACTTCAGTCGCATACATTTCTTTGTTGGCGGCGGTGTAATAGGCCATGCAGCGCAGTCGCGTCTCATAGTTTGAGCGCCAGGCTGTCCCTCAACAGTGCTTGTAGTTGGAGCAGATGCAGGGGTAAACTGTGATGTGCCAGGAAGAGCAGGACCAAACGTGATTTCTGGTTTTTTACCACAATAATAATTATGTAGATTACCAGCATCTAGGAAATTTTTGAGAGGAGTCCCACTAGCAAATTGGATATCTGGAGAATCCTGACCAATACTTTCGAACACCAGCGAGGGTCCAACTATTTTCGGAAAAGCTGCTGATGCATTGTTCCACAGATACTGGTACGCTTTCGTAAGTGCCGTGGCTCGTGGTCAGAGCCAATTAGCGCGATCATCGTTTGGATCATACTCATTAAAGAGCTCGGTCGATTCGATACCTAATCGTGTTTGATTAGCGACGATAAAGTCAATGCGCGTTTGAACCTTTGGCGATACTTCATCAGGACTCGATACTGACAATACACCCGGATCAACGTGGGTTAAATGCATAAAACGATTGGCGATCTTCATTTGCTCGGCCATCGTTTGTGCGGCTGCTGTAATCAAATTATTCCGGTAGTGGTAAATATTAAGCTCGGTCATTTTGTTAATGATCATAGGCACGTCGCGCGGTTATACCAGTGGGATCGTCACCACCGCTGCCGTCGCCAGACTGGTGTACTCGCTAGTATCGCCTCGTCGCAATACTCATATGCTTATTTTACCAGATACTACCAAATTTCCAGAAGGGTCACCCGAGGGCCGATCATAACGCCAAACCGATTGCTCCTACCAAGCGCCGTGCCTGTGTGAGCAATGTCAGGATAGGAGACGACGTTACGAGTAGAAGAATTCAATGTTAGAGTAACACTTACCTTGAGTGGATTTGGCCACGCAGTCTGATCCACACCCCGCGTATCGTTATAAACCTCAACATTACGCCAAATTGCCAACCAGAACCGCCCATTTGATTTTTGCATCAACACGTGACTTATGGGCTCTGTCCCTGCCGACACATCATAGTTGAGTTTATCAACCGGGTTGGTGTTCGGCGTATCACCAAGAAGTGTGTTCATCGCTTTAACGGCGACAGCCGATTGTTTCATAGTAAAGCTAAATGATCCCGCGCTACCCGTAGTATTATAAAGACCAAAGTGCTCTTCCTTTGGTACGCCACCGGCACCTGGCTCATCGAAAAGCTCATACATAAAGGTACGCGTAATACCAATACGAAACGTGTCGAGAAGCATGCGCGGTATATACACACCCCCAGCCACTTCATTGCATTCTGAGCCATCACCGGCAGTATCCAGTGTATGATAGCCACATTCAGTCAAGTAGGCTTCTTTGTCGCCACCATAATACCAAGTCATGAATTGCATACGCGGATCAATATCGCCGTCATTAGTACTCAGTGTGCTCGCAGGCTCCGTTGATGGCCGAAAATTAGTGCTACCAGGCACAGCATCGTCATAGCGATCAGACTCAGGATTGTGCCTCCGTAATATGAATGGAGATTGGCTGCATCAGTATAGTCCCACATGCGATGACCGCCCCACGTCCGTCCTAGATAAGTGGCGTCCGGATTAAGGTTTTTAGCCAGTAGTATCGCCGTTACGGTAGTGCCAAATGCCGAGATTTTGCATTTTGTCACGAATAGCTGCACCCCCTACAGAGTAAGGACCGTCAGCCTTGATATGGATATTCACAGCAACTGAGTCACGAAAATCATAGACGCGCCGCGCAACTGTACCAGTCGAATCACCAATCCCGCCGCCCCCACTAGAATAGTGCGCTCGCTGTAGTCGCCTTGCCGCAATACTCATATGCTTAATTATACTAGAGAAGCAACAAAGCCTACCACTAAAAATACCTCGTTGCCGAGGTATTTAAAGTGATAGTGCTCACTTGTGCCCTATGAGAAGTTAGTTCCAACAAGCGAGCCGTACCAAGTAGCGCCCCCGTCAATCGTTTCAAAAACAAGGATATCCATCTTGCCGCCGCCAGCGGACAGAGTAGGAGCGCCACCAGACCACTTAATCGTGCTCCCCCACGAAACGGTACGTGTGTTGGAACCTGGCTGCTTGAGATAGAGCGTAAACGAGCATGCCTTACCGGCAGCCGCGCCCGTGAAGCTAAGTGTGGTCGAACCTGCGAGCGCCAACGCAATAGAAAACACATTGCCGTTTGCCAAGTTAATTGTATAGGTAGCGTCCGACATAGAGGTTACGGAAGATACCTTTTCAGCACCGCCATTATAGGCAAGGGCGGCGGTATCGGTGAGAACAGTTGCGAGTGGCCTGTTCGACCATAACCCGCCCGAACGCTGAATTACATGCCCGTCAGCCGGACTGCTCACATTTGTGTCTGATAGTGAACTAAACCGATCAATAACTGCCATATTAGAATGCTCCTACGGCCCACCAGTTTGAGCCATCAGCTTGATATTCTACACAGGCAAACCCACCATTTACCGTGGTACTTGTGGGTTCTCCCGCATCAATGGTGCCACCGTTTGGAGATGCCACCGTGATACTATTTCCCGACCCAACTTTACGCTTTATACGCACAACTGCGTTTGCCGTCGGGGCAGGCAGATCAACTCTGATAGTTGCCGTGTCAGGATTTGCCAAGATCCAATCGCCATTCGCAGCTGCGACAGGTGAGTTAGCCGTGGTCACATGACGAGCATTCCAAGCAATTCCACCACCACCACCACTACCAGGTGTTGTCCAGGCAACATTCGTACCGTTGAATGAGAGAACTTGCCCAGAAGTTGCACCAGTAGAAGATATCTTAGCTGGAGTAACCGCACCATTTTGAATTTTGGCGGTTGTCACGGCATTGCTAGAAATCGTCGTGTTGATGGCCGATCCGGAAAGAGTACCTGTGACATCACCCGTCAAGCTGGTGGCACCGCCACCGCTGCCTGTTGGCAGGGCAAAGTACCCTTTGGTACCGGTTGAGCTCGTACCATAGTACATGCTATTGCCAGGGGCCGCCGAGTCATTCACCAGACTGAGAGTGCGATCAGCCGTCAGGTTGCCGCCGCCTGTGAGCGATCCGGACGTAGCCACTTGACGAGTGGAGTCTACCTTATTCGCCAATGCCGGAACCGTTGGAGCAGCTGCGGTACCGCTCAGGTCACCGGCTAACTGCACAATACCTTTAACGCTCGTCGTGGCATCAGTCACCACCGTACTAGTAACAGTCGATGATATCCAGGTACTTGAAGCAGTGTCGTAAGACAGCACTTGGCCGTTCGTAGGAGCTGGCACACTGACGTTGCTCAGGTCATCAAGCCGCGCAGTAGCCACCGAAGAGTTTACCCAAGCCATTGTCGTGCCATTCCAGGATAGCAATTGGTTGGTGGCCGGTGTATTGGCGATGTTGAGCTTTGCTTCGGTCACATTGTTATCGAGAATTGCTGCCGTATCAACTGCACTGTTGGCTAGCTTAGCTGCCGTCACTGAGTTATCGTTAAGCTTTGCTGTCGTCACGGCATTGTTTGCAATCGTCGTTGGGATGTCGGTACCAGTGATCGTACCGCTAACATCACCGCTAACAGAAGTTGCGCCGGTGCCACCTGTGGTCGGTGCCGACCAGGAGAGTGATGCACCGTCCCATGTCAAGACATCATTAGCTGCCGGAGCGCCACCGGTAACTGATAAGATCGTGGCATCCACGCTCCCGGTAGCCAAAATGCCATTTGTCACCGAACCTGCCGCTAGTTTGGCGGTGGTGACAGCGCCATCGGCAATCTTGGCGGTAGACACTGCACCGTCGGAAATTACATTTGCATCGCTCTGCCCGATAACGTCGCCTTGCATCGTGACGACATTCACGCCGCCAGGACCGCCGGCCATCCAGGAATAGCCCGATTCCGAATTTGAATCGGCTACCAGAATATCACCGTCATACGCACCTGTGCCATTAAGTGCCGACATCGTGACGGCACCAGCCGCCAAAACTCCGCTAGTTACAGCTCCATCTTTCAGCGTGCCATTACTATTGTGTGCCTGCGCCAGGAAGTCATTGAGGATGCTTCCCCATTGTCCGCTGTCACCGCCTGGTTGTGGTAATCGAGCCATTGTTCTTCTCTACCCCCGTTATGTTGTATTAATGTAGTGTATGGTGCTTATTATAGCATAAGTGTTATGAAAGCAAGCAAATTATTTCAAACCCTTATTCGGTACTATCCTTTTTTTCTTTATCGGGTGTGTCTTTCATGGCTTTGTTTAATTCTTTCTTGGACTGCCCAATACTCCGCGCCAGTTCGGGAAGTTTCTTAGCGCCAAAGAGCAATAGCACTATGACAAGAATAATGATGAGTTCCATTGGTCCGATTGTGGGCATATTAGATAGGTCTCCTTACTTACTATATCTGCTTACTATTATACTGGTAATGGCTAACGACGCAAGGCATATGTTATGCCTCTTCTATACGACTACTCCGCCCAAGAAGTACCTGAGCGGAGTAGTGCGAGATCATTCGAAACGGTCAGCAAGGGCCCTACCCCAGCGTACGACCACCATATGGGCTTGAACCATATCCATACGTGTTTGTATTGGCATTCGCTTGTTGCTTGTCGCCAAGACCAAGCTTGTCGAGGCCGCCCAGTGATTGCATAATGACACCTCCGCCCATAACCATGACGCCGGCTGCCGCAAGGTATTTCAAAAATTCCTTACGATCCATTTCTTTATTTAGCAGTGTGGTGAACTGTTGTTTCATTGTTTCTTTTTCCTTTTTATATCCCGAGTATAGCAGCAAAGTATAATAAACGCAAGCGTTTTTTGGAAATATTTTTATTATTTCTTTTAAATAGCTCGGCGAGCTATCATCATACCGTCAATACTCCCTGAAGTACTCGTACGAAACGGTGAAACATAGTGAGAACTTAGTCGAGGAGCTGTACGAGATATTCGCTGTGGTGGCGCCACATGTGCTGCGGTGCGCCTCGCCGGCGGCACGAGCACTGGAGACGTGCGTGTCACCGTCATATCCATTGAGCGCACTGGCTTCTTTGTCATACCCGGCATAATCATAGGAGCAGTAATCATAGGCTTCTTGATGGCTGGTTTGGCAGGAGTTAGCACTGAAACAACCGGCTTACTCACCAGTCTGTTGGTCTTTGCAGGCGCTTGTATATCGGCACGGAGTCGTTTAGTAGCATGACGGACGACAGGTTTGCGGGGTGTAGGTGTACTAGGTAGTTCTTCAAAAAATGACGGATCTATCCTGAACCCGTTATCCATAGCGACGCTTGACACAGGCGTCTTAGCAACGATGACTGCCTTCTCCCGCTTTGAGCGTCGCCGATTGGTTAGCCAAATCATAATAATACCAAGCTGATACATCACCACAACCGGTGATGCTAACAAGGTCTGGTTGAGGGCATCAGGTGTCGGCGAAATAACGGCGGCCACAATGAACGAAATCAAGATCATGTGGCGTTGTTTACTCATTAATTTCTTTGGCGTTAGAGGTTTGACCGAATTGACAATCAACATTACTAGCGGCAATTGAAACAGCAGCGCACCGGCCAAAAGGTATGTCATGACGAATGAGAAGTAAGCATCAATCGTCAGCATCGGGTTGATGTGATTGAGATCAAAGCTTGTCAAAAAATACAGCGAAGCGGGCAAACTGACATAATAAGCAAAGATAATGCCACAGATTGCCAAGAAAAGTGATGAAACCGTGTATTTCAATACCGTTCGTAAATGCACCTTTTTGACGGCAGGCATCACAAATCGGTAAATATGAAAAATGATTATTGGCAAGGTACCAATGATGCCAATGTAGACACAGACCTTGATGATAAAACTAAACGCCCCACCTGGTGTGAGGTAAACCAGTTCCTGGCCTTTCTTGAGTGGCGCCATCAACATGGCTGCAATTTTGTCAAAGAAAGGATAAGCCGCTCCCGCGACCAGGATAAATACGAGCACCGTAGAGAACAAGCGGCTCTGCAACTCATGGAGATGGTCCATTAATGTTGGCAGAGCCGTGTCTTTACCGGAACTACGCTGCGTTGTTTTCGCTCTTTTTGCCACCTTCCTCGTCATCCTTCATAGCACCTTTGAGTTCTTTTGCCGATTGACCGACACTGCGTGCCAATTCCGGCAGTTTCTTTGCACCAAAGAGGAGCAGGAGGATGACAAGTATTACGATTAGTTCCATTGGTCCGATTGTGGGCATTTCAGTACGCCTCCCTTGATTTATGTGTTCCTATTTGTTATTATACTGGTAATGATTAATAACGCAAGAGAGAAATAGAAATTATGGACTTCTCATTTATCACTCGTTTCGCTGTCACCTACAACTGTGATGCCTACGGCGCAGATACGTACAACAACGACAAAGCATGTGGCACTACCACGAACACAAACAATAATGGCGGTCTAGCGGGTACCGGTGTAGACATCGCGATTGGTGTTGGAGCCGGCTTGGCACTTGTTATTCTCGGCATCGTTCTACTCATGAAACTGCGCCGCAAAAAAGTACCGAAAGTGTAGTATAAATTACATAGGAAAAAATCATAGATAGCAGCCGTATGGTTGCTATCTTTTTTTAATCACGCTTCAGCATGATGGTGAAGGCTTCACTGGGGATATCGACTTTACCAAATCGTTTCATGCGTTTCTTACCTTTAGCTTGTTTGGCAAGGAGTTTTTTCTTGCGACTAACATCGCCGCCATATAGATAGCCAGTAACGTCTTTGCGGTAAGCACCGATATTCTCGCGGGCAATAAATTTTCCGCCAATCGCTGCCTGGAGGCTGACCTCAAAACTTTGCCGTGGCACCACTTCTTTGAGCTTTGCAACGATTTCTCTTCCGAGAGCTTGGCTCTCTGATTGATGGCACATGACGCTCAGGGCATCGACCATCTCACCGCCGATGTAAAAGTCGACACGCACCAAATCCTCGGCCCTATAATCATCAAGTTCATAATTAAACGATCCGTAGCCACTGGTGACGCTCTTGAGCTGGTCATAAAAATCAGTCAACAGGTTCGCTAGCGGCGCTTCAAAGCTCACTAGGGCACGTTCGTCGATGTAGCTCAAGTTCTTTTGCCGACCGCGCTTACTGACGATTAGCTGGATCACCGCACCGATATACTCCTGTGGCACGACAATTTCGCCGTTGATCCACGGCTCGCGAATTTCCGTCACCTTCGTGCGGTCGGGCAGCTCGGCGGCCGACTTGATATCGAGCTCCTCACCTGTCGTCATCGTCACATGATAGTCCGTGCTCGGGTTTGTCACCACCAGGTCGAGATCATACTCGCGCTCCAGCCGCTCGCGAATGATGTCCATGTGTAGTAGCCCAAGGAAGCCGATACGCACCCCAAATCCCAGCACCGGCGAATTTTCCGGCTCAAATTGCAACGCCGAGTCACTCAGGCTCAGCTTTTCCACAGCTTCTTTAAGATCCTGATACTCCTCATTGCTCACCGGGAAAAATCCCGCGTAGACAAACGGCTTAATTTCTTTGTACCCAGGAAGGGCCTGTACGGTCATGCAATGTATTCCTTTGACATAGCAATAGCCTCGCTCATTGTGATTGCTCGGCCTGCTATCTTTTGTCGTGGCGTATTGCTCATACCTTCTACAGGAATGTGAACAAAATATACGCTGAATAGTTTGTCTGGATATACTTTGTTTAATCCATTAATAAAATTATCTGCAATACTTTGTTCAGCAGGACGTTCAACGGCAATAATTTCACAAATATAATCAATTCCAATCAAATCTAATCCCTCACCTAAAACAGTTTCTACACTGCCTGGCGTAGTCTCGACTCGCGGGACATTCAGTGCGGCGGCACCGATCAATTTAACAGATCGAGCCACATGAGATCGCAGTTCTTCTAAATTATTTTTTTCGGCATAAATTTTAATTAACGCCATATTTATCCTCCCATACACCTCTTTAGCGTTACTGTGTCACCAACTCGAGCGTCGCGAGTTGTTTTGAGATTTGTCACAATGTACCCGATTTCGCCAGTATCGAGCGAAGGGTCTGCTGTCATCTTAGGGCTGAGATGACCGACTTCAAGGGCAATACTATTTGCACCCGTTGCCATCATGTGAATATCGTCATTTTTCGCAATATGGCCGTCAACCACTCGTACATAAAGAATTACCCCACGATAATCATCGTAATACGAATCAAAAATCAACGCCCGCGTCGGCACCTCTACTCGCCCCTCTTCTTTCAGGGTTAAACCCTTAACAGATGAGTTAAGCTGCAAGTTGGTAAGTAGTGGTGAGGTTGGTGGAGGGATGCGTTCAATAATTGCCGCCAAGACTTGATAGACATTTTCACCGGTTTTAGCGCTAATCTTAATAATGTCCGACTCGTCACAGCCGAGAAGATTGATCACCTCCTTGCTAACACGCTCCACGTCGGCCGCTGGCAAATCAACTTTGTTAAGCACGGGAATAATCGTCAAGTCCTGCTCGAGCGCGAGGTAGACATTGGCCAGTGTCTGCGCCTGAATGCCCTGACTGGCATCCACCACCAGCACCGCGCCCTCGCAGGCCTGAAGGCTCCGCGATACTTCATAGCTAAAGTCAACATGGCCCGGCGTATCGATAAGGTTGAGATCGTACGAATTCGGCTGCAAGCGGGTGGCAGCGAGCGGGGCAGCTCCCGCTTTTGAAGAAATCTCTGATTTTTCAAAAGGAGGGGCGGACTCGCTGACGGGGTCAGCGTCTAGCGACCTACGTACATCTGCCCCGGGCAGATGTGACGACGGGAGCGGCAAGTAGCGCATCCTAACGGGCGCCAACTTAATGGTAATTCCCTTCTCTCGTTCAAGCTCCATACTGTCAAGCAACTGCGATTTCATCTCGCGCTTATCGACCGTACCGGTCATCTCCATCATGCGATCGGCCAGCGTACTTTTACCGTGATCAATATGAGCAATGATGCAAAAATTCCGGATATGATCTTGTTTCATCGCCGTTTCTTCCCGAAGAAGATCGTGGTGATACGTTCGATAATTGGCGTTGCCTCCTGAAGATGAAGCCGCTCGCAAATCATGACATACGCTGTCATACTAATCGCAGTAATGAGCGCAAATTTAGGAAAGGTCGAAAAGAAACTCTGGTCGTTGTTTTGCAACTGAAAGAGCTGCACACTAATATACGTCACGAGCCCCATCGCGCTCGTCGCCCCGATCATCCTGAGTACGGCATGGAGAAATTGCCTGGTAAACAGTTTAGGGATACGCACCGCCAAAATCACAAACAGAATGATAACTTCCACCACTGCCACGATCGACTGCGCCCAGGCCAGCCCATAGACGCCCATACCAAAGGTGTTCGTGAAACTCACCGCCAACACGACGTTGAGGATGATCGAAAAAATCGATACATAGAGCGGTGTTTTAGTGTCCTGTTGAGCATAGAAACTCCGCGCTGCGATGTGGTAAATTGTACGAAAGAGAATCGCAATAACCAGCGTCCCCAGCAAACCGGCGATCAGCGCGTTACCGCCGTTTTTAATAAACGTCACCACATAACCGCGACCAAAAAAGGTGATGACCGCTACCGGCAGTGCAATCCAGATAATCCAACGCAAGACTGAGCGCAGCTCCTGACGGAAGAGATCGTGCCGGCCATCTGCTAGTCGTTCAGTCATGCGCGGAAATGCCGCGTTACTAATCGCTACCCCAACGAGATTAACCGGCATCAGACTCAGTGCTGATGCCTGTTGATAGGCTCGGATGGTACCATCGGCCATATGTGACGCCAAATTAGTCTCGACAAGGCCATTAAAATAATCAATCCCTTGATCGAGCGAGCGCGCCGGCAAGAGACTCAGTACTCGCCGAAAGCCTTTATTCTTCCAGCTAATCTTGGCACGATAATCAAACCCGATGCCGAGCAAACCAATCGAACTGACAATCAACTGCATAATACTACCAAGCACAACGCCGAGCGCTACTCCCATAATCCCACCGTCGAAGAATTGCCACCCAAACAAGTTGATCCCGTGCGTAAAAAATTGTGCGCCAATAATAATCCCAAGATTATAAATCGTCGGCGCGAGTGCGAGAAAGGTAAACCGCCCAATTGCTTGTTGCATGCTAGCGATCACCGTGGCGACAGCAAACAGAAACGGATTGACCGCGATAATACGCATCATACTAACGGCCAGCGCCCGTCCTGACTCGTCCAACCCTGGTCCCACTACATAACGCACGAGTGGATCGGCAAATATCATAATTAGGATACTAGCGACCAGTGTGATAAGCGCCATAAAATTAAGCAGGCTCGAGCTCAATGCCCAAGCAGATTTTTTGTTCCCACTAGCAAGTCGTTGATTAAACACGGGAACAAATGTCACGCTGAGTGCTCCCGACACCAAAATGAAAAACATGAAGTCTGGAATCGTAAACGCCACCGTGTAAGCATCAATTCCCACTGGGTAACTATCGAGGTAAAGACCGTTGAGCAAACGATCGCGGTAAATTCCAAGCAGCGACGAAATCAGTGTCGAACCGGACAGCAAGATTGCCGCCCATTGCACCGATAGCTTCTGGTTCGCCATCGCAACGACTGACCGCATTCGACTTTCTGCCACGTACTGTTCCTTTTGCTACTTTCTAGGCGTGAAGCGCCGCCTCTTTCGGTAATTTTGCGTCGCTCATCAAACGAGTTGCCTCTTCTTCTTCAAGGGTCTCTTCTTTGAGGAGGGCGTCTTTCAGCTTTTCAAGCACCTCACGGTTGGCCGATATGACCATTTCAGCGCGCTGGCCGGCCTCTTTGATCAGCGCCTCGACTTCAGCATCAATCTCCCTAGCCGTGGCATCACTATACGGCCGTTCATGAGTGATTTTATCAAATACCATACCGCCATTATCTTCGTGGAACACTTGATCACGCAGCTTACTTCCCATACCCTGCTCGATGATCATATCGCGGGCAATTTCGGTAGCTTTGCGCAGATCACTGCCGGCACCGGTCGTGATACCGTCAGCACCATAGATAATTTTCTCGGCGACGCGACCGCCCATGGCACGCGCCAGAATGTCTTTAAACTCGTACACATTAGTATAGCTCTTGTCTTCGGGCGGCAAGAACCATGTCACACCACCGGTACCGCCGCGCGGGATGATCGTGACTTTGTGCACCGGATCGCTATCTGGCAAAACATGCCCGACAATGGCGTGACCGGCTTCGTGATAGGCCGTCATCTCTTTTTCATGGTCGTTCATGACCTTGGCCTTACGCTCGGGGCCGATGGCGACTTTCTCAAACGCTTCGGTGAGGTCTTTGCCAGTGACGTGTTTACTGTTACGGCGTGCCGCGATGATCGCCGCCTCATTGGCGATATTTGCAAGATCCGCACCGGATGAACCGGCGGTCTTAGCGGCTAGCTTATCGAGATCAACTGTGGTATCGGTGGGTTTGTTCTTGAAGTGAACTTTCAAAATCGCTTCGCGGTCTTTGCGCTCTGGCAGGGTAATGGTCGTGTGACGATCGAATCGCCCAGGTCTGAGCAACGCCGGATCGAGAACATCGGCGCGGTTGGTCGCTGCCAGCACGATGACATTGGTATCGGCCTCGAAACCGTCCATCTCGACCAGGATTTGATTGAGCGTTTGCTCGCGTTCATCGTGGCCGCCGCCCATACCGCTCCCGCGCTTACGGCCGACCGCATCGATCTCATCAATAAAGATAATCGCCGGTGCGTTTTTCTTGGCCTTGGCGAAAAGATCGCGCACCCGACTGGCGCCGACACCGACAAACATTTCGACGAATTCCGAACCGGAGATGCTAAAGAACGGCACATTGGCTTCGCCAGCCACGGCTCGCGCCAACATCGTTTTACCGGTACCAGGATTACCGACCAAGAGAACACCTTTAGGAATCTTGGCACCCAGGCTCTCGTACTTCTTCGGATGTTTTAGAAAATCAACAACTTCCTCAAGATCCTGCTTAGCATTATCGTTGCCAGCAATGTCTTCGAACGTCACGCGTTCTTTATCAAGACCGTACAGCTTGGCTTTGCTCTTGCCAAAACTCATCGCTTGGTTATTCTGCCCCTGTGCTTGGCGCATCATGAACATAAAA
Organism: Saccharimonas sp. (SeqCode); assembly: GCA_039809225.1. Taxonomy (GTDB): domain Bacteria; phylum Patescibacteriota; class Saccharimonadia; order Saccharimonadales; family Saccharimonadaceae; genus Saccharimonas. The sequence goes on from JBDHUN010000003.1 coordinate 59,140, forward strand.
AACCCGGCAATCAGCAGCAGTGGCACGATAATCGAGGCCAAATTCCAGATCGTATTACCAGTCTCTGAGGCCGCCGTATCCACGACCGTCGTTTTGTTGGTATCGATCTTGCTCTCTTTGAGTAACGTCCCGACGCCTCCCTGAACATACGATTTCTCAGTCGGCTTGTTCTGACCCTTGACGGTGATCTGCAGGTCGTTACCCGAACCTTCAATCTTGCTAATCTCGCCCTTATTGGCGCGGCTGATTACCTCCGAAATCGCTACGTCTTTAAGTGCACCATGCGGCATCGCTACTGCCCAGGCAACTAGTGTCGCCAGCACCAAAATCGCCCAAAACAGGCTTAGGCGGATGGTGTTGCTAATTTTTCCATTTGGTTTTTTCACCATAGATGAGATGCATCCTTTCGCTACTAATCGGTCAAATTGTTCGTTTACTTCTGTTAATTATAACACTGATATCTGGTATTTTCGAGCCGAAACTACCAGTTTCAGTTGATCACCGATATGATGAATGGCTCCCGGTTTCGCTGTTTTGACACGAAGCAGTGCACGCAGTAGTTGTGGCCGAGTTGGTCGCTTGCCGGTCGCTACTTGACAAGCATGACCAAGCAGTTCTATGGCAACGGTTTCGTCAATCTGCATCAAGAAATGACGCGACCAAGCGGCTCGGTGCCATACTCGTGCTGTTTCAGCTTCAATTACCTTGCGTAGTTGCAGTTGTCGAGCGCGCAGCGCCAGTAGTTTATCGGTATCTACAGTCGCTGCCGCCAGTCGATGCCTGAGACGATTGCGCAAATACCGGTTTGAAGCGTTCGTCGCATCTTCGACCCATTCCAAATGGTGCGCTAGAGCATACTCATACACCTGTTGCTTAGTGCGGGTTAGTAGCGGCCGGTAAATATCGCTACGATCCATCACCGCCAAACCACGCCAGCCGGTGCCACGCGTGTGGTTAAGCGCGATCGTCTCAATAAGATCATCTTGGTGGTGCGCCGTCACTACTACAGCGCGGTGTTTCTTAGCTTCGGCAAACAAAAATTCATAGCGTTTTTGTCTAGCTAATTCCTCGCTGGCTGATTTGCCCAAATACAATTCCGTCGAAACACATGGCAGCCCATATTGCTTGGCGAGCCTCTTCACAAATCGTGCATCTACCGCCGAATCTTCGCCGCGAATGCCATGATCGACATGTGCAACAATATAGTTAGGGCTTAGTTCTTGGTTTTTGGTTCTGGGAGCTCGTGCGAGCATGTCAAGCAAAACCACACTATCCACCCCGCCGCTTACTGCCACAAGATAGGTCATTATGAAAGCTGTCTACTCAGTTTGTATCCCAGCCAAATACCGATGATGCCAAATATCAGTCCGCATATCATCGACATCGGGCTGAAAAAGTCACGGTCGCCCCAGAGCTGCGGCAAAAACGCACCCAAGGTCGAACCAGCTGTCATACCAATCATAATTAGCGCTTTATTCATACCTCTATAGTACACCGCCACAGCGAAAGCTGCCCACAAGTGTAGGCAGCTTTGTCGCAATGAAAGTGAGGATATATGGGGGAATAATTAGTTGGATGAGCTTGATGTGCTCGTTGAGGTACTGCTCGTCGTGCCAGCAGGTTGGCCGTCGCCATCTCGATCACTACCAGGGCCACCATGACCACGCCCGCCGCCCATCAAGAGATAGGCATACTGGGTGTTGATATTATTATCTTTCAGCCAGGTATCAATGGCGGTGCGATGCTCGTCCATCTTGGTCTTGCGTTGCTCGGCCGTCAGGTTTTGATCCGACGTGCGATTCGCTTCCCGCTCTTTTTCCAGTTCGGCGCGTTTGGCATTGATTTTGTCGGCTTGGGCCTGAGTCAGCTTGCCGTCTTTAACCAGCTGAGCTATTTGATCTTTGACCGCTTGTTCGCGCTGGGCGTCCATTTGCGTGCGCTGCTCATCAAAGACTTTTTGCACATCTGACTTGTTTAGATTAAATTTCGTGGCGATCGCACTCACAAGATTACCCATCGGGTCGGTTGTACTGCCCGACTGTGTGGTGGCAAACGCTGCGCCGCCGGCTAGTCCAGCCATCCCAAGTGTAGCCGTCGTTGCCGCGACAATAAGTTGCTTCTTCATGTATAACTCCTTTCTAAGTTTTTGTGATGCACAGGTAACTATAGAGAAGGATTCTTAAATAACGCTTAGGCCACTTATAGATAGCGCGTACTACCAAAGGGGATCTTTTGTTTAACGTAGATGCCAGTACCGAGCGTGTCGGCGCTGTGGATAGTGCGATCGCCATAGCGGCTGTTAATCTCGTCAATGGCGCCAGCTCTCGCTCGCTCACGCGTCAATTCGTCGCCAAAAAGACTCAGCTGGTTACCAAGGCCGTCCTCGAGATGGTAACAACTAATAGCAATCAGCTTGATACCTTTGGCCGGCGCACTCATAAAAATCCGTTTGGCAAGCATCCAAATAGCAGCGTCGGAATAAAAGGGCAGGGGAGCAAGCTCATGCCCTTTCCAACCTCCCCTATCATAGGTTCGCACGTAAATATTCACCCCACGCGCGACTTTGTGCTGCGAACGCAACTTGGCACCAACACTCTCCACAAGGTGGTGCAAGCGCTGAACGATCTCACGCCGACTCAGGTCACTGCGCTCCAATACGTACTGTCGCCCACAGCTCTTGATATCATAGTCAACATCGTCAACTTCCCACCCTCGCAGCCGCTGGTGCCACCACTCGCCCACTACCCCGCCAAACGCTAATCGCAATGTTTCTGGCGAGGCATCGAGCATCTCAAGCGGTGTATAAATCCCCACGGCATTGAGACGGTGTTCGTTTCGAGCTGCGATACCGGTCAAATCTTGAAGCTTGAGGGTGCCGAGCACGTCACGCACATTCTCGTGAGTGATGATATCGAGTCCGTCAGGCTTATGTAGCCCAGCCGCCGTCTTAGCCAGCCAGCGATTGGTGGCAATACCAATGTTACAGCGCATCCAGCAACCGACTTCGTCGCGTAACCGCCCCTTAATCTCGAGGGCAACATCCGCCAAATCCCGGCTTTGAATTGCCGCTGGCGAAAGCGCAAAATCAATCACCCCTTCGTCGATCGACTTCATCTGAAAGTGCGGGCTATAGTCGCTAATAATGTCCATCAGTTTGTGGTATACATAGCGGTACTTCGGTGGATCGCTCTCCAGCCCGACCAAATCGGGACATAGCTGTTTGGCATCACGTAGCCGCATACCGAGCTTGACCCCCTTAGCTTTGGCCTCATAGCTACAAGTCACAATCATAGTATGTTCAGTCCGCCGGTTGACGATCGCGACCGGCCGGCCCCTGAGCATCGGCCGTGCCTGCTGCTCGACAGTGGCAAAACAACTGTTGAGGTCGATGTGAAGGACTAGTGGACGATTTGGATTGTAATGATGTTTTATGGGCATAACAATCCCCTTCTCTTCGAAAAAATAAACAACACAAAATCCTTACTTTCTTCTGGAAAAGTAACAAAAACCACCTTCTTTTTGCAGTCAAAAAGAAGGCAAAAACCTCTGGGGCGGCTTCCCTCCGCCGAGAACTTCGCGCTCATCTTTCGTTGTGAACTGCGGAACTCGCGCCGAGAGGCGCTACTGTCGGGCTCAAACAGTCCTCGCTCAGCAATGAAAGATTCCCATTCTGTTCTCGGGTCAGTCCAGATGCGCCAGACCCCGGCAAGAGCCATGTGAACACGGCTCTTGTAACTACTGCGGCAAAGCCGCTCAGCTAAATGGGTCTTGGGAGCCGACAAACCCAAGAAGTGGAGGCAGAATGGCGTGGAATCATTCGAAACATCTTGCCCGCGACCGACAATAGCGATATTGTCGCGGGACGATCCCTTTAGGGTCGACATGTTTCGACCACGACAATATGCTGACAATTCTTGGCGTGAGGAGGATATCCCAAGTCGTGTTTGCTTCTTTGCTCGAAACAAAGAAGATTCTTTGCATCTTTCATTTAAAGAAAGATGTCGCGGCTTTTGTTTCTTTTCCCGAAAAGAGAAAAGAAAAGATTTGAGATTATGAGCCATCATGATCCGCCCGTACGGTCAATCGCCATGTCAGCCGCTCACTATCAAACTCCAAACGGTAGTCAGCCGAGCCATCAGTGACATCAAACATATGCACCGTGCGCTTGCCCTGCACGGTCGGGTGGCGTAGGCCGATTTCGGTGACTTCAACTTCCCTGCCGTTCGGACGCTTGAACCGCCGCGGTGTACACGGGTTTAATCCACTCCCAAATGTCGCCACTACCGCTACACGTTCGTCTAAGAACTCTTCGTTGTTCACAGCGCACCTTCTTGCCACAATTTCTGCTGCCGTGCCAACAAAAAGTCTTTCATGCGTTTTTCGAGCAATACGTCGATACGCTCGGCGCGGTGAGTGCTAAAAGGTGTCTCAATATAGGTGACGGATTCATCAGTCATAAAAAATTTCTCCAGACTTGAGTATAGTTAGAGAAACGTTTGGTTGAATTAGTGTTGCCCGTCCCCCTCGCCCGTTTCTAGCGATTCGTCCGAAGACAACTGATGATCCGTTGGCGAGGGACGCTTACCGATACGGCAGTGAGTGTAGCCTGGAAGTGCTACTTATTATACTCCGATCAGCCATACTCTGCCAAGAGTCATTGCGGTTATGATTTTACATCTGAGCACAATGTTTTATACTAAATCCGTCCAGCTGGTCAACTTACCCGAAAGGAACGACTATGGACACGCACATCCCTGACGCATGGAAGCTGACGCGTGAAACGGCAGCGACTCTCGCTAACTAGCAGGCCACGCTCGACGAGCGCCACAGACTCGACGTTGCAATCGGCAACGCCAAGCAGTTCCTCGAGAAGCTGAAGAGCGGCTTACCGCCCAGCCTCCGGCTTAAGACACAGCTGCAATTCATGGAAGAGCCGCAGCCACCCACTGAAGTCTATCGACGGGCGGCAAACGGTATGTGGCAGCACTACGGTGCCGTCGTCGCCCAGGGCGGACACGAGCCATTCTACGCCGACGGTGGATTGATGCTCAGCAACCAGCTGATTCTCACCGACTCCGCGAACAACTGGGGCGTGTGCACCGATGGTATGTGGGTGGAAGTCGTTGACATCGTTGCCCGGGACAGCGACTGGGCAAGTACTCAAACCTCGACACTCCGTATCCTCGGCATAGTCAAGCCGGAAAAGGCGTGCACCTACGTCGACTGCATGTGGGCATGACGCATCAGCGTTTCGGGAACCACAACCGGCCCTGTCCTGTCAGAAGTGGCAGGACAGGGCCACACTCTTAGAACTTCCCATCACCTATGCTATAATCAAATTAACACGTGGGTGGGGAAACGAGGGTACACTCATGAAATCATTTGAAGCGATTAATTGCGCGGTTCGCGCCAGCCTGACAATAGAAACAACTAGTAGCCCAGACGAGTGGGATGCCGAGACGGCCCCAACACGTGGTCAGTGTGTCCCGGCTTCACTTGTCGTCCAAGATTATCTCGGTGGCACCCTTGACCGTCTCGCTACCACATACAATGGCAAACGCGAAACCCATTACCGCAACGTTCTTGAGGATGGTACCGTCGTCGATATCTCGCGCGACCAATATCCCGATGGCCAACAGTTCGAACCGGCACCGGTTGAGGGCGACGTACGCAACTATGTGCTAGGCAACGAAAGCACCAAGCGCCGTTATCGATTGCTCGCAGAACGCGTAGCTATCTTGCTTGAGCTAGATGCCATATGAGCGAGCGGTTGATCGTCAATGTCGACATGGACGGCGTGCTGGCTAATTTTGATGGTGCACTTGAAACAAAGTTAATCGCCGCACATCCGGGTATCATTATCCCTGATCGCCATCATCATTTTTATATGTCAAAACGCAGTGACGATCCTCTGTTGATGGAAAGAATCAATGTTATCAAAGATGCCCAAGGCTTTTTTCCTTGCTCTCCCGCCTATCGATGGCGCGTTCGATGGTTGGTCTGCTATACAAGAGTTGGGCTGCCATCCACGTGTGCTTTCTTCGCCCCTAGTCAGCAATCGATGGTGTGAGGCTGAGAAACTTGAATGGCTCGATGCGCTTTATGGGCACAAAGCCGCAGACGAGGCGATCATCACGAAGGATAAGCATCTCTATGGCGGCATTGCCCTTATCGATGATCGACCACGAATCGCCAATGGACATCTCGCTCCTTGGCAGCATATTCTTTTCACTCAACCGTATAATGAATCAATCAAGACCGAGTTTCGTCTCGACGGGTGGCACGACCCTCATCTAGCTCGCCTCCTCGCACGCTGCGCTACACGATCGATAAAAATATCGCCGATATAGTTGCAAAAAACATAGGATGTGATAAAGTATGGAATATATACCACAGATCGTGGTATCGGACCTACAGTGATTGAAAGGGAACGACATGACAACGTTTCTAAAGGGCCCAAGTGGCCAGCTATTCGACACCAATGGTAAATGCCTTGGGGTACTGAGTAGCCCATTTAGCTGCACGAAAACTCAGTTTGGCCGCACTGATCTGCATGTCGATCTCTACGATGACTCCGAGTTCGCAGGCTCCGTCGGTACATACATACCATATGGATGTCATCCTGGAAGATGTTAAGCAAGCTCAAGAAGGTATCTTTTCGAGCGTTCAGTTACTGGCATGGGATGACGCTTGGGTGGGTGTGTTGTTTGAGGAAACGGTCCTCTGCTTGGAAAGTTCCGAGTCCGAGCCCATCGAACCATGCGACGATGATGATCAGGAGTTAGGCAGCGAGCTGCTTTAACGCTACCGAGCGCATGCTAAACTCGCACTTATAGTCTTGACCCATTTCGCCAAATGTTTCTTCAAACCCATCCGGTTTAAAAATCGCGTCCCATCCAAATCCATACTCACCTGCCGGTAGTACAATATCATCACCGATATCAGCTTCGAAATAGTGGATCGCACCCGATGCGTCGCTATAGCCAACGACTGTCTTTGCATGAGCGCGCATATTATGGATATCGCGGCATAGGCTATAAATACCTTCCTTACCGACACCTTTGAGCATCCATTTGATCAGCGGGCCAGGGAAACCATTGAGCCCATCGAGGTATCGCGATGTATCCTCGACTATAAACTCCCCGTCGTGATGCTTGCGTGCTTCGAGTAGTTTATATTCGATCACTTCGTGTGGATCAAGCGATTGCGGCTCGGTGAGGTCGATATCAAGCTGCACAAGATCCGGAATAAAGTCCTTTGCTTCGCGAAACTTTCCTGCATTACCGGTGATGAAATACATGTCATCACTCTGGTAGCGTAGATTCGGACAGAAGTATAATAAAAGGTAATGAAGCTTCATTACCAAATAAACGGTGACGGACCACCGATTGTACTGTTGCATGGTTTTTTGAGCGATAGTCGCTATTGGCGCAAGATTGCGAGTGAATTGGTGGCCACACATACGGTCATCACTATTGACCTTCTCGGCTTTGGCAAATCCCCTCAAGCCAGCACGAGCGCAGTACTCGCTCGATGAGCAAGCTCATCTCGTAGCCCACACGTTACAGCCGCTCCTGGCGGAGCCCGCGGTCGTCGCCGGACATTCGATGGGTGCGCTGGTTGCTTGTCGAATGTCTCAGCTCGCACCCGAGCTGGTTGACCGCCTAGTACTTTGCAATATGCCACTCTATACTTCGAGGCAACAGGCGAGGGAAGTGCTACAAAAAACAGGGCGTCACTATCGCCTGCTTCTCTACTCACCGGCCGCCCCGATATTGTGGCGTGTCGTCAAATCGCTCGCGCCCCGCGGGAAACTTCGCTTGGGGCCAGCCGGCGCATTTTCACCACATCATACTTATCATTCACGCAAGAAATCCTTGCGGCACACAATCGAACCGACAGATGCGCTCGAATTGCTGTCACAGATTACTCGCCCCACCACCCTAATATTTGGCACGTATGACCGCGCTGTCTACCGAAAAAATATACGAGGGGCGTCATTACCTCCATGCGTCACCATCAAATGGGTCGAAACCGGTCACCATACTCCGCTCAAAGCTCCGGAAATCGTTTTAGCCGAGCTCCTCTAGAATTCTTTCCCCACCTCTGCTATAATCATCGAAGCCTATGCCGCATTGTTACGGAAAGGAAAAGAGAGCAGCGGCTCGGTTTTGCTTTAGAAAAACTCAGCTTTGCTGACGAGCGATGAGAAAAAACCATTTGGTTTTGTCTCATCTCCGCGGCACCGCAGCTCAGCCGGAGAGCCTTCAGCGAACATAATAGCGCAGCGCTCTAACCAGCTCTCGCTAGATATGCCAGTACCTTTCGACCACACATATGGCACCGTAGCTCAGCTGGTTAGAGCGCAGGACTCATAAGCCTGAGGTCACAGGATCGTTCCCTGTCGGTGCTACCAAAGAAAAACGATCACTTGTGTGGTCGTTTTTCTTTGGCTCGAGGCTACCCCTAGTACATGGGCTTGTCGTAACTATACTTGCCATCAGCATATAAGTCATAGCAAACTTGCCCTTTCGGGTGTTCGCTGATTGAGTAGACGTAGTTATAGCGGTAGTCACTCTCGACACCGGCACTTAGATCAGTCGTGTAGCCAACATTGGGTGACGTATCCTGATAATTATACTCATTCTTTTTCTCGGTGGTAAATGTAGTACAGAGCTGATAGTAGAAGCGTTTGGTTTTGTTGTATGGCGCTTTGATCGCGGCTCCTGATGTACTGGTCGACGAGGCCGTATCGTCCATGGGGATAATTTCTCCCCCGTCACCGGGCAATGAGAAGTTACCCGTCTTGGCCGGTAACGTATTCGGTTTATAGGTCACCAGACCCTGATCGATAATCTTTTGGACACCCTCAGCACTGCTCGATTTAATATACGTAACGTCCTTGAGGCTTGCCGGTAACTTGTCGTTTTTGCGAGCATAGTTTTGGATATCGTTTGCGAGCGATGGCAAAGCCGTTTCCACTAAACGATCTTGCTTGGTACGATTTGCCTCGGCAGCCGGACCGGCAAAACTGGCGATGATAAAACCAAGTGCCACTACTCCTGCAGTTACCCAAAAGCCAAGCCGCACCACGCGCCGACGACCGCCGTAAAGAACGCGGGTTGCCAGCGCGCTATAAAGAATACACACGACAAGCGACGTAAAGAGTGCTACCTTCGGCCCATCAGTCCCATTCGTAGGGTCACTGTTGAGCGCCATCATAATCCCAGAGAATACAGCTACGATCAATGCCGCAACCGCCAGAAGAATGAATAACACTGAGTGGATCAACATAATCACGCTGGCGCCGCCTTGCTTAACGGCCGGTTCGCGACGAGAGTAGAAAAAGTCCGCCGCTCCCGCGCATAGTAGCATGACAATCACCGATGCAAGCGGATACGCAAGTGTGCTTCCCCACTCATCGGCATGATTCCCGGCGATGAAAAAATTCAAGGTAACTGCTGCCAGCCACACCATGGCGGCTACGAACCAGCCCCAGAACGCATAAGTGACCCACTGGAGTACCAGATCAGCCGCTGAATTATGATGCACTTCTGCAGTCTCCTTACTGCCTGTTGATGGATTGTTGCTCTTTGTTGCCATACGTATTCCCCCAAGTTAGGTATGTTACTTGTAGTATAGCAAAAGCCCCGCCGTTTAAAAGCGGGGCTTTTGCTATACATACCGATCAACTAGACGTCAGAGCGTGCGCTCGTCAGTGTAAAGAGCTTGGCGACACCCCATGCAAGCAAGGCATAGACTACCATTGCCACCAGCGACGCTGTATCGAGGTAGAATTGGCCATTATAACTTGGGGTCGGAAAGATACCATAAAATGGTGCAGCAAAGACCCCGGTTACCGTATACATGAAGTCAACGAATCCAGAGGCGCGGTTGGCACCGAGCGCCAAGAGCACGACTCGAATCGCCAGCAACACAATGATAAAGCCGGCAATATACCAGATCACACGACTGGCAACGACACGCCCATCAGCTTGTGTGGCTTGACTAACTGTTTGGCGTTGGACATTGGTTGCACCTTCTTGTACGTTGGTTTCGCGTACTTCAGTAGTTTGGCGCTGTTCATCCATAATGGAGACTCCTTATTAGTTAGGCGTTATATAGGCATGGTACCCACTAAAAGTATAAGCCAGATAGGATAATTTTCACAATTTTAGACGAAGTGGTCCACTAGCTAAAAATCGAAGTCAGCAACATCAAGCGCCTCGTCACGTGCGTTGACAAAAGCTTTCAGCTCTGCGGCTGACCGGGGGCGTTCCCATGTTGCGAGGTTCATAATATCACTAAAGTTGACCGATTCGATGCCGGTGGTTTCCATATTTGTTTGCCTTTTTTGTTATGTAATTATCTTATGTTGTTAGTATAGCACAGATTTGCAAAAAAAGCAATACCTTTTTGAAAGATTTTTGACTTATCGGTAGTGCTTATGGTATAAACAAACCAGAAGGACATAGCAAAAGACAAACATGGACACTCCCACTGCTCTCGCAATCATTGGCCTGGCCGCTCTGATGCACGCCGGGTTTCAATTAAGTGTCAGCATGGTGACGCTGCTCAGTAGCCATTCAATCGGCAGCAAACACTCCGGCAACCGCACCCTACAGTTAGTGTTGGGGTTTTTTGCCGGCACTGTCACGATGACGACCCTGCTCGTCAGCTTCCTTGCTTACCTCGTGAGTACCCTCTATAGCGCCTATGTACCACTTTGGGTATGGGCAGCAGTCTGCGGCTTGCTGATCGGTCTCGGCATCGCCGTTTGGGTGTTTTATTACCGCCGGCGCAGTGGCACCACACTATGGGTTCCAAGAAGCCTCGCACGATTTCTCACCGAGCGCATCAAGGCCACCAAGTCACCGGTTGAGAGTTTTAGTCTAGGACTGACTGGTGTCATCGCAGAAGTACTGTTTATGCTAGCACCGGCCGCGGCCGCGGCTTTGTCACTGACTTATTTGCCGCACCGTTGGCAACTACCTGGTTTGCTCCTCTACATCGTGTTGGCATCACTCGGCATGATGATTGTTGTCGTGCTGATTGGCAGTGGGCATAAAATTAGTGCTATCCAGCGCTGGCGCGAGTCAAACAAGCGCTTTTTGCAATTTATTGCCGGCGGGGGCTTCCTGGTACTTGGTGCCTTTATCTATGCTAATGTCGTGGCGGCAGTCAGTCTCACTGGCGGGGGGCTATTGCAATGAGTGGGCTAGCGGTTGACGTCGTGAAGCGTGGCGGCAAACGACCATCCGAGACTTTTGACGCCGACAAGTTATACCGTAGTATTCGCGCCGCCTGCCTGAGCGTGCGTGCTGCTGAGGGTCATGCTCACGATACGGCCAATAAAGTGTGCGGCCACGTGATCATTTGGTGCGACGACAAACCAGAGGTCACTAGTGCCGACTTGCGCCGTCAAGCTGCCAAAGCTCTGGCTCGTTTTCACCCCGAAGCCGCTTATATTTATGAACACCACAAGGTCATGCTGTAAGGAGATCACTACCTATGCCCAAAAAACACAATTTTGACTATGATCTGATCGTGATTGGCAGCGGCGCCGGAGGTTCGGCTGCTGCTACCATCGCCGCCCGCGAAGGCAAAAAAGTCGCCATTATCGAAGCGGACACGTTCGGTGGCGAATCACCCAACTGGAGTGATGTCCCAACTAAGGCGCTCCTCCATGCCGCCCAGCTTTACGATGAGGCCCGCCACGGGGCGCGCTTTGGGCTACGCAGTGCTACTCTCAGCTACAACTACCCATCGCTGCGCGCCTGGAAAGAATTAGCGGTCAAACGCACTGGTGCCGCGGGCAATAAGAAATTTTACGAATCGCAAGGCATTGATGCTATCCAAGGTCGTGCTCATTTTCTGACACCAAACGAAATCACGGTCAATCGCCGCCATCTGTCCGCAGAATATTTTCTTGTTGCTACCGGTTCACGTTGGGTACCACCGGAGATTCAAGGCCTCGACGAGATCCCGTATCTGACACCACGCAGCATCCTAGAGACAATTCGACCACCAAAAAGCCTATATGTTATCGGTGCAGGTACGACCGGTGTAGAAATTGCTCAATTGATGGCAATTTTTGGCACCAAGATTTACCTGGCCGAGATCGCTGCCCGTATCCTGCCCGCTGAGGAAGAGGAAGTTGGCGAGCTCATGGAACGTATTCTTCGTGAAACCAAAGGTGTAACCTCGCTGACTCAAACTCGCACCCTAGCCGTGGTCAAAAACGGCTTTGGCTACCGAGTTACTTTCAGTCGCGGCGGTACCGAGAAGTCTGTCCAGGTTGACGAAATCCTGATCGCTACCGGGCGCCAACCTATGATTGATCTCGGGCTGGAAAACGCTTCGGTCGCCTATACACCCGTCGGCATCGATGTTAATGATCACCTCGAAACCAGCGCCAAACACATCTTTGCCGCCGGAGATGTGCTCGGTCGTGGCAGCAACACACACACTGCGCTACTCGAAAGCCGCGTTGCCGCTCACAATATGCTGATGAAGAACAAAATTTCACCAGATTACCATGGGTCGCCGCGCCTGACCTTTACCTTTCCCGGTGTTGCTAGCGTCGGTCTGACCGAAGACGACTGCATCAAACGTGACTTACACATCAACACCGCACTGGCGCCGCTCAACATTATCGCCCGCAGCAATACCAGTGATTTTCGTGATGGGTTCGTCAAGCTAATCAGCGATAAGAAAGGTGTGTTGCTCGGTGGTACCGTTGTGGCACCCCATGCCGCAGAGATCATTCAAGAGCTAGCGCTAGCCGTCAAATACGGTATGACCGCTAAAGAGGTCGCTGCCACCCCCCACGCATTCCTCAGTTGGAGCGAAGCAGTGCGCGTGGCTGCCGGTAAACTAGTCAAATAATTCTCTCTCATGATCCCGCTCGACTACTCTTACAAATACGTCTTGTTGCAACAGGTTGTGGGGTTATGGATTACCTTTATTGCCCTCCTGCTACTCATGCGCTACAAGATCCCAAGCCGTACCCTTCATAACGTCATTAACATACTATTGGCGCTATCGTCATTCATCGAATTAATCGCAGTCATCTACGTTTCGGTGCGGTACGTATTTTAGCTGATACGCGTCAGGACTTCTTCGACACTATCGCACCGAATGACACTAGGGTGTAGAAAAAATACCGTCATGTGATTCATTGCCCCCACTACAAACGTCTTGTGATGTTTGTCAAACGATGATTTCGCAAGCGAGGCCCCTAGTTCAACGTACATCCCTTTCCCAAGAGTGGCATTATTGCTGTAGTAAATATAAACATCGCTCGCAAGCACTCCGTCAATATCGGCTGCCGCCCGTCGCGCCGATTCATCCGTATAAGCCAACTTGGCCTCACGACTCCCCAGGAAAACATCCGAGCTAGTCCAGTCATGAGTAATTTCGTGCCCCACTTTCTCAAACATATCCATGTAGCGACGGATTTGTTGAGCATCATCTAATCGTCCAGAAATAAATACCTTCATCGTTACGTATTTTACCCAATCCTCGAAAGAAAAGAGACTGCTTTGCGTGATTTCTTCTCCCTAGGTTGCGGAGGCAGGATTTGGCAAAGTGCAGTGCAGAAAAAGGAGCTTGCTCATTTTTCAAGCAAATGGAGGAACGAGCCTACGAGCGATACTTGCGACTTTTTGCTCTAGCAAAAAGCAGATGTTTAAATCCTCTCTGTACCGGTATGTGATTACGCAACGAAAAAAGATCACATTACGTGACCTTCTTTCCTTGGTTGCGGGGGCAGGATTTGAACCTGCGACCTCTTGGTTATGAGCCAAGCGAGCTGACCGGGCTGCTCCACCCC
>JBDHUN010000004.1:0-66831 GCA_039809225.1 Saccharimonas sp. (SeqCode)
TCACGACCCCTATAAATCAATTTTAAAAGTAAAGAGCCAGTGTCGTAATAACACTGGCTGTCTACTATGGCGGAGGAGGGGAGATTCGAACTCCCGCTGCAGGTCTCCCCACACTAACGATTTAGCAAACCGTCCCCTTCAGCCACTTGGGTACTCCTCCAATGGTGGGGTTATTGAAAACGATAAGTGTGCTTGATTACCTGTACGGTTACATCATCCCTGGCTGAAGGGGACGTTCCGTCAAAATAGTTGCGTTTCACGCAGCAGCCACTTGGGTACGAAATCAATACAAGCTCTTTACAAGGAGCTCCTGTACGACACGCAAACAGACAATTCTCGTCAAAATAGTTGCGTTTCACGCAGCAGCCACTTGGGCACTCCTCTGAACTCATAGGTGCAAGGCCTATAATAGTGTAACATATATCACAAAGTCGGTACAGGGGTGATGACCAGATAGCACAAAGGGTGTATACTGTAAGCTAGATTAGTTAATGCATATAAACGGAGAATCGATACTTATGAAACGTTCCCTAGCACTGTTTGGCAGCTATGTCATAGCAAGCTTGACTGTTCTATTCCTAGATATGGCACAAGCGCACGCTGTTGGCACCATCTCTGATGGGGCAACTTCGGCACGCGGCCAAGGCCAGCCACTCGACTTGTTTGGTGATACTGGTGTATTTTCAAAAATTAGCAGTGTGCTGCTCTTTATTGTCGGTGCCATCGCCGTTATTATGATTGTAATCGGTGGGCTACGCTACGTGGTATCAGGTGGTGACGCCTCGCAAGTACAATCAGCCAAAAACACCATCTTATACGCGCTTGTCGGTGTCATCGTGGCAATTTTGGCGTATGCTGCCGTCAACTTCGTGATTGCAAGCTTTGTCCCGACGAGTGGTACCACCAGCTCCTACGGCGCCTCGACGCGGTAACGATTACTTTCTCAGCAATACAGCCTCGTTTGTTGATTCGGCTGTAGTTATGCGCCATCCTTTTTCGATAAGCTTTTTCGCAAACGGTGACTCTTTGTTACCCCATATGACACAGCGAATATCGTACCGAGCAAACTCAGCGTCGCGAAACGCGTCATCATTGGTGATTTGTATATAATCATCCATGTATTTTTTGTTGCCAAGTTGCCAGCTCGGCATACGGCCGTCAATGTATAATTTCTGGCCCGGCATTTTCCAGATGAGGTACCCGCCAAAATCGTAATGCGCAAACACATGGCTCGCACAGGGCGTAGCGTTGAGCGCCGCGGCAATGGTGCGCGGATAAGCTGCTTCGCGGTCCCATCTATACCCAGATACCGTATCGTAGCCCAAAAACGCAATAAGCGTCGCTAGCAGAGCTGCTAGCCCTATAATCAAGCGTTGAACGAGGGGGGTCTTCCAGGTATGTGAGGGGATTTGCGTCCTGTTCATCTCTTCTGCGATACTCCGTATAACGAACAGCACAAGTAGCGGCGTATGCCTGGCACTCAGTATCGCCATACCGAGAAGCATCGTCTCAAATTGCCCAATACGCTGCCACCACCTACCAGGTCGAACCCAACGAAGTCCAAACCATACACCCGCCAAGACACCGACACCAATCCCAACACCAAACGGTTGCCATTCGCTGACACGGCTATGGAGTGATGAGTCCGTCACAGTCCTGAGCACCTCCACATACATCCCCAGACCGTAGGGCGTAATAGCTGTCACAAGGAGAGATACCCCCGCGATCACCCACCTCCATACGTCGCGCCAATTCATCAGGCAATACCACAGCAAGTAACCAAGACCAATAACAAATGAGCCGTGTATATTTGCCCAGAGCAACATTATGATTGGTACTAGCCACGATACCCAGCGGAGCTTTGCTTGGAGTGTCACAACAAGCACTGCCGCTAAAAGTATCGTCCATGTGACGGCTCGTATACCCGCAAATGGCATCACCACGACTGCCGCTAAAAGTACCAAAAGACGAAGTTTCATGGTGTGCGTCATCAGCCAAAAAGCGCCCGTCCACATCGCCGCATACAGAAGTGCTAAGGTAATATATCCGCCACAATATTGATAGAGTTGGTAGTTCAGAAGATCGGCGAGCCATTCATGGTGTATCCAGGGAAAATCAGCAGCCGTGTAGCTATAAATATCATACTGAGGAATGCCGTGCTGCCATATGTACTGCCCAGAGCTAAGGTGCCACCCAAAGTCAGGATCTAGCGAGAAAAAAGCTCGGGCGAAAAAAAGAGCGAACAATATCAAATACAAAAGGGGAGCGTTGAGGGTAAAGAGCCAAACAGACCACCGAAACAGACGTCGTCGCATATATAGTTACTATAGCAGGCGCCGCCAAAATAACTCATTAAAGATCGTACCATTCCGCCATGCAAAACGACCCCCTTCGGGGTCGTTTTGCATGGCGGAGAGGGCGAGATTCGAACTCGCGGTGAGTTGCCCCACGACGGTTTTCAAGACCGTTACCTTAAACCACTCGGTCACCTCTCCGTACACCATCCCAATTATACGGATTTTATCTCATTTTTCCAGAGGCTGTCGGGCAATAACAGCCGTCCAAACCTCAGAAGCACCGGCTTCTTTCAACGCTTTCGCTGCATATTCCAGTGTCGAGCCTGTTGTAAATATATCATCAATTAGAAGTATCCTTCCCGTTGTTGTCGCACTCTGAAATGCCTGGCTTGCCTGCAAACGACGCTCTTTACGGCCTTTACCCAACTGAGACGTAGATGTTGCCCGTTCGAGAATATGACTATAAGGCAACGACCGATGACATGCTAGCTGCTTTGCCAGAAGTGTTGTATGGTCATACCCACGCTGGCGAATGTGTTTTGCAATGGTTGGTACGGGAACAATGGTAGTATCTGACGGCAGCTGCGGTAGCACATGATCGAGTAGTTCGGCCATTATTTCATGGCCTGCACGAGCGCGCTCAAATTTGTGAGCATTCATCAGTTGTTTGAGCGTCTCTGAGCGTTCACCAACACACCACGCACGTGAATAGGGAAGAACATGCCGCCCACAAAGCGCTTCGCCGCCTGCGCAAGCGGTGTTACAAACAAGACACGACTGAAAGGGATCGGATGTGATGTCATATTTACAATAATCACATAAAATACTGCCAATTTTGTCACAAGAGCAACAGTAGTGGGGTGCTAACAGACGAACAAACTGCTCAAGCATTGTATTTTTTACCTCTCTTTGCCTTTTTTATTGATAAAGCCCACTGACTTAGTTATAATGTATCCAGACTAATTGTCAAAGCCGAGATAAAAGTGGAGGATATCATGGCACGCAAGCAAAATGACGATCTATTGATCGAGGACGAATTGGCTGCCGCATTTCTGAATGACGACAGTATGACAGATGACAGCAGCACGCCTGCTACGCAACAAGACAATACGGCACCTACCGCAGACGATAACTGGGACGAGAGCGAGGAAGATTTCCCGGGACAATTAGCTGTGGACGTGTACGAAACCGACGAGCAACTGATCGTCAAAGCTCGTACTGCCGGTGTGAATAAGGAAGATCTTGATGTCAGTATCTCTGATGGAATCTTAACAATCAGTGGTACGCTTAGTAGCGGCGATGATTCAGAGGCCACGAACTGGCACATCCAAGAATGCTATTGGGGCGAATTTAGCCGCACCTTGGCACTACCTGTCGCAGTAAAAGAAGATGAGGTTGGCGCTGTTCTCAAAGATGGCGTACTCACCATTACCTTTAACAAAGTCAAGCAAGAACAAGCTAAGAAAATTACCATTCAGTAGTAGCACCAAAGAACAGATCAAGAATAGTCCGGATAAATTCCGGACTATTTGGTTGCATTGATTCGACTATAAAAACACGCCCTAGATGGACGTGCTATTATTCGTATACTGTATCCTTTAGCTATTTTTGGAAGCTTGTGATCACAAAGTTGACCGCTGCATATGCCAGGATTGCGACGACGATACCGATGATAGCGTAAAGAATCGTATTCTTCGCACTGGTAACGGCTGAGCTGTCACCCTGAGAGATCGTGTAGCGTACACCACCGATAATAAGCATGATGACCGATACGGCACCGATGATAAAGAGGAGGACGTTCGTCACGGTCTTGAAAACACCGCCATCACCAAACAGGTTGTTTGATTGGCCACTTCCCTTGGCGCAATCAGCAGAACTTGTAATACCGTCGGTAACGTTGCCACATGCTGCATAGGCTGGTGTTGCAACCACCCCAAGCATCAGCGCTGGAACAGTGAGCAGACCAAGCATTTTTTTCTTTAGAGCAAATTTCATTGTTATCCGTTTCCTTTCCTTGATATGGATTACTCTTAGTTTAGTTATAACAAAAAACCATTGCCGTGTTAAGCCCTAGATAAAGGCTTTTATAACCCAGTTGACAATGGCATAGGCAGAAATCGCCACAATAAGACCGATAACAGCGTATAGGATTGTATTCTTGGCCGAGCTCACGCCGTTTGAGTCACCTTGCGATGTGACATACTTGATGCCGCCGATCACAATCATCACAACTGCTGCTGCACCGAGAGCAAATAGCAGAATGTTAACAACAGTCCGAATGATGTCGCCGGTTGATTTGGCACTACTAGGGTTATCTACCGAGTTCACCCCAGTATTGATACAGGATGCCGCTGAGTCACAGGCAGCATACACCGGCGAAAATTGTCCAGCGACTGCCAATGCCGCGACCGTCAAAATCACTGCTACGAATCGTTTTATCATTGTCATCTCCTTTATTTACTTAAAAATTGTCCGGTAACCATCTGGACTATCCCGCCGCCGAGCAGTGCTACCACAAGACCGATAACGGCGTATAAGATCGTCTTTTTGGCGGTACCAACTCCGGCAGCATCACCTTGCGATACGACAAAACGCACGCCACCAATCACAATCATTAGCACCGATACGCTTCCTAGCGCAGTTAACACCACGCGCATGACCTGCCAAATCATATTTGAATTATCGGCACCAAGACGGTTTTCTTTTACAAGTGTACAGTTTGCCTCGGTACAGCGATTAAAGATATCGATTGCAGCGGCAGGGTGGGCAACGAGGAATACGCTGCCGGTGATAGCGACTAAAAGGGCAATGATCAATCCTTTTTTCATCACTTTACCGCCTCCATGACGATTGATGTGATAGTAAAAGCAGTGATGACAAAGATCAACCCAACAACCGCACCAAGAATAGCATTTTTGGCACGAGATACTTTAGCTGGATCACCGCTCGAGGTAGTATACATAAATCCACCCACTACGATAACAATCGTGGCTACAACGGCCGCCCAGAAATACACCGGCAACAAAATGCTATTGAGCAATCCTTTATCACTGCCATCATTGGGCTTCGGAATACCGACATTTGTCGCGTTGATCAATGCGGCGGTGTAATAAAAGACGTAGGCTTTCATTAGTTCACTACTCCTGCTACAGCGTTGACGATAGATGCCGAAAGGGCGGCAATAATCATACCAATGACAGCATTCGTGATCGTTTTCCGCGCATTGGCCGTCCCACCCGGATCACCGGCACTCGTCATATAGTTAAAGCCGCCTTTGATGATAAAGAATACCGATATGTAGGCGACAATCACCAACAGAGCCTGGATGATATTGAGACCGATTTTAAGGGCAAAGTTCTTAACATCACTTGGCGCTTTGATCGAGCAATCGCCGTTTTGGATGCCCTTGTACCACGCTGGGACCGCAAAATAAGTATCGGTACAGGCATAGGCTGGCGGCACGACTGTCAGTCCGGTGCCCACCATTGTTACGAGCAATGCACATAAGAGATAGAGTTTTTTGATCATATTAGCCAATTACCCCTCCTGGGATGAGCCAGTTTACTGCAAAATACATCAGTGCATATGTGATAATACCGATGATAGTGTTTTTAATCATATCCTTGGCGCTTGAGACCTGTTGACTATTATCCCCGGCGCTAGCATACATGATACCAGCGTAGACGAGCACACCGACCGCCACCACACCAACAACTGCGGTCAAGATATTAATCACCCAGACAAGCAGTTTAAAAACGCCGGTGTTCGTCACATTGCCATCTTTTGGCGGATCGACCGCAGCATTACAGATTGCTTGGTCGAGAATAGCGCAATTAAGTTTTGTGGACGTACAAGTCTTTGATGTATCATTCCACACCCAGCCATCACCTTTTTTTTGACAATCTGCTTTTGGGTCATCAGCAGCTATTGCAGAGGTAGCCACAAACAGGGAAAGTAGAAGAGAAATGGACGCAATCAGGAGGTGTTTGTATTTCATAAAATCATATCCTCTATGGCTAGTGTACACACAGTGGTGGTGTCTTGTAAATAAAAACGCCGAAAAATATGCTAAAAACATTGACTTTTTCATCTGTTAATGGTAATATTAGGATGATATGTGGGACCTCATCTTCAGGCCTCCGCGCGGTAGAATATCGTTGCGGCGTATTTCACTGTTGGTCACCTCTGTTATGATGACCGTTTTTTTGGTAGCTGGCGTGCCGTTTTCAACAGCACTCGCTGCCAGCGCTGAACGCAGCGGTAATACTGTCAGCTACGAATCCCACACCTTTACTAGTATCGATAAATCGGCGTCGCCCCCGCAAATGCCTACCGGCTACGAAAAATATGATGGCTACGCCTACTTCGATACCGCCGATCACAAAGCTTACTACCTACTCACTAGCGGACCGGCCGACAAAGCAAGTAGCGCTGAGTACACGATATTCGACATGCCAAGTATGGGGTCGTACGGTAAACCATCACCCCCGACCACGGTGTCGATTATCGATGCTGCTACTACCACGACCACCGATGCCACGCAAACGGATAGCGGCACGACCTGCGATAGCAAACAAACAGGGGGGATCGGTTGGATTCTTTGCCCCGTCGTGAATTTCCTTGCTAAGAGCATGGATTACATCTACAAAATCATCTCCAACTTTCTGGTAGTCCGCACTGTCACCAGCGATACAAACTCGGCTGTCTACCGGATGTGGACGATTATCCGCGACATCGCCAACCTCTGTTTTGTTGGTGTCTTTTTGGTAATTATTTATTCACAAATCACTGGTGCCGGCCTCAGTAATTACAATCTCAAAAAGATGCTGCCGCGCCTGGTGATCGGGGCGATTTTGGTAAATGTGTCATTTTGGATCTCGGCGATGGCAGTGGATGCCTCAAATATCGTGGGCTACTCCATCCACGACCTCTTTATGACAGTGTTGCAAAACCTCAATACTCAGGCCGGCTACGAAAATGTCACGGTGCCAAGCTGGGAAGTAATCGGGGCTATGATCTTGGCTGGTGGCGGTGCAGTGGGCGCCGGCGCATTCTTTGTGGCGGCAAATACCATCCCCGGCGCTCTGGCTCTCCTCATGCCGACACTGGTGGGAGTAATTCTAGCAGCGTTAGTTGCCTTGATCGTACTGGCTGCACGCCAAGCCCTCATCATCTGTCTGATTATCATTTCACCGCTCGCATTTGTAGCGATGTTGCTGCCAAACACCGAAAAGTTCTTTAACAAATGGCGTCAAGTTTTTACGACACTCCTTCTGTTATTCCCGATTTTCTCAGTGATTTTCAGTGGGGCACAGCTGGCCGGTATGGCGATTATTCAGACGGCTGGTGGCAATATTGTCACTATCATCCTGGGTATGGCTGTACAAGTTGCACCAATTGTCGTCACTCCGATGTTAGTAAAGTTCAGCGGCGGGCTGATTGGCCGTATCGCCGGTATGGTCAACAACCCAAACAAGGGATTAATCGATCGTACGCGTAATTGGAGCAAGGGGTACGCCGGTGAACGTCGCGACCGAGCCCTAGCCGGGCGACGCATGCCCGATGGAACATTCCAGCCACGCGGCCGCCACGCCATGACCCGCGCTATCGATACCCGCCGCCGTGCTCGTGAGGGCCGCCGTAAAGCCTACGAAGGGCTCGCCGACGCTCGCTTTGCCGGTACTCGTCAGGGCCACGATATCGAGGCTCTGACTAAACACGCCGCCAATGAGAAAAAGCATCACGAAAACACGTTTGCTGCATCACGTCGCGGTCAATCACTAGAGCTACGCTCGCGCAACCTCGGCGTTGATCAGAAACAGATTGAAAATAGTATGATGGCCAGTGCCGAAGGGCAACGTCTGCGTCGACGCGAGATGGACGCCGAAACACAGAAAAAACGGGTCGAGACGCGCTTCCTCGAGAGTACGCAGGGTCAACATGCTACCTTCCGCTCCCGTATGGCCGATGTCCAGCAGAGCCAGGCCGAGAATCGCTTTGAGCAAACCACCATGGGTGAGCGCCTTGACACCGCCAAACGAAGCGTTGAGCGCACCAAGCAAACAATCGCTGCCGAACACGAGCTCCGCTGGAATAATCGCAATTTGACCGATAGCACCGCCCGAGCTCTCGAGCTCAACCTCGACCAAACAAAACGCGAGGCTGAGCGTGCCAAACAACAGCTTTCGGCCGACCTCGAGCACGAATGGCATTTCCGCAACCTCAACGACTCTGGTTCGCAAACCCGTGAGATGAACCTGCGTATTGCTACTGACCGTGCCGCCCTTGGCAAGGCGAAGATTGATGCTACCTACGCCGAACTAAAGACTGGCGACGCTAGTACGCTCAACGCTGCAATCGCAACTGCGACCAAAGACGCGCTGGCCCAAGCTGCACAGACGACAGCAGAGTCTGCATCATTAACCCAGATGCGCACTAATATGGCCGCCAACGAGCTCAAAACAAAGATCAATGAAACACTTCTCACTAATGGTGCTGAGTATCAGTTAGATATCAATGGCAATAAGGTTCTTGGTACTGATGGCAAGCCGATCGTGATTAGCAACCGTTTGATCGACGGTAAATCAATCCAGGCATATGCTGCCGGTGTTGGCAAACAGAGCAATGTTCTCGCAACCGCCATCGCCGAAGATCGCGCCGACTGGGGTAAACAGGCCCAGGCTGCCGGTGAGCTTATTGCTCATTTCAAGCTCGATAGCAACCAAGTTCAAGATATAGCAGCAAAGGGCGCGGGCACAAAAGTAAAGGTGACAGATGACCATGGCAACGAGTACGAATTTGACGCGGGTGATGAGTATGCCAAAGAAGCGGCGATTTCTAAGCAGTTCAAAGAAGGGTCATACGGTCAAAAAATGGCTATCCTCATGGAGACCGGTGATAGCGTGGAAGAGGTCGACCCTGCTACCGGTGCGACTATTATCCGTAAAGGTCATAACTATGCTCACCGTGCTACCGCGAAAAGTGATGCTGTGGCTTCTGGCATTGCCCGCCTGGCGCCATTTATCAATGACGTTACCTACAACGAGGTGCTCCTCGGTCATATCAATGGACCTGACGATCTCAAGATGCACGCCATGCGTCAGATTTTTGAAGGTCGTATCAAGGCCGACAACTTGGCGGGCGCAAACAACGAGGCTCTCGACATCATCACCAGCATCGGCGCGCTCAAAAACAGTACCGATCCAGCCGATCAAGCTCAATTTGATCGCTATAAAGACAAGATGTTCGATCTCTACGCACGCATGTATGGTCAGGGTTCGCCAAAATATAACGAGCTTGCAGCAAGCTTTGACACCACCTTCGATGAGAACTACGATGTCACTCTTGAGACCTATAGAGACATTCTCAACAATACTAACCTTAGTCGTGAAACATCTAGCAACTCTCGTGCCTCTATGTCGAAAGCTCTTAGGGCTAATGGTTACACCTATGACAGTACTCTCAAGGAATGGAGTAAATAACATCATAAATCCCAAATCCTCTTTACATGCTATCGGGTGCCACCCGATAGCAAGGGGGTCAAGAAAAATCTTGACTTTTTTAACCATATGAGGTATAATGGTATCAATACGTTACACCAGATAAGCTCATAGCGTAATAGGCAAACTAAGGAGAAAACTCTTTCATGAAAAGCATTGACAAACAACCTCGATGGGTAAAATGGACAGCTGCAGGCACCGTCGCTCTCGGAGTAACGGGATTAACAGGTTGTAGCAGCGCCGAAAAACCTACAACTCCTATCCGTACTGGACAAACCACGAGCGAGACGTCACCACCTACATCCACAACGACGCCTTCAACAGGCGAAACAAGCCCAAACACCACGACCGTTGCTTTGCCAGAAGCTCTAAAGCCCGAGAATCTCGTTGATAAGACACCAGAAGAAATCACTCAACTATTTAGAGATAACCTAGCCAGTTTAAAGCTTGAGAAGGGCGAATCTACTCAGAAGTTCGCTGAAGCGTTTGCCGTGAGACTACTCCAAAATAACGGAGGTCTATATATGGCAGGTTGCGACAAACTAGAGCTTGATCAATTCAGAGATGCTGGTAAGGGCGAGTACGAAGCAGCAATGGCAAACAAATATACGTCAGCCATTACACTCGGAACTTTCGGTAAGGCTGCGTCAACCGGTGGCGATTGGCTGAAGAAACAGGAGGAAGTATCCAATAGATGTTTTACTACTTATATGGCAAAAATAAGTAATTCATCGATTGCAGATTACAACTACGATATATCTCTTGTACTCAACACGGTTAAAGTGACGGGGTCGCTCGATGACGGTACGCTTGCCTTTTCGTTTGTATCTCATGAAACTGATAATATGCCCACAGACCAAATTGAGTCGCAAACTGGCTTATCTATACCTCCATATAATCTAAAAACCGCATGGAATATTGAAGATATACATTATAATCCTGATACGGGGTACGCTTTCCACGCCACAACAAGTCCCGCTGACGTATAATAAAATATACCACCTAACTACTTATCATATTAAAAGCTCGTTGTAACGGGCTTTTAATATTGGTTGCTTTGCTGTTTAATGGTAGTTAGCATGAGTGGGTTAGCCAAACGTATCATTCTCGGGTCTATATCTTCTGTTATCGCTTTGACTGTGATTGTACAGCCATTCTTAATTGCTCCGTCT
This sequence comes from Saccharimonas sp. (SeqCode), assembly GCA_039809225.1. Classification (GTDB taxonomy): domain Bacteria; phylum Patescibacteriota; class Saccharimonadia; order Saccharimonadales; family Saccharimonadaceae; genus Saccharimonas. Next base: position 10,969 of record JBDHUN010000004.1, read on the forward strand.
GCTTACGCTGGCGGCACAGAGATTGAAGACCACGTGCGCAAAGTGTTGGAGATGTATGCTGTTGCAAACTGTTTTAACCATTCTGGTATCACGAAGGATCCGGGAGAAGTGGTTAATAGTAATTGGTTTTCAACAGCAACACACAAGATACCTTTCGCTTCATTACCTCCTGGTGTGCAACCCGATCATTTCGGTATCACTGGAACTGATGTGACATGGGCTGAAATTGGAGCATTTATTGGTAAAAAAAAGGTAAAATACTCTGATAATGGTAATGATAATGATATGGGAAGCGGCGCTTGGGTTAAATGTGATGATAGTGAAGGTTGGCTATCTACTTTTATTAGTGAACTTGGGTACGGTGGTACGATAGAAGCGTTCTGTGCAGCTGGAGCAAAACGAGGCGGTGGAACAGGTTCTAGTTGTGTAGGTGGTAGTGGTAATTTTGATTTACCTGGCGATGCTGGCTCGCATGGATCAAGTTCCATGCGCACCGCATTTATCGCGAATACCGCTCCCAAGATTGGCATGAAAGATGCAAGTACTCCATTTAATGATGCGGAGCGGTATTGGTGGGCACTTAATACATTTATAAGTGGATGTGGCGCGACCGCTGCAGGCGACTACACCGGGTCACCAGAGCAGATGGCGTTCATAGATTCTCATCAAGGCACCGGTGTTGTTACGATTGACCCAGCCACAGGAAAAGGCTTGGATAAGAAAATTTTTTATAAGACAGGTCTTAAAACTGATGAAGAAACGGTAGCATGGGCATTTAACGGAGACTGGGTAGGTGATCGGTGCAGCGAACTCGTGAACACGGCAAATAGCACAGCGGCAGCGTATGCTACATACGTAAAAGCAAATCCACAAGATACCCAGACTCATGTATCGGGTGATGACAGCGGCAGCGGAAGCTCTCAGCAAACCTGTAGCTCAGAGATTGGTGGGATTGCGTGGATTGTATGCCCGGTGATGAACTTTGTCGCGGAACTAGCCGATAAAGCATTTAAGTTTATCGCCAATCAATTCCTTGTGGTGCATATCGGCTTGTTTGACGAAAACAGCGGTACAAAAACTGCATGGAATATTTTTCGAACCTATGCGAACATCGCGTTTATCATTGCGTTTCTTGCTATCATCTTCTCACAAATTACGGGCTTAGGTATCAATAATTACGGCATAAAACGGATGCTGCCGAGGCTAATCGCCGCAGCCATACTTGTCAATATATCGTATTACCTATGCCAATTTGCAGTCGATATGAGCAATGTACTCGGCTACGGACTGAAAAACCTATTCGACAGCATCCATCTGAGTGGCGGGGCCGGAACTGATGCCGTGCCAGAATGGAAGCAAATGATGGGTAAGATTCTTGCGGGAACTATAGTAGCTGCTTTGGGAGTAATCTTCTTGCTGGCCATCTCTGCTCCGGTTCTTCTCGCAGCAATCCTTGCTGTTGCTATGATCGCAATCATCCTTATCGCACGCGAAGCGGCAATCGTGCTACTTATTGCTGTCTCACCATTAGCGTTCGTCGCCTATCTCCTTCCGAATACCGAGCAGTGGTTTAAGAAGTGGTGGAAGATGTTCTCGACACTTCTCATGGTATTTCCTGTTATCGGCGTCATCTTCGGCGCGAGTAGCCTAGCTTCACGAATTATCAACGTCAGTGCGACACAATCAGATACCGATGATAGTGTCGTCCTTCAAGTCACCGCCCTCGCAATGGCAATGATTCCGTTCTATGCCGCACCGACCGCACTCAAAGGTGCAATGACCGCTACCGGAGCTGTCGGTGCAAAATTGCAAGGGTGGGGAAATAGAGCAACGGGACGATTTGGTAAGCAAGCGATAGGAAAATCTCGAGAGCGATGGAATAATTCGATTCCCGGTCGATATGGCAAATACCGATCAGGTGAGGCTGCAAAGCGCAATGCCTTGATTCAAGCTGGCCAATACCACGGAAAAGGAGGTCGATTAAATCCTCGGAACTGGCGAAGTAGTGCCTATGAAAGGTTTAATGACAGTAAGTTTAGTGGAAAATTTGGGGACGCTACCGCTGCAAGTGGAGTAGGGTTAGCAGATAAACAAGAAGAAGAACAAGTGGCAGATCGTATTAAGCTGATGAAGAGACGTGCAACCCCAGGGTCCGAGATTGGTGACGCAAGGGCGGAATTTAGAAGAGCGCTGGCAAGCGGTGACGCTGTTGGGCAGCAAGCTGCAATACGTATCTTAGGTAATTCTGGAAATCCTGGGCTACAAGCTCTTCACGAAGAGGTTGCTCAAGCAGAGAGGAGTAATAACCTTACTAGTGCAAATTCTGGTCTAGTAAAAAAAGAAGTTGCAGGATTAAACTTAAAAGCAAGAGATAATAGTCTTGAATCATGGGCGAGAGATACATCAGCATCTACATTAGACTCTCAGGTTGCCTCTGGTAGCCGAGCTTCTAGTCTCACTACGGCCGAATTGATGGGGCAAGACTACCTTCATTTGCACACCCTAGCAAGTAATGGCCACATTAGTCAGGCACAAGCACAGGCTGTATTGGCAGACCCAAACCAAGCAGGTATTGCTCAAGACAAGCGTGCATTAATGCAAGCCCTTTCAAGTGGATCTGCTTTACCTACTCTTAATCCTACAGTCATACCAGGTTCAACGCGCAGTCAGGCGCAAACAAGGACTGACATATATGGATAGAGTGAGATTTTTCCGTTATGGCAGTCTATAAAGTAGCACAAGATGTCGAAGCCGATGACAAGCTCATCGGACCATTTAGTTTTCGACAGTTTATCTACTTGATCATTGTAGCGATGTCGATTGCGTTAGCGTGGGGACTTTCGCGGGTATTTGTGCCGCTATTTATCATCCCGATACCGATCATCCTATTTTTTGGAGCATTGGCTTTGCCGCTACGCAAAGATCAACCAATGGAAATTTATCTGGCAGCCCTCGTGTCGTACTATCTCAAACCACGACGGCGGTTTTGGACCCCCGATGGGATCGAATCATTGATCGAAATTACCGTGCCTAAAGTCGTCGAGGTACAGCGCACCAAAGAACTATCACAGCTCGAAGCCGAAAAACGGCTCAGCTACCTAGCAGATATCGCCGATACTGGTGGGTGGGCGATTCGCCATGCGACGAATCCCGGTGTCAATACTGCGATGAATACCGATGCTTGGTATGCGGCTCAACAAACCGAGGATATGCTCGATACGACCGGCGGTGTCGCACAGTCGTTCGACACCATGATCGCTCAGTCGGATGAACGTCGACGACAAGAGATGGTCGAGCGCATGCGCCAACAAGCTGTAGCGCCTGCGCCAACACCAGTGACACCGCTGCCTGACCCATATGCCGCGCTCAGTACAGCTGCACCGCAGCCGCCATCACAACCCCAATCTCAACCTCAATCCCAGTCACAAACTACATCACCAGTTCCCCCCTCTACACCTGCACCACAGTTTAACCCGTACCCAACCTCGATTCACCAGTCAGTGATCCAACCACTAGATACAAGTGAGCAATTAACACCGCAACCTTCGCCCACACCAACTCCTTCTCAGCCGTTAGCCGATAATTCTACGCCAAGCACTAGCGGTACCCAGGTATCACCTGATATAATTAACCTTGCAAACAATACCGATTTATCTATCGCAACGATCCAGCGTGAGGCTGATCGAATCAAAGAGAAGTCGAAAGAAGACGACGGAGAAGTCTTTATCGCACTTCACTAGGATGGATGGGTTGGCATAACAGGAGTGGGGAGTGCCACCAAACAACCAATCACCGATACCGCAACCAACAGGACCAACCGGCGTGCCGGCCGGTCCTACTATGGGTGATCAGCAGTTTCAGCCGCCGACAGCTGTGACCAGTGGCCCAGCTCCACAGCCAACCGCTAGCAAGAACACTCCACAGCGCAAGGTAAATTCCACGCAAAATAGCTTGCTCCTCAGTGAGCTGCGCGAGGGGATGGTTATTATGGCTGATGGTAGTTTTCGCGCTGTTATCGCTTGTAAATCAATCAACTTCGACCTCATGAGCGCGCGTGAGCGTGAAGGGGTGGAATATAGCTACCAAAACTTCCTCAATGCACTGTATTTTCCAGTGCAAATCTATATTCGCTCGCAGCGTGTCGATATTGGTCCGTACCTGGACCGACTCGAGGAAATCCGCCGCGGACAAGACAATATGTTGCTTAATGTCCTAATGGATGATTATATTCAGTTTATCGATGTTCTTTCACAAGAAGCTAACATTATGGATAAAAGCTTTTTCGTGGTGGTGCCGTTCTTTCCGGCTGGTGATATGGGAAATGTCGTCGAGCAAGGCAAAGGCTTTTTCGGCAAGATCTTTGGCGGAGCGAAGCCAAATACGGCTGTCACAAAGATCGACAAAGCTACTTACGAGAAAGCCAAAGAGGAGATCAAGAACCGTGTCGACTCAGTTGTTAACGGACTGACGCAAGTCGGTATCCAAGCAGTACAGCTCAGCACCAAAGAGCTAGGTGAATTGTATTACAACGTCTATAATCCCGATACGGCTGTCCGGGAACCACTAGGAGACTTTGCGTCGATTACGTCTACCTATGTCCGTCGCGGTGGCGAAGCATTGACACAACCGACAGCGCCTGCAGAAGGGGTACCAAATGGCCAAGCGTAAGGATCCGATGGATATCGCGGCCGAGCAGCGTGCCCGGGAACAAGCCGAAGTCGAGCAAGCCTTTCTGCGCGGCATGACGACATTACGCGACCTAATCGCACCAAGTAGTCTCGAGATCCACAGTAGCCATTTCCGGGTCGGTACGAAATACGGCCGCACGATGTATGTCTACGGCTACCCGCGGGAGCTCTATACCGGTTGGCTGTCGGGACTGATTAATATCGATCAAGTACTTGATATCAGTATGTTTATCTACCCGGTTGAGACCGATATCGTGCTCAAAAACCTCGCCAAGAAAGTGACACAACTCGAAGCCGATATGTCGATCAGTCAAGAAAAAGGGCGCACCCGTGACCCAGGCCGCGAGGCGGCATTAGCCGATGCCGAAGAGCTGCGTGATCAATTACAGGTCGGTGCTGAGCGATTTTTCCGCTATGGTCTTTATATCACTATATACGCCGACAGCCTCGAGGAACTAGGCTTTGTCCAGCACAACCTCGAGACATTATTTGGTCAGCAGCTGGTGTATAGCAAGGTCGCCAGCAGTCAACAGGAACAAGGCCTCAATAGTACGGTACCCCAGATGTCCGACCAATTACAGATTCGCCGCAATATGAACACCGGTGCTATCAGTACCAGTTTCCCATTCACGAGCGCCGACCTGACCCAAGAAAAAGGTGTGCTCTATGGCATCAATATGCACAACAACGGCCTGGTTATCTTTGACCGCTACAGCCTCGAAAATGCCAATATGGTGGTCTTTGCGAAGTCTGGTGCCGGTAAATCATTTACCGTCAAGCTGGAGGCGCTGCGCAGTATGATGATGGGTGCGGATATCCTGATCATCGACCCGGAAAATGAGTACCAAAAGTTATCCGACGCGGTCGGTGGAAGCTATATCCGCCTCAGTCTCAGCAGCGACACGCGTATCAATCCATTTGACCTACCGAAAGTAATCGATAGCGACGAGGCCGAAGATGCTCTGCGCGCTAATCTCATCACGCTGCATGGCCTGTTACGACTGATGCTTGGCGGCTCTCAACAAGCTGCTAATGGACAGATAATGGCTGGTCTAACCCCTGCCGAAGAAGCCGATCTCGATCAAGGCCTGATCGATACCTATGCCCGCGCCGGTATCACCAGCGATCCATTAACCCACAACTCGACGCCACCAACGATTAGTGACCTCTACGACACATTACTCCACATGGGCGGTACTGGACCGCAATTGGCTCAGCGCCTGCGCAAATACACTAGCGGTACCTTTGCTGGTATCTTCAGCCAACAGAGCAATATCGACATCAACAACAATATGGTGGTCTTTAACATTCGCGACCTCGAGGACGAACTGCGGCCGGTGGCGATGTATATCGTGCTGAGCCACATCTGGAATATCACCCGTACTCAACAAAAGAAGCGTATGCTGATCGTCGATGAGGCATGGCAATTGATGAAATACGATGATTCGGCCAACTTCCTCTTTAGCCTTGCCAAACGCGCTCGTAAGTATTATCTTGGGCTTACAACGATTAGCCAAGATGTGGAGGATTTCATGGGCAGTAAAATGGGGCGAGCGATTGTCGCCAACTCATCGATGCAGCTGCTCCTAAAGCAAAGTTCGAGTGCTGTCGATGTACTCGGGGATGTCTTTAAATTAACCGAGGAAGAGCGTAAGCGGCTGGCCAATTTCCCAGTTGGTCAGGGGCTGTTCTTTGCAGGGCAAAACCATGTCCATATCCAAATTATCGCTAGTCAGACAGAAACGGGATTGATTACTACTAACCCGCAAGCCACTGTGCTACCCGGTGCGACACCACCGGAGCCAGGAGTATAGTGTATGGCAGTGAAGGTTGACGACCCAAGAGATATCAATAAAGCCTATGGTAAGCGATTTAATACATTTAATGATCTTAAATCGGCCGAAGAAACAGGGTCAGACCCTTATGCTAACGCCGGGATTGATCAAGCCGAAGCCTTTGTAAATGACCCGGCAAATGCGACCGCCAGTCAAGACAATGTCGGCCAAGCTGAATCGAATACACCAAGCCAATGGAATACTAATTTTGATAGCTTCCGTGATAGCAAAGGCCCAAAAGTCACTGGTATTAACAAGGCACTGCAAATCGCTAAAAAAAGCGGCCCGGGTGTTGGAATTGTCGGCTTTTTGATTGCGTTGGCGCTGGGGTTTTCAACCGGCACCATGGCGCTCTTGCCAGCGCACATCAAGCAAATGTTCCTTAATGACCTGTCTGATGTGACGCGCGGTTCGCATATACGCCTCAACAAGCTACTCGCCTACAAAATGAGTAGTGGTCTCAAAGGCGTTGGAATTTGCGGCAGCAAAATTTCGATTCGCTGTAAATTTGCGACTGTAAGCGACAAATACGTCATCGCTATGGAAGACGCCGGTTTCAAAGTAAATGGTGAAAAGACCGCATTTGGCAGAACCAAGATAAAGACGATAGAACTGCCAGAAGGCATCAAATCATCGGCGCTAAAAAATGGGACGACGATCACATCACCACAGGAGATGAAGGGGGTGCTGGGCGACACAAAGAACACTGAGTTAATGGGACGATTATCTCGAGCTTTCAACCCCCGTTCTGGTGTCTACAACGAGGGCGGCAGGTTCACAAATACACTCAAAGCACTCGGCCTCAATAAAGCCCCAAAAATCACCGGCAACACTACAAAAGAATTATCGGAAAGTATGGATAAAGGTACAAGAGCAGTCGACGAAGACGGCAAGCCCCTGAGTACCGTCGACAAAGATGGTAACATTATCGACAACAAAGATGCGCCGAACGACGAGCGTATGAAAACAGTGACCGAAGAAGTAAAAACAAAGAAAGGACTTATCTCTGGAGCGGCTGGTGTCACCGCTACTGTTGCGTGTAGCTTGCTTGAAACCGCTAATAAAATACGCATCGGCATAAAAACCGCACGAATTTTGGCCACTGCCGCATTCGCGATGGCCATATTAACTGCAATCGACCAGATGATAGCCGGTAAGTCGACCGATAATCCGATGTCATTTACCAACCGTCAGTTGACCTCTATCGACGGACGTAAACAAGTCACTGATCCAAACCAGGACAATAAAACCTTTGATAACCCAAACTACGGGAAATCGCCGACCGATGCGCTGGGCTACCGTGCCGCCGCATTTAATGACTTTGGTAAGCCTGACGCCTCACTGGCTAAATACGTCATTACTGCGGGGGCGGTAGGTGTGGCACTGGACAGCGTATTTAGTAAGATCAAAGCAATTCCTGGTGGTATGCGCACGATCCGTACTATTTGCTCGTTCTCGGGTAACTATATTGTCGGATTGATCGGATCAGCTGCTTGTATTGGCCCTCAAATTGTCGCCTGTGTCGCCATGATGGGAGCCGGTGTCGCCATGAATATAGCATTCGCAAAAGTCGCCGAGAACTTTATTAAAAAATATGGCTTTTTAGCTCTATCCTCTGCCACTGTCGGCCCAGATGTGCTCAATGCCATGTTTGTAGGCTCCAGTTCTATCCTCAGCTTTGCCGCGGCAGATGGCGGCATGTTTGCATCCAGCAAAGGCGAATTTCAGAAATATCTGGTAAATACAAAAACGGGTCGTGAAGCAGAGATTGCCGCTCAGCAATACGAAGCGGCACAATCTCCGTTTGATATGACAAATCCCTACACGTCAGTCGGAGCCATGGCTGCGCAGCTGCCGCTATTCTCCATCAATACCTCATCGATATTCTCATCGCTCACCACCGGCCTCAAAGCGATTGGGGCGATGGCTGCCAATCCGTTATCACCGCAAGCTTACGCCGAGTATAGTGTGTCAGACAAAGAATATAATGCTAAGCGATTCGAACAGTTATCGGTCGATGAGCTATCTGATATCGGTGCCGATAGCGACCTCAGCGGTAATCCGCGTATGACAATGTCGCCAAAAGATCTCGACGCCGAATACGAAAAAGTGCTTGATTTTATGATTAACGGCGGGTATGTCGACGACGCATCGACGACCGATTCACCGGCTGCGACCGAAAACGGCAAAGTATACCAAAAATACTTGGACTTTTGTACTTCAAAACGCATAAATGGGAGTGAAGCGGCACCGTGGGGTGAAGACCCACGATCCTTTAGCGAGCAAGGCCTTTTACCAGATCCTACAGAGGATGACTGGCGATCCGGCAAAAAATGCCGCGAGGATAGCGAAATGCTGTCGAACTTCCGCGTCTTTCATTCTGACTTCGGCATCGACTCGGCAATGAACCAGGAAAACTCCGGTGACTCACCTGACACGGGTGGCGGTGGCGGTACCGTCGATGGTGATGTCAGTAGTCTTGCCAAAATTGTTCTCGATAATAGTGATAGTAAAGGTAACCAAGGGTGGGATATCAAAGGTGGGTATAGTATGGTAGGCCCCTTTGCAGGCCAAGACACTATCTCGCGTTCAACTGTCGAGCTACAGCTCGAAGATATCGCTGCTGGCAAACAAGCATCAAGCTCGACCCGCTGTAGCTATGGCGTGCCAAAGTTTGTCACTCCCGATAAGCCAATCATGCAGTTCCTGGCAGATGCCGCTCAACACTCGCCGCAAAAAGGTATGCAATTTAACACGCTATTCGGTCAATGTCATATGGGGCCGGGTAGCAATCACCACGCCGGCAAAGCTGCTGACTTCGGGTGTAATATTTCAAGCACGACGTTGGCATGGCTCGATGAAGCGGCCAAAAAATACGGGGTCGGGCGAAACTTTGAGAACTGCGCCGGACAATTTCACTGGCATTACGAAGAAGGGCACTAGAGCATGAAGCGATATCTGAAGCATGTTATCGTCGGAGTATTTATCATTTTGTTTACCTGCCGTCCAATGATCGCATTGGCGGTCGACAGCCCGGGTGGATTTGATACCGGATTTTACAACAGTAACGACATCATCTTTTACGACGAGCGCGCCACACCATGCACGACGACAATGTCATTTACTTCCAGCGGCCCAGGTACTACGAGCGCCGACCAAAAGAAAAATGCCGAAGCAATTTTGCGCAATTTGACCGGTAAGGGCCTGACACTTGCTCAAGCTACCGGGTTTGTCGGCAACATGCAAGCAGAGTCGAGTCTAAATCCGGCAATTATCCAGGGTGGTGCAACTGCCCCCGATAATTACACACCGGTCAACGGCGTCGGATTCGGATTAGTGCAATGGACATTTACGAGCCGCCAGCAACCGCTCGTTAACATGGCGCGTGACACTAATCGTAAGATTACTGATATTAATTTACAGATGGACTACGTCTGGAAAGAAGTGACGAGCTCATATAAATCCACTATACAGGCACTAACTTCGATTCCTTCAATTACACCAACCGAGGCGGCAATTATTGTTCATGGTAAGACACCAGCAACCAAGAATGATCCTCGTTTTGTTCATGCACCAAACCTTGGGTACGAAGCTTCAGCCGATAGTGCAAATGGAGTTGTAACAAATCGCGGCGGCGCTGCTGAAGGTTATTACAAGATGTTCAAAGGAATAATTCCCGATGGAACGGGCGTTAGTGGACTCGGTACGGCCGATGCACCACAAGTTTCCATCGCGGGTGCTAGCTGCGGCGGCAGTATCGCAACACCGACTGGTGATTGCCCAGTGACGAAGCCAACGTATGGCGAGTTTGGGAATGGTCACCAGCTCGGGTCCGACGAACTGATTGCTACGTATGGTAAAGGTGGAGACGCCGCCAGACCAAACCTTGTCAAGATGGACTTCCTAGGTAAACCGGTAGAAGTACACAAGCTCGTCGCACCGTGCCTCCAGGCAGTCATTAATGATATCAAGAAAGCAAATGTTAATTACACTGTTAAAGTCATTGGTGGCTGGCGCACAGCGGCTGGTGCCGGATTATCCGATCCGCGCAAGAGTTATCATTACTACGGCGCCGCCATTGATATCAACCCCGACCAGAATCCATTTTCGGGCACCGGATTCCCCATGCCGTTTGATATGCCAAAAGAGTATGTCGATATCTTCCACGCTCATGGCTGGTCATGGGGAGGCAACTGGCATAGTGTCAAAGATTATATGCATTTCGAATTTAATGGCATCGGGCCGGGTAAGGCAACACCGTAATGTATTACCAAGATGAAGGCCTCAATATTGGAAAAGTTATCCGAACATTGTTTTTTGCAAGCGTTGTTATCACGCTCTTATTACTTGCCTGGTATCTCTTCACCCACGGTGCCGTGTCAATTTCCACGAATAGTAAGACAGCGGTGGTTTCAATCGCTCCTGAAGATAATCAAACGAGTGAATCGACTAAAAGTAGTGACGGTCAATTATTTAGCATTCTCGGTACCGGCACCTACATCGTAACCGCAACAGAAGGCGACAAACAAGTAAAGCAACTAATTGTCGTCACGCCATTTCATATCCTGAATCGTACACTTTCACTAGCCGACATCGCCTCGAGCGAGCCGGTCACCAACTTTGATTCGTCATCATTCATCACGTCGTCCCAAGGAATCAGTTTATTTGATCGAAATCAAAAAGCAATTAGTAGTATTGACTCATCAAATCATTTCTCGACAAGCGACCCGAAGTATCGCTTTGACTATGTATCATGGCGATCGTATGGCAATGGGCTAGCAACGGTTCATACCGGCGATAGTGACGAACGCGTGTTTATGGCGATCAATTCGATGATACCCACTGAAGTACCGCTGCCGACACCACTCACAAACCAAACGTACCTATCATTCCTGGCGGGGCGTAGCGGCAGCGATTTCATCACCGAAGACGGCATACTTTATCGTCGCTCTGCTGAGGGCCGCTACGAACGAATCGTAGATGTCGACAAAACCGCTACCTTGCTGTCGGCGTCCACGACAGCAGTTGCCTTGCTTTCAAGCAATGCCGAGACTGATTGCAAAATCCACCTCGTCTCGCTCGCCACCAAGAAGATGAGCGACTTGCCAGCCCACTGCTCACAAAGTTCAGGCTATTCATTTAACGTTTCGTGGTCACCGCAACATCGCTACACGGCTATCGCTAATGGTAGCTCACTTAAGGTTTATAATGATGCCCTTCAAGAACAATACACGATACCTGACTCAAATGCTTCGAGCCCTTTATGGCTAAGCGACACCGAACTGACATACATCGCCAAGAACAGCGTCTGGAAATATAACATCGACACAAAAACTTCGACAGCGATCGGAACAATCCCTCTTTATACGACTGTCACTAACTTACAAAAAAAGGAAGGTTCATCGGATTTGTACTTTACGGGCATTACGAGTGAGTCGTCTTCCCTATACCGCCTCGTCAACAAAGAACCAGCGGTCGATATACTAAAGATAAACGAATCAGCCACATCGGCCATAACTGATAATTGCAGTTTACATTTTGTTAATCTAACTTCGTTTAATCTCATTATCTCGACATCAAAGCCGCTACAAACTTCCTGCGATACTGACGTGAACAATTATCTTTCGACTATCGGTATATCAAAACCACCGGTTCAGTACGACCTAGCCCTCAATCAATATACGGATTAATCTAGCTTTTAAGCGGCATAATAATATGCGTATAGCTCGGATCTTTTTCGGCGGTCATCAGCACTGCCGGTGAGAGTTTGCCGCTAAAGCGAAATTCAATATGATCACCCTCGGTAACTGCAAGCGCCTCGCTGATATAGCGCGAGTTAAGTGTAATCTGTCCATCAGCCGACACATCAGCTGTCGCTGTACTACTGTTTTCACCCAGTTCGCTAGCGATACTATGGATACCCAGTTGTTTGTCTTCAGCGTTGGCGTTAAGCGTAATACCGCCACCAGACTCACGAGCAAATAGACTGGCAATTTTGACGATTCGAGCAAATTCTGCCAGCTCTAGTGTTACTACAGTCTCTGATGTTTTAGGAATCAACTGTCGATAATCAGGATAGTTACCATCTATCAATCGACTGGTTACTTCAGCTTCGCCAGCCCGAAAGCGCACCTGCGTGTTGTCAAACACCACTTCAATCTCATCGATACCGTCTGTCAGCGTACGCAGTACTTCATGAAGACTGGAAGCCGGTACAATTGCCGCAATCTGACTTTTCGTCTTGAGAAGTCGTCGCTCTGCAAGTCGATACCCGTCAGTCGCCGCCAGGTATAGTGAACCATCAACCGAATGCCAATACACGCCAGTCAGTACCGGCCGAGTTGTATCACTACTGCAGGCAATGATCGTTTGTGACACCGCTTGTTTGAAGTCGGCGGCAGCGATCGTGTAGTGAACGGATTCACTATCTTCAATTGCCGGAAGTTCAGGGAATTCTTCGGCATCGACACCATTAATCACTGACGAATAACTTCCCGATGTAATCTCCATTCGAGTGCCTTTTACTGCTAGCGACACCGTACCTTTAGGGAGATTGCTGACAAATTCCGTAAGTAATCGAGCGGGCAAGGTCAGTGTTCCTTGTTTAGCGACTTTGGCACCAACATAATAGGTAGCCGCAATCTCTAAGTTCGTTGCAGCCACGAGGAGACGATTACCTTCGGTACGAAAGAGAATATTACTGAGAATTGGCAGTCCGGCACGGCTGCTCGCGACGCGTCCAACAATGGTAAGTGCGCGTGCAAGGTTTTCTTGAGTGACACTGAGTTCCATGGCTATTATTATAATTCCTTTCTTTTGTAATCCGTAGATGTAGTTATAGGCATTGTGGAAAATGGGGATAAGTAAGCTAACGACAGATGAGAAAAGGCGAATGGGGCGGTGGAAAATCCTGTGTACCTTGCCAGGATGATACAGTGGATAGACCTAGGAGTTATTCGCACCCTGGCTGACGTGGCACGTTTAATCATCAGGTCTGTGAATGACCATACACAAGTTACACCACCAAGTATTCGCTGGCTATCCACGAATTGTACACAGGCACTATGCATAAAGCTTCTCCCGTATCTCAGCTACTTGCTCACGAATCAGAAGGTCGAGCTTGATGGCTTTTTCGATTTTTTCGACTGAATGAATGGCAGTGGTGTGGTCTTTGCGCCCCAGCTCCGAGGCAATCCTCGGGAAACTGAGATGAAGCTCGCTGCGCAGTAGATACATCGCCACCTGACGCGGTACGACGATGTGCTTGTCACGTTTGCTGCCACAAATATCCTTAGTCTCGATCTGGAAATGACGAGCGGTTTTATCGATGATTTGCTTGGGCGTGACGTGCTGTGGACGACTGTGACGAATATTACCAATTAGTCCTTCGGCGATGCTGACGTCTGGTGTAACGCCGCGCATTTCAGCATATGCCAGGAGCTGATTGAGCGCGCCTTCGAGTTCGCGGATGTTAGTTTTGATGTGCTGCGCCAGGTATTCAGCGGTGTCGTCACTAATCTCGACACCTGACTGAGCGGCTTTCGTCTTGACGATGGCGCAGCGAGTCTCGAAGTCTGGCATTTGGATGTCGATTGCCATACCCCATTCCAGACGACTTCGTAGGCGCTCGGTTAGCGTCGGGATGCTGCGCGGTGGTTTATCACTGCCGATAATAATTTGTTTGTTCGCTTGATGAAGGGCGTTAAAGGTGTGAAAGAACTCCTCTTGAGTTTTTTCTTTGCCGGCGATAAATTGCATATCATCGACAATCAGCACGTCGACATTACGATACTTGTCACTAAAACCGGCTTTTTTGAATCGGATGTATTCGAGAAACTCTTTGACGAATGTTTCCGAACTAATATAGGCTACTTTCATTTTTGGGTGCTGCTTCTGAATCTCGTTGCCGACTGCCTGGATGAGATGGGTTTTTCCAAGTCCAACGCCACCATAAATAAACAAGGGATTATACTTGGTACCGGGATGAGTCGCCGCTGCCTGACAAGCAGTGTAAGCAAGATCGTTACTTGACCCAACGATGAATGACTCAAAGGTATAGCGCGGATTCAGGGTAGTAGCGGGCGTAACTGAGCTATGCGCCGTCGGCTGCGGCACTAGGGCTGCTGCCGCATCGGGCAACTCGCCGGTGGTTTCTCGGCTAATGACTCGCTTTTTTGCAGACTTTACTTGGTAGGCGACGGTTGGGGCAGTTACGCCGTTTCGTTGCAGTATCTCACGAATTTGCTTATCAAACTTTACTTCGAACTGTCGCTTGGCAAAAATATTAGCAACACCGATGACTACTCGTTCTTCAGTCAGGTCGATAAGTTCAGTATGTTTGAACCACGTCTCGAAATTGCCATGCGACACTGACAGTTCGATTTCCCCCAAGACACTTTGCCACAAGGCACTCTGCACGAGATCAACTCCCTCCAACGTGATTGAATAACTACCTTTTATCATACGAGATTGAAAAGTTTTCCACAACGAAACGGGTGTTGTGGATTTTTCTTAGCCCGCTTTTTACCAACAGGGACTGATTTTTCCACAGATATCTACTTCATCTGTTAATTTGTGGATAACAAGACTTATAGTGTGGATAAATACGATGATGATAGTACATTCTTGCTCATTTTTCAAACACATATTGCTTCCTAAGGTGTTTACCGGTATAATATGGAGCGATATGCCAAAACGAACGTTTCAACCACATACGCGGCATCGCGCCAAGACTCACGGATTTCGAGCACGTATCGCCACGAAAGCCGGTCGCGAAGTCTTGAAGCGCCGCCGCCTCAAAGGTCGCGCCAAGGTCGCCATCTAACACATACCGCCTCTACAACAGGGGCGGTGTTTTGATGTATACTAACAGTAATGATATCTCGCAAGCTACGCTTTCATGGCCATGGAAGTCTCAAATATCTGTATAAAAACGCTGCAACCTATCGTTCACGCTATGTGACGGTGCGCGCAATCACGAATCCACGTCGTAACCACTCGAGATTTTCCGTTGTCGTCAGCAAAAAAGTTCATAAGTCGGCCGTAGGACGCAATCGGATTCGCCGTCGCGTGTATGAGATACTTCGGCTCGAATTATCTTCCATGACACGACAGATGGATATTGCAGTGATTGTAACAAACGGGGAGGCTCTCGCCGCTCCGTATGACGAACTAACACGTAGTATTGTCGGTATCCTTCATCAAACGGGTGCATACCAGGTAGCCACCAAGGAGTAACAGTGGTATACTAGGGGCAATACTAGAGTCTGTGGAGTAGTTATTTCATGTTTGAAACATTGATCGTACAACCTATTTTCAACGCCCTGATGTTTATTTATAGCTTGATTCCGGGCGGTGATTTTGGAGTAGCAATCATCATCTTTACCGTTCTGATTCGCGTCGTGCTCTATCCGCTTGTTAAAGCTCAGCTACACCAGACCAAAATGATGCGCAAGATGCAGCCGGAACTCAAGAAAATTAAAGAGTTGGCTAATGGCAACAAGCAAGTCGAGGCTATGCAACAAATGGAGCTCTACAAGCGCTATGGGATTAATCCATTTCGCTCAATTCTCATCCTTCTGATCCAGCTACCGATTTTCATCGGCCTATACCAAGTGATTCAGGTAGTGACATTACATCGCGATAAAGTCGATCACTACATGTATGAAGGGCTAAAACAAATTGATGCTATCAAGCAAGTCATCGCTCACCCTGATCAATTCAATCACACCATGCTTGGGTTTATCGATCTGACAAAGACAGCCTTTAGTGCCCAAGGTATCAACTGGGTGTTACTGGGCCTTTCGATCGTATCGGCAGTGACGCAATATATTATGACAAAGCAGACGATGCCGACAAACAAAACAACTAAACGTTTTCGTGATGTCATGGCTGAGGCAGCAGTAGGTAAGGAGTCTGACCCCTCAGAAGCAACGGCGGCTATGATGAATAACATGGTGAAGTTTATGCCCATCATGATGTTCTTTATTATGGTGAGCTTGCCGGGCGCATTGGCACTCTACTATACGGTGTCAAATATCGTGGCAGTGGCCCAGCAACACTACCTTCTCGGTAAAGATACCGAGGAGATGGATGAACTTGCTGATGAACCTACTGTCGTCCAAAAGCCGCGTAAAGCATCGGTGACTGCTGCCAAAGCAAGGGCGAAGAAGGCGAATGAAGCGCGTATTACACGTATTAAGGCGAAAGGATAAATCATGAATCAACAACAATCGATCGAATTCGCTCAAAAGTTTCTCCAGGATATCATTTCATTCTTTGGGGAAAATATTACCGTAACGGCCAATGCCGAGGATGATGTGATTGAGCTTTACGTGGAGACGAGTGATATCAACAGTATTCTTATCGGACGTAATGCCGAGACATTGCGTAGTTTGCAGTACATCATGTCGACAGCACTACGTAATCAAAGTGCTGCCCTGACACGTGTCAATGTCGATGTTGCTGACTATAAAAAACAGCGAGAAGAAAAAGTAGCCGAGAAGGCCAGGGGTTGGATTGAAGAAGTGCGCGCTAGTGGTGACTCACATGTGGCACGGATTAATGCCGCTGATCGACGCATTGTTCATCGCGTGGCGGCTGAGTACGAAGATATCCAAACCTTTAGTGAAGGTGAGGGTCGCGATCGTCGGATTATCATTGCTCAAAAAAGTTCATGAAACTACGGTACAATAAAGTATATAACAAGAGAGGGTAAAGCATCATGACAACAGGACTCATCATACTTATCATCGTAATCGTGCTACTACTGGTACTGGGCGGATTCTTTGCGGCTATGTACAACAGCTTGGTGCGACTTAACGTCAAGGCCCAAGAAGCTTGGAGTGGTATTACTGTGCAATTGAAACGCCGAGCCGATCTGATCCCAAATCTTGTCGAGTCGGTCAAGGGCTACGCTGCACACGAGTCAGGCGTTTTTGAGAAGGTGACCGAGGCACGTGCATCAGTTGTAAATGCCACTGAGGCTGGCCCGGCTGCTGCCGCCAAGGCTGAAGGGGAACTGAGCGGTGCCCTCAAAAGTCTGTTCGCCGTCGCCGAGAATTACCCTGGCCTAAAAGCATCGCAAAATTTCATGGACCTACAGGCGCAACTAACTGACACCGAAGATAAGATCTCGGCATCTCGCCGCTTCTACAATAGCACCGTCACAGAATTTAATACGAAGCGCAAAACATTCCCGACTAATATCTTTGCAAACATGCTTGGTTTTACTCAAGACAAAGAATTCTTTGATGTTCCAGAATCAGAACAAGCGTCGCTACAAAGTCCCGCTAATGTAAAGTTCTAGACCAGAGCAAATCCGGTGGAACACCTCTTCTCTTATGTAGCTCAACTTCCATTTGAGTGGTTTGCTCGTGGTGGCGGAGGAGGCTCTGGAGAGGGCGGAATTATCGCTCTGCTTGGATATCTGCCAATGCATTTCATCGGAGTACTTCTACGAAAACTATATGCACGCGGCAGGTCACTCACTATCATCGCAAATATAGTTGGCTGGATAGTAGCAGTAGCCTACTCATTACTATGGATCCTAGCATGGGATGGGGCTGGGGTCTTTATTGCGATTGCAGCGTTGATCGGTATGCCGGCCGGATTATACGGTTGGTTCACTAAGTTGAAACAGAGTCAGGGTGTGGCAAAACTTCTCAAAACAGCAGCCTCACAAGATGCCGCATGGAATGAAACGAGCCTTATTGAACACGCGAAGACCACGTTTATGAGGTACCAGGTAGATTGGTCAAAAGGTGACAATGAAGCAATGAAACAGTATATGACAGCATGGTATCACTATCACGCATCATTACTGCTCTATACACTTGACCAGCTAGGCAGAGAAAACCACATGAGTAATGTGGTGATTCGAGAGGCAGTTATTATTAACGCGCATGATGCCGAAGACAACAATAATGATACATTTACAGTTGGCATTACTGCCAGGGCGCATGACCAGCTGATCGAAAAGGCTAGTGGCACAGTACTATTTACGGACAACGGCGAGTTCACTGAATACTGGACATTTGTGCGACGTAAGGATACGTGGCTGCTTGACAAGATATCGCAGGCAACTGCCGATGCTAGAAGTAATAATGCAAAGTTGCGCACATTGGCAGAACAGCATAACTATTGCTACAGCGAAGACATGGGATGGTTGTTTATTCCACGCCGTGGACAGTTATTTGGTGGTGCTAAATTCGGAAAATCGGATATTAACAATCATATCGTGGGATTATATAAAGAGAAACTGCTCGTGCAGTTGTATAGCTACGTTAAGGACCCGAACGCCAACAAGAAGTCACAAGTGATTGCGCAAGTAAATGTACCGAAAGAATACGGCAATATCGTCGTGCGACGCAAAAGAACAATACAAATGCCAATTCGTGGGCTTGAACGGATTGAAACCGAATGGACAAAATTTAATGATAAATATGAAGTCTATGCCACTAACTACGAGGGCGCAATTAGCTTTGAACTGCTCAACCCCACCTACATGGAGCAGTTAGAAGAATTGCCATTTACGGTGAATATTGAGGCGGTAGATAGCGTGATTTATCTCTACACGAACGAGCGCGGATCAACCCGTGATACCTATCAAACGATGCTTGATCTTGTCAATAAAGCCTTCATCGAGTTAAGACTTTAGCAGCTGCATATAGATGGCATATGTTTGCTCAGCCATGCGCCGCCAAGAGTATTTTTTTACTTGCTGATAGCCACGTTTGATTAAGGTGGATCGCAACGATGAGTCAAGCAGGACGTGTTCGATCGCGGCGGCTATGGCTTGCGATTTAAGCGGATTAAAATAGAGAGCAGCATCGCCTAAAATCTCCGGTAAACACGAAGCGTCACTAGCTACCACTGGCGCACCTTGAGCCATGGCTTCAAGCGGCGGTAACCCAAAGCCTTCCATGAGACTAGGGAAGACATAAGCTTCGGTATGCGCAAATAGCCAGTCACGTTGTTCATCAGGGATAAAGCCAGTAAAATGAATATTCTTATAACCTTTTTCTTGGTAGTAGCGTTGATTTCGTTTGGTATCTTCATTCATCCGCCCAGCGAATACTAGGCCGAGATCAGGATATTTCTGGAGCAGTAGTTGATGGGCATCGGCTAAACGGCGTAGATTTTTGTAATCAGGTTGTTGGCCGACATAGAGTAAAAATTTTTGGAATGGCAATTGGCACGCAGCGAGGGGGACTTTGGGGGTCTGGCCGGCTTCATAAATAACCGAAATTTTATCGTCGGCAATGTGACTAAACTCCTGGTATTCGCGCTTTGTATTACGGGAAATTGCAATCACATGATCACTAATCTGCGCGATGCGTTTAAATACCCAGCGACCGACGAGTTGTTTGATATGAAAAATCAACCAGTTTTTGTCGGAGTTGTAGGTCTTGAGTAGTGTCAGATCATGAATCGTAGTGACTCGTTTCCCTTTGTACCATAACGGTTGTTGCGGCATGGCAAAATGTACAAGGTCCGGCTTAAGATCATCTAATATCTTTTTGTACGTCAACTGCTCAGCAAACGAGTACATTGGGATATCAATACCCTTGATTATAAAATTATCCTCTCGCGGCTGCCAGTAATTAATATCTTTCGTGGGCACCAATACCGTGTAATGATTCGTCGTGTCAATTTCTTGAAGGTACTCGAGCAACTTGAGCACATAGGTGCCTGTGCCGGAATTAATGAACCGTGCGTCGATGACAATATGCATATAATCCTAGTATACGGTATACTCTAGTCTATAAGGAGTGACAAATGACCGAGGTATACAGACGAACGACAGAGCACCCTCTAGAAAAAGATAGAGACAAAGAACAGGTTCTGTATGAACTGATCAGGGCATGTGAGTCGGATGGGTATGTGGCAGTAGAGGTAGTAACGGACAAACCGTGGGGCGCAATGGTTCGTTTTGACACTGAGAACGCCGATGACTTTATCGCGGCCTTTTTCCCTGAGCTTGACCCGCATGAAGCTAGGCTGGGTCGTGATGATATGGAGCTCAGTCCAAAATTTCTTCTTGTTACGCCCGGTGAGCGGCTCAGCTGGCAGTTGCATCATCGACGTGCTGAACGATGGGTCTTTCTCAGTGAGGGTGGGTATTATCGCAGTTCTGATCCGGATAATCCAGGCGAATTAATAGTGGCTAACGTAGGCGAGGTCGTACAGTTTAGTACGGGTGAATGTCACCGTTTGGTTGGGATTGGTGAGGATTACACGTTGGTGGCAGAGATTTGGCAACACAGCGACCCTAGCCATCCGTCTGACGAAGATGACATCGTCCGACTACAAGACGACTATAGGCGCTAACTCTTCTTAAATACCACAGAGCGGTATAATAAATAATTCCATATCATCGAGATGACGGTTGCTAGTAGTTTAGCAAACAACAGGCCGAGATCCATACTCCTCGTCAGTCCGGCGAGAGCCGGTAGGCTGAGCATGATTACCAGGTTTTGTAGTATCCACAGACCAAAGAGGGTGACGATAACAAACAACACCATTTCTCGTACGATATTAGTGCCCGAAGTTTTAAATGTGTACTTTTTATTAGCGATGAAGCTAAAACCAAACGCAATCGTGGTTGATAGTATGTTTGAAAGAGCAATTGGTAGCCCTAACGACTTAAATATGAATAATAAACAAAAATCGAGGACAGTGTTTACGATGCCTACCGACCCAAATCGGAATAACTGATTTTGACTATTTTTTGTTAGTTCCTTCATGATACTCTTCCACAAAATAGAGTGGTCGCCCCTTCGTTTCGTTAAAAATTCGTCCTACGTATTCACCAATAATTCCCAAACTCAGCAGCTGTACACCGCCTAGGAAAAGAATCACCGCCAGAGTTGATGCATAGCCTGGCACAGTAGGAACGCCAAAGAATGGCCTAACCAGTAGGTAGACAACATACACAAATGCTATAACTGATACAACTGCACCGATATATGTTGATAAACGGAGGGGTGCTGTCGTGAAGCTGGTGATTCCATCGATAGCGAGATTGACTAACTTGGCGTAGTTCCATTTTGTTTGTCCGGCAGCACGTGGGTCGCGGTCGTAGAGAATTTCTTTCTTTCTGAACCCGACCCAACTGTACATTCCTTTGGTGTAACGCTCCGATTCGCGAAATTCTTTGAGGGCATCGATGAACCGTCGACTCATCAGGCGAAAGTCACCAGTGTCGATCTGAATCGGAATACGAGTTGAATTTTGTAAAATACGATAATACCATCGGCTGGTGAACTTTTTGAGTGCGCTTTCGCCGGCCCTTGAGCGTCGGCGGGCATAGACGTCATCGTAGCCTTGTTCCCAGTAGTTAAGCATTTCGACGATAAGCTCCGGCGGATCTTGCAGGTCGGCATCAATATTGACGACCGCGTCGCCCCGTGCGAAGTCAAACCCAGCCAACATAGTAGTTTCCTTGCCAAAATTACGGCTCAAATTGACGTAGCTTACACGTGCATCTTTTTTGGCTTCAGCCTGGATAATCGACAATGTATCATCACGGCTGCCGTCATTGACAAACAAAAACTCCCACTCGTAGGCCGGGAGGCTAGTAGCTAGCGTATTAAGGCGCTCAAATAACATGCCGAGCACCTCTTGTTCGTTATAGGCAGGTATCAGAACGGTGACAAGTTTCTTCATGTTCCTATTATACGCCGTTAGACCTAATCATGGTGATCAATTCCGGTAAGTTATCACTCGTCATGGCGCCGCACTGTTGTAAGTAAGCGGTTTTTGCGTCTGCCGATTCTAAGGAATCTGTGCCGAGGATTGCACCAGCGTGACCCATTTGAACCCCTGGCGGCGCACTATGACCAGCGATATAAGTATAGACCGGTTTGCTTAAGGAATTCTTAATATAGTCGGCAGCCTCGATTTCATCGACGCCACCAATCTCACCAATCATCAGGATCTGTTTCACATCCTCGTCATTCTCAAATAACTTTAAGCAATCAACGAATGAGCTGCCCTTGACCATATCGCCGCCAATGCCGATAACATATTTTTGTCCGAATCCCGCGCGCGTCAGCAAGTCCATTGCTTCATAGGTGAGAGTACCGCTGCGACTGACAACAGCGGTTTCCCCAGGTTGAGATAACTGCGCCGGGATGATGCCGAGGAGTTGATTGCCCGGGACAAGCACTCCTGGACAATTTGGCCCGATGAGGGTACTTTCCCCTTTTGCGATACGTTGTTTTATATACAACATATCATGAACAGGAATATGTTCGGTAATGCAAACGATTAATGGCACCTTGGCATCAATTGCTTCACAGATAGCAGTTTTGGCGACGGCTGCCGGCACGAATATGACGGATATATCGACCCTGAGGTCTTGTTGGATATCTTTAATAGTGGCGTACACCGGAATGTCGTCGACGGTTGTTCCGGCTTTGGTCGGTGATGTGCCAGCCACAATCGTTGTGCCGTATGTCACCATGTTGCGCGTATGAAACCGGCCTTGGGAACCGGTAATTCCCTGCACGATCACGTTTTTGCCCGCAAATAGCGACTTATCCATGACATATTCCTTTTATACAGGCGGCTAGATCGGAATAGAGTACCAAGTCGTGTTTTTGTAACAAAGCGGCAGCCTGATCGCTATTGGTACCGCTAAGGCGGATATAGAGCGGCGGCAAGTTTGGAAATTGTTGTCTGGCTGCCAAAATCGCTTTTGCCACGTCATCGCAGCGCACAATGCCGCCGAAAATATTGATGATAATAGCCCTAATAGATGGAAAGTCCATGATTGCCTGAAAACTTCGTACAATACCCTCAACCGTAGCGCCGCCGCCAATATCGAGAAAGTTTGCAGGGGTGAGATCGGCGGCTTTGACAGCATCGACAGTAGCCATCGCGAGACCGGCACCATTAGCGATTGTTGCCACCGTGCCGTTTGGATTTAACACCACGAAGCTGGTATTTGCCGGCTTGTCTTCAAACTCCCACTCCGGATGGCGAAACGCCGCATCGTCATCGACTGTCATCTTGCAATCACCAGCAACGAGGGTACCGCTGGTAGTGAGGATGAGCGGATTAATTTCGAGAAGAGTCGCATCGTTTTTAGTGAAGCACCGATAGAGGCGCTCCAGAATATCTTGGAGCAAAAAGCTTTTCTTAGGTAAGTTCAGATAATCGGCAAGGGCATCACCGACTGTCGTAACTGATTCACGGCTAATAGTTGTTGTGAAAAAATCATCAGGTGTATGATTTTCGACATCAATGCCGCCATATCGATGCGCCATCAGTCGAATAGCTGCTTTTGATCGATCGACACTCAGCGATACGTAATACTCCTGAGCAATATCCACAACCTCTTCGAGCAGGAGCTTTTGCGGTATGTATCCGTGGACGGGAAGCGCTAGCAATTCATCAACTGTTTTTTGCAGCTCTTCTGACGTCTGCACAACCCTAATGCCACCGGCCTTGCCGCGACCACCAACCGGCACCTGTGATTTGACCACACAAGGCAGCAGCACGGTGGCTTTCGGCACGTCTGATACGACTTTGCCCCTAGGGATCGGCATACCACACCTCTCTAAAAGGCGCTTAGCCTCATACTCACGTAATCGCATAAACCTAGTTTATCAGAGGGCTTAGTATGCGCTATAATAAACAGAGATGATCTGGACATACTTGAGGCAGAAGTACTCGTACTCGTTGATCTTACTTCGCGAGTTGGTGAGGACTGAGTTTAAACTACGCTATCAGGGGTCGGTATTGGGATATTTATGGTCTCTGCTGCGTCCGCTGTTTCTTTTTATCATTCTTTATACGGTATTTGTGTATTTTCTCAAAGTGGGGCACGATGTCCCGCATTGGCCAGTGGCGATGTTGCTTGGAATAGTGCTGTGGAATTTCTTTGCCGAAGTCACAAATGTTGGTATTTCGTCAGTTGTAAACCGCAGCGATGTCATCCGTAAAATAAACTTTCCCAAATACGTCATCGTCCTTGCTAGCTCAATGTCAGCATTTATTAATCTACTCATTAATCTTGTGGTAATTATTGTGTTTATGATGATTGATCGGGTAGAGTTATCATGGACGATTCTGATAGCACCACTGTTGGTCATCGAGTTATTTTTATTCGCGCTTGGTATCGCCTTTTTCCTCAGCGCGGTCTATGTAAAGCTACGAGATGTAAATTACATCTGGGAAATTCTCATGCAAGGATTGTTCTACGGTTCAATCGTAATCTACCCTGCGACGATGATTGTCGATCGTAACCCAGCGATTGCCAAACTACTGATGCTCAATCCTGTCGCGCAAACAATTCAGGACTTACGCTATACGATGGTGAGTCACGAGATGCCGACGCTTATCTCTGTCTCGCAACAACCTTGGCTGGCGATGATACCAATACTTTTATCATGTATAGTGTTTGTCGGTGGAGCTATGTATTTCAGAAAACACTCACCTGATTTTGCGGAGAATGTGTAATGACTGAAACAGATCGTCCTGTTGTGCTATCTGCGCGTAATGTCTACAAAGACTTTTATTTACCTCACGAAAAGAACAACTCGCTCAAGAGTGCGATTGTGAACGTCTTTTCACCCAAGGACAAAGAGGGTGATACTCAGCATGCTCTTCGGGGCGTGTCATTTGAAGTACACCAAGGAGAGTTCTTCGGTATCTTGGGCCGAAACGGCTCGGGTAAAAGTACGCTTCTAAAAATCTTGGCAGAAATCTATCAACCCACAAAAGGCCGCGTGTCGCACTACGGTAAACTGGTACCGTTTATTGAACTCGGCGTCGGATTCAATCCGGAGCTGACCGGCCGAGAGAATGTCTATTTAAATGGAGCATTGCTTGGTTTTTCAGAGAAAGAAATTGATGAGCGCTATGATGATATCGTCAAATTTGCCGAACTTGAAGACTTCATGGATCAGAAGCTAAAGAATTATTCAAGCGGCATGCAAGTGCGCTTGGCGTTCTCAGTGGCGACTCGTGCAGAAGCCGATATCTTACTTGTCGATGAAGTACTGGCAGTCGGCGATGCCGATTTTCAACGCAAATGCTATGACTTCTTCAAATCGCTCAAGAAATCTGGTAAAACTGTCATCTTTGTGACGCATGACATGAGTGCTGCGCGTGAATATTGTGACCGAGCAGTGCTGGTGCAAGATGGTGTGATTGCCCATAGTGGCAAGCCGGACGATATTGCTGATGAGTATCTGAAGCTCTTTAATGTCAATGAAATGGGTAGTAACGATAACAACGAGCACTGGGGCAGCGGCCAAGTAAAAATTGAAGACTTCACAATCGATACTACCGATACAAACATAATTATAAAAGCCGTACTACGTGCGAATGAGCAAGGCGCGCCGGATGGATTTGTGTTTGGATATCATTTTAAGAACACGCAAGGGGATGTTGTTATGGGTGGCAACAGCCTGAATGCTCAGCATAGTCAACGTCTATCGTTGCGCCCACATGAAGTCATGGAACTCACCTTTGAAATGGATAACGTACTCGGTACAGGTACCTATGTTGTAGGCGCTGTTGCTAGGTTGCCCGATGGCACGACAATTTGTGACAACTGGCAATCGGCCGCCACGTTGAAAGTATCCAAGACGGAATCACATTATCCGATTATTGCTCCCGCTCGTATGACGATAACAGAAAGGAACCGTACATAATGGACAATAACAAACTGCCACATATTATGGTCGATGCATTCCCGATGGTCGATGATCACTACAGCGGTGTTGGACATTATACGACGGGAATTGTGCGTGGATTTGATGAATTAGCTGGCGAAGGAAAATTGACATATTCATTAATTGTGCCACGTCGATGGGCGGGTCGTCTCAAAAAGTACGAACTTGAACATACGAAATCGATTATCAAAAACCCGATTCCAAACAAAATGATTCGCGGTTTCATGAAATATCGCTGGAATGTGCCGATGGATATTATCTTAGGGCAAGGCTACTACTGGTTCCCGTCATTTTTAGCCTGGCCCACCTGGAAGGCAAAGTCATCGGTCGTTATCCATGATGTGACCTACTTAGCGGTACCAGAGTGTGTCGATAAGGGCAACCGTGAGTACCTCGAACAAACCGTACCGTTCTCACTGAAAAATGCCCAAAATGTCATTTGTGTTTCCGAGTTTAGCAAGTCGGAAATCGTCAAGTTCTACGGCTACGATGCCGATAATATCCACGTTGTACACCCGTCGATTAATCGTCGGCTTTTTTATAAGCGTAGTGCTGAGGAAGTCCACACCGTTAAAGCTAAGTATGATATTTTTAGCGACAATTATATATTTAGCGTCGGTAATCTCGAGCCACGCAAAAACTACGAGCGATTGATTGATGCCTATTGCGCGTTACCGCGAGAAGTTACCGACAAATATCCATTGGTCATCGTTGGTGCCGGGGGGTGGAACAACGAAGCACTGAAAGCAAAGATTCAACAGGCTAAAGAGGATGGTTTTCGAATCATTAACCCTAAACAATTTGTGCTCGACGATGATATGCCCGCTCTTTATACTGGTGCTCGCTTCTTTATCTTTACCCCACTATATGAAGGTTTTGGCATGATGCCGCTTGAAGCTTATGCCTGTGGCACGCCCGTGGTAGCAGCTAACACCACGTCGCTTCCCGAAGCGACTGGAGACGCTTGCCTAGGTGTTGATCCATACGACACCGATGCGATTCGCGATACAATGCTCGAGATGCTGCAACGGCTCCACGACGATCCACACCAGTTTGACAACAAGATGAAAGCTCATTTAAAGTCGCTCAGTTGGCGTAGGAGCGCTGAACTGACAGCCGCAGCGCTTACAGGTAAGCCGCTCGAGTATTTTCGCGGTGAGCAAGCGGAGGAAAACAAGTTATGAAAATCGGTATAGACATCCGACCACTACAAAACGGCCATAAGTATCGCGGCATTGGTGAAGTGACTAAACAAGTCACGAACTATCTGTTGCAAAAAGGTGCTGCCGATGGCCATGAGTTTGTCTTTTATGAATTTGATGATGGTGGTGACCCCAAGGATCTATTAGTCATTCCCGGTAACCTTCATTATGAAGTGGTGAAACTAGGCGCCATTCCCGAGAACGACAAGACGGCGACAAAGATGGATAAGTTAAAACGGTCATTTGCTGCGCTTTACGGCCAACCAATCAAGCAGAGTCAAAACGTCGATGTGTTTTTGCAATATGACTTTGCTGCCGGTGTTCCGACGAATACAAAGACCATTCTCGTCAAGCACGACCTAATCCCTTATGTGTTTTGGGATAAATATTTTGAATCAGCGTGGGTACCATTTAAGAACAAAGCCATGCGTACAACCCTGCGAACGCTATTTGCCAACTATAAATTTATGAGACAATTACGCCGTGGCCTCAAAAATGCGCACGTCATCGTGGCTGTCTCTCATAACACCAAGCGTGATGTCGAGAAATATTTTCGGGTGCCAGCTCGCAAAGTGAAAGTGGCGCATCTTGGTGTCGACCTAACACCGGCGAAAACAAATGACGTTAATGATGATAAATCTCATATGCCGACCAATCCATATCTCTTGTTTGTCGGCGCGGGCGACGCTCGACGTCCGGTTGGCGACCTGGTGGCCGCGTACAATAATCTCAGGGCGGATGGACACGATCTACAGCTTGTGTTGGTGGGCGAGAATTTCAAGCAACCCAACGACATTCCAAATGTAATCGTACGTAATGAGGTGCTAAAATCATCGTACAAGTCTGATATCATCACTCTTGGATATGTTAGCGATGAGCTGAAGCAAACATTATTTAAGAACGCCATCGCCTATGTCTACCCGACAAAGTACGAAGGATTTGGTATCCCAGTGCTAGAGGCGATGCTCATGAATTGTCCCATCATTGTCTATAAAAACTCTTCGATACCAGAAGTCGGCGGTGATCATGCCATCTATGTTAATGACTGGGAGGGTATTGTGACGGCAGTAAAAAATGTGATGGCACTGCCGGACGATGTGCGTCGATCTCGTCTAGCCGCCGCTCGCAAACACGCCGAATCATTTACATGGGATAAAACCGCCGCGGTGATTTATGATGAGTTAATGGAACAAGGAATCGGTATCAAATAATGTGTGCAAAAAAGTCATTTGCGGAAGTAGCGATTATTACGAGAACAAAAAATCGCAATTTACTGCTTGAACGTGCTCTAAAAAGTGTATTAGCGCAAACTGACAAGAATTACATTCATGTTGTTCTCAATGACGGTGGCGATGAGAAGGCTCTCAAGAAGCTACTTGATAAATATCCTGACACCCGTCGTATTCTCATCTCAAACAAAAAATCTGTAGGCTGGACTCCGGCGCTTAATCAAGCCATCAGAGCGGTTGGCAGCACCTTTATTATGATCCTTGATGATGATGATAGTTTTGCGCCTCAACGTATCGAGGTGGCTACTAAGTATATGAAGCAGTCGAAAGCGATTGCTGCCGTACACGTAACTGATCGCGTGATAGAGAAGATCAGCAATAATACCATAGTTCATATGTCAACAAACAGATGGCTTGAAGGAGTTAATTCGATTAGTCTTTACAAGCAATGCCTTGATAATTATATGACGAATGGATGTATTACATACCGACGCAGTTTGTTCGATGAGCTGGGTGGATATGATGAGAGCTTGCCCGTTGCCGAGGATTGGGACTTTGGCTTGAGGACGCTGTTAAAATACGATGTTGACTTTATCGAGACCAACGAGCCTCTTTCGTTTTATCATCACCGCCCAGAACAAACGGGTATTGACGGGAACTCTGTATTTGCTGACCAGTCTCTCCATAAGCATAGCCTTATGTTGCTTCGAAATAAGTACCTGCGCGATGACATAGCAAAGGGCAAGATCGGTGTAGGGTATATTATGAATAATCTTGCTTATTTGAGGGAGCGTGATGAGTTGGCGCAAAGGAATGATCAGGCTCAAATCGTGCGTCTTGAATCCCATATGAATTATGTTGGTGATGAACTGAAATGTGAGATACATCAAGCGAGCTATAAGCAGTCGATTAAAAATATCTTACACAGAGTAGTTCATCGTACGGCACGGAAGTGAATTAGAGCAGTTGCACTGGGAAGCTTTCCAGAATGTCCCTTTTTATTGCCGGGAGATCTTCTGGTAGAATATACGTTGCCGCGATTTCGTTATAAAGTTGTCTAGAAGATAGTGTCACTACATGCTCGGCATCGAGCGGTGCGTAACGCGATGAGTTACAAAATGCCGAATAATAATCTTTAAACTTATAATCACCACCCTCAACGCGATCAGAGATAGCCACATGACGGTTTGGTATGCCTAAACTATCAGCCACGATTAGCCCATGTAAGCTTGAAGATATAATAGACTTGCAACGATAAATATCTTTGATGACGTCGAGGCATGGCCGTGTAGGATCGATGATATGAATCTCCGGGCGATGTGAAAGGGCACGAATAAATTCTGTGTCTAGATCTTTGTAGTGTGGCACAATGCCAATCAGATACTTTTTTCGTGGACGTAGTGTTGGCAGCAAGTATGACGCGAGCAACCCTGCATCACCCAGCCGTAGGTTACTGGCATTCTCGCCGACTATTCTCGATCTGGTAAGTTCGCCTCGAACAGCACAAAATTGAAACGCATTGATAGGCACTGTCAGGTCTCTTGCTTCGATGAAACCAGAAGTCCAAACGAATGGTTTGTTATCTGCTTTGGTTTCATAAACTTCAGCCAGTATTGAGCCCGCGCCAATCATGTCACATGTTGAGGCGGGTGCCCATACGTAATCGCGCTTAAAAACCTTTTTTATAATTAGCCTAGTTATTTCATCACCAAAGTTTTGTGGCTCATGATCGTTATGAGATAGGCGCCACCAAAATAGTTTGATTGGTTTTTTTGCGCGTGTCATTAAGATGATTGTATCATGTATCACGCAAGAGTGAGGAATCAAAAGCACTACTTAGATTGAGAGTCGTATCCGTTTCTGTGCGGTAATACCACTTCCCATTAACATAGACTTTACTTGTAAAGCGGCGGGTGAGTCCACTTTGGAATGTATCGGTTAGTGTTTGGTCCATAACCGGGTCAACTTTACTAGCGTTACTTGTGAGCGTGAGCTGTCGTGGTAACACAAAGGGTAGGTACGATAGGTCAGATACATCTGCCGCGCGAAAGGCAGTCGCAGAATTCGAGTTTGTATCCGCCTCAGAACGATAATAGGTAGTACCATTGAGAGTGATCTTGGATGTAAATTTAAACTGCTCTTCGGCATTTACTACGGTACCCGTTCGTGTCTCTTTCGAGATATCGTATCTAGTGGTCTGTTTGTTGATTTTCATCCACCGCGGGCTGACGAATGATTCAAAGCTGGGTGTCTGTAGTAATGATTCATCGTAGGCTACACTGATATTGAGCCGAGAATCATCTTCGGTGCGATAATACCATTTCCCATTGACCTGGACACGAGAAGTAAAGGATAGTATAGTGCCCTTTTTCGCTACTGAAGCATTTGTTAGCTGGGTAAACGGACTTGTCTTTTTAGTGTCTTGTTTTAGCTCTAGGCACGTTCGTTCTATTTGTTGATAAGTTCCTGATGCACTTATTTGGCTAGAAGGAATACCCACAAGGTTACGCGCTTCATAATCATCCTTCGTTATGTAGTAATCTTTGTTATAGATAGTTGTTTTGGCGACAATTATCACTTGACGAGCGAGTGAGTAGTCAGTAACTTTTTTGTCGCGCGCCATGTCAATCGATGCGCCATCGCTTATGTTAAACTCCTTACTTTGTTCGCTAGTTGGTAGCAGCGTATAGGTAGGATTAAGTTCTTCTAAACTACTCATCGGGATACAATAAGGATTATCAAGAGAAGTGTCGACTTCAGTGCGCAGGCAGAGCTCACCATTTGAAAGCCGTACTTTAGAGGTAAAACGACGTTGCATACCGATCGGTAGAGAACTGCTATCATATGTGCCCAATTGCGCATTATATTTTGGTGTAGCTGTTTTTAATTGCATCCACCGTGGGTCAGAGAGTCCATAAAAAATCGTTGCACTGGTTGAGCCAAACCAATCACTATAGATGCGCCAAAAATTTCGATTGCCATAGGCGCTACAATCATCGCCACTGCCGTAGAGATTATTTAAGGCCTCTGCATTTGGTTGGTAGGGAGTGTAATTGTAGAGGCCGGCGGTAGCCCGCGTCTCGATATATACGCTCGACGACTTGCAATAGTCGATGTCACGTTTGTAGCCATACCGGCCATACCACACACTACAAGTGCCGTTTGAGCCATACGTTTTGCATGGCCCAGGGTTGAAATAGATATTATTATAGGCAAACGGCTGATGACGAAAGCTGGTTGGGTTATTTTTATACGTGTAGAATCGTTCGGCAGCGTTCATCATCTGATTGTAGAAGCCAGCATATTGAGGATCACAGGGCGCTGTATCGGGGCAGCCCATGCCCATAGCGTTCTTGTATTGACTCTGCAGGGGCCATGTGTCAACCGTAAGGGGCCCAAGAGACTCTTTGTGTAGCAACACCAGGAGTGATTTAGGACTAACACCATATGTATCAGCAGCTTTCTTAATTATCTCGGCGGCGCTGATGGCACCCGCAGGGACACTGCCAGAATAGTTGTTGACGATGACATCACTCCGCGGTACTTGATAGTAATCTTTCAAGCAAACATATGGTGGTCCCGGCCATTGTTTCATGGCGGCATATTGCGCATGTGTCATAGTTGGGTAGCCTAAGTCTGAGGCCGATTGAGTCCCCTGGGTATCACAGACAGGGACCTTACTGTTAAGAAAGCTTTGGATTTGATCGACCGACATTGCTGCATTGTCATAGAAAAGCGCATCATCGATGATATCACCAGCTTTCCAATTAGCGGAGCTAACTGCTGAGGCTGTGTGAGTATAAGCGGCCGTCGATGCACATATCCCTACGACGAGGATGGCCGTGATACGGAGCAGATGACGTTTTATCATCTCACCTCTACGGTGCTCGTTGCCACCGCTTGTGTGTTATTTGCATAATACCGGAGGGTGAGCGTCCAAGTGCCAAGCGCGTCAAATTCCATTGCCGATACTGAACCTTGACACTTTCCTGTTGTCGTGTCGCTCGTAATTGTCACAGGCTTGCCGAGTTTGCTCGTAAACACTGCCGAACATGTGCCCGTCATTGTGCCCTTGGCGGTTGCAGTATAGGACACTTCGTTATTATCCGCTTTGACTGTGTCGATCGCGACGGAAAGGTTGTTGGCCACAGGTATATCGGCAGTTGTTTTTGTGGTATCTACGTTTGGTGACTGTGGGGAGGCGGGAATGTCTTTTTTCTGCCGTAGTGTCTGGTTATCCGATGCAGAAGTATTATTGTGCTGAGAGCTTGTAGTCGAGGCAGGCGTGCCAGTGAAAGGCCACTGGTGTGTACTATAAACGTACATCAACCATCCGGCTAAGAGCGCGATCAGCATAAAGGCGAGAATCGGGACAAATGGTCGTTTTTTTGTGGTATTTATCTTCATAGTGTAGCTCTTAGGAATAATACGCTTAAGCTTACTTTACTATTTCAAGAGTAAATTGTAAATAGCGGCTTAGTATAGTTTATCGAGTTGCACAGCACGACTGGTGCCAGTAAGTGAATCAGATTTTGATCGCAAATAGACGACTCCATTGATAGTAATCTTTGCGTCATAATATACTTTTGTTCCCTTTGATATCGGCGCAATAACTACATCAGTACGTGGGTCGATAATGTTCGTATTGGTGCTCGTTGTCAGTTCACGCGGCTGAGCCATCGGCTCGTATGAGACCTCCATAAACACAGAAGCAGGAAAGACTAACCCGTTACCAACGGAAGAATCGTAGGCTGTTCGGTAGTACACGCTTTGGTTAATGGTATAGGTTTGAGCAACTTTGATAGTGGGGAAATCTATTGACCGGTAGGCCGGTCCTGTGGACTGGAGCGTCGTCGATAATAGCTTGGCCGTATCTGTGGTAAGCTTGAGCCATCGCGGCTCAATAGGTGTGAAGTCAACTTCTTTGATAACATCAGCCGACACTCCTTTATCAGCGTTAGTAGCGGTGTCTTCAGCTGATCTGTAATAGGCCTTACCCAGTAAGATCTTTGAGGTGAAGAGGTGCTGCGTGTTGGCGGCAATAGTCTGGCCGGTAGCGTCGCCGGAGAGAGGGCTCGCTACGTCAGTAGCAGTGGTGACTGTCATGTAGCGCGGATTTGAGAATGACTCGTAGGCTGGCTCATCAAGTGCGGAGCCGCGTATATAACGATTAATGTTGTTTGTTGCATCAAACACCGTTTTGTAATGCCAGGCACCATTTACGTTTATTCTTTCACTAAACTTAATTGCTTGGCCTGCGGGATAGAGGCCGGAGTAATCAATTTCTTCTGTGACAGGATTCCACTTTCGCCGGTCGGAGTTGAGACGAAGCCAAATAGGCTTGCTCAAAGTTTCTGGCGTAATGTCTATAATATCCGCAAGAGGGATGGCTTTTCTAGTGTATGAATTGAAGTCGGCTTCGGTACGCAAATACCACACGCCATTTTTCAAATACTTATCAATAAATTTAAGGTCTTTGCCGGTTGCAAGTACGCCGTCGACTTTTTGGCCAGTATCAACATTTATTTTTTGGGTATCGCGCGCTAACCGCATCCAACGCGGTATTAACATGGGATCAAAGTCAAATATTGGGAGGTAAGCGGCATAGTCCTGCGTGGCCATATTTTTGATGTAACCAAATTGGTTAATGATATTAACCCCGGGGCAGGATGTCGAGTATACCTGATAATGACCGACAACAGCCTCTCCGCTCGGCCCATTTCCACTTGGATCTATTTTGTATGGTGCGAGCTTATAGCCGGTGATTCGTGCCATAGAGTTGAGCGCTTGGGTAGTCGGAGTAGATACTTGATAATTGCCGATCATCGATACGCCGACGGTGCCATAGTTGTTGCCGTAGGCGTGACCGCCAATTACCTCTACTCTGTTCTGACGAGCATAGGCTTTGTCATAATATCGTCCTTCAAATATTCTTCCTTGCGAATCAACGACATAGTGATATCCAATATCACCCCAACCGAGTGTCTTAGCATGATAGTACCAAATGGCGCGCATGTCAGCATAGGAGTCGCCGGATTCAGTAGTAGCTGTATGGTGAAGGATAACACGGGTTAGTTTTGCGTACTCGGGTGTCCACTCAGACCAATTGGGCTCGGGATTTCCCCATTGCTCGCGGCTAATGATCTGAGGATAATTAACAGCTGCTTCAGCCTGTGGCATGAGCTGTGATGAGAGTGAGCTGAGTAGTGATGGACGAGCGCTTGGGCCATTTGAGGTATCGATAGCAGTGAGGCTCGAATGTGTGAGATCAACTGCCGATGATGGGGCGGTATCACTTCCTTTTAGCTCAAATCGATACTGAATATCATCGATATTCTTTGCAAGGATCAATGCACTGGACTGGCTAGACGCCGCTCCATCCTTGCCGGGATCATCGGCTTCAATATCAGTCCACTCCGACCAACGATCATTGTCTTTGGTGCGTACTTGCATACTGACACCATCTTGACCAGTCTGTTTCCATGATACGGCTGCCGCATTAGCTTTTGCTACGATAGGGATTTCTTTGGTTGTGAGCTCGACGATCTGTCTGGGTCGAGCCTGAAGCTTAGCAGTTGATGATGTAGTCTTTCCGTCTACCTTTGTTGTACTGCCTCGTGCGATGTCCGAGATAGTTGTTTGGTGAATAGCCGCGGGTGACGGATGGGAGTATTTCAGATAAAGGTAGCCGCCGGCTAGAGTGAAAAGAACCACGGTGCTTAGCACCAGTATCTTATTACGAGTATGGTTTAGCTGTATAACCATAGGCGCTATTATAATTTATTCTTTGCTGAAATGCAAAATTATTTCTGCAAAGGTAAATCTCTATAGTACCTTTCATTCAAGAGATAATCAGTCACAATTTTTGAGGGTGAGATAGCGTGAGTTAGTTTCTTAAACTCAGACTTGTTTTTATGATGTTTCAAAAAGTCAGCAACTTTATCGGTGTCCATCTTTGATATATCGGCGTTGAGTCCGATCCCATCCTGGCGCTCTGTGCGCATACGATGCACCATCGTCGGGATGCCGAGAAAAAACGCATCCTCCTGTAGTCCGCCACCGTCGGTAATGATATAGTCCGCAGCCTTTACGATTGCCATAAAGTCAAAATAGGGTTGTTTTGGTATGGTACGTATGTAGTCATGTTCGAGGTAATGATCAAATTCGTAGGATTTGATCTTTTCTGCGGTTGTCGTGTGCATTGTGAAGACGACATGGTGTTTCTCGTCAGCATGCCGATGAATTGTCCTAAGAATTTCCTCAAAACCATGTTTATTTTCGATTAATTCAGTGCGATGAAGAAGGACGAGTAAGTAATGCTTGGGCAGTGCAAGAGCCGCGTACTCCTTGCTAACGAATCGATCTGACTGCTCGATGGTGTCTTTCGCGGTATTGTAGGTAGTATTAACAATTGTGCCGGGCACCTTCTCTCTCCGCAAATTCTTCTCGGCTGTTTCGCTTGGGGGGAAATGAATAGCACTGAATTTAGCAGCGATTCGTCTATCGAGTTCCTCTGGAAACGGGCTCTTCCATGAGCCACTTCGCAGCCCGGCTTCGACGTGCGCTACCGGAAGGCGCAACATACGTCCCAGGTAACTACCTACGACAGTTGTCAGGGTGTCGCCGTGCACCAGCACGACTGACTTGGTATGTGATTTTTTATCGGTTTCTCGAATGCGCCGACGGATAGAGGTGTACTGGGTAAAAAAGTTACCATGTGCTTTTAGCATGAGTGCGAGCATTTGCTTCATATTGGCTACGTCTTTATTGCGCCAGCCTGTGGCTAAATAGATATCCGGATGAATATCAAGCTGCTCATGCACTTTCTGAAGGCCACTGTATTGCTGCGCCGTACAAATCAGTAACTGCTGATTGCGCGGAATATTCTTAATAATTCCGTACATTTTGATAAGTTCGGCACCGGTCCCGTAAAAAATAACAATCATCTTATTTTGATTGTATCAGACTTAGGTGGTGGTGTGGGAGAACGGTGACTTGGTAGCGTTAGAATAACGGGGAGGGTAAAAGTGACAATAGACACACCCGCAATGAGCTGGGCGTAAAGAGATGCTTCAAGCGGGGAAAAGAAAAGAATAAACAAGATAGTGCACGAGATATAGATTACTAAAGCCCCGAGAGCAGATAAAAGCACCAAGCGTAACTTATTAATGCAAATACAGGTGGTTATAGTCAGAAACGCCATTGCGAAGGCAAGCATTGAGAGTGACGCTACAGGCAGGAGATGGAGATACGGTCCAGGATTAATTCCGAGCAACACTTGCGTAAATAAGGCTGGGAACAATACGAAAAGTAATGTAGCAGTACCGCAGACACCTGCGGTCATACTGAGATAGCGACGAAGTTGCCAGCCATTTTGCTTGAGTGCCGCCGGTAACGCAAGCCACATAAGCGGTGTGGATAACGCCAGTAGTATCTTTGCGACGGTAGCGATAGCCGCGTATCGACCCGCAGCTTCTGGAGTTAAGACAAGCCTGGACACAACGAGATCGATAGATGACAGCAAAGTGAGAGTTGCTATCGCGATAATTGCCACTATGGCGTGGCGTCGAATAAAAGACAGGGATGCGAGAGAAGCCAGCACGTGTGAAGGTTTGGAGCCAATAATTATGAGGAAAGATCTGTCTATAAACCAACCAGTGACTAATGAAGCAATCAGTCCGACTGTAATACCGGCGATAACGCCAGCGGTTTTTAGTCCGATAGCGGCGAAGAGAACTGAAATGATCAGTTTTATTGCCACACTAATCAAGCCGACGATCCCAGACCCAACAAATTTTCCAGCGCCTTGGAGTTTACCAATAAGAATCACGAAGGGCACATTGGCAACCAATGAGATTCCGAGCATAATAACAGCGCTACTGGAATGAATGCCAAGCTGGCGATGAAACCATAGCAGCGCAACGGTGCCAATAACTGCAAATAGAGTAGCAATGTAGGTCGATAACGAAGATAGGATACGGATTGCTTGGATCTGACGAGTTCCCGTTAGCTGTACACTCACGATGACCGTCAGAATATTTAGTACGACAAATCCAACTGCGAGTTGTCCGAACATTGATACTAGGAACTGTACCTCACCGTAGTCACTAATAGATAATAACCGTGCAACAGCCGGATAAAAGAGATAGTTGAGTAAGGATGTAAGACCGGAAAGGACATAAAAAATAACTGATCCGGACAGAAACATGTCCCATAACCGACTTTGACGAATGAGTGATGCCATCTTACTTATTAATAGTACCACCTTACTCATGTATAATAAGCGACGAAGCGAGAAGGAGGAATATGAGAAAAATAGGCCTATCGGTCATTATACCCGTCTATAATGCTGCTGATTGGATAGCGCCGACGTTGCAACATCTTGATCGGGCACTCAAGACCGCATCGTTTGATGCAGAAATAATAGTGATCGACGATGGTTCATCAGATAACAGTGCAGCTAGAGCCCGCAAGACGACGCTTTCCTCCCAGACGAAAACGACAGTTATTCGTCAAAAAAACGCTGGTCGGTATCTGGCTCGTAAACGAGGCGTTCAGGCATCATGCAAAGATAATATCCTATTTGTTGACTCTCGGGTATTCGTAGGCAAAGACTCGCTTTCGTACCTATATAGAAAGCTATCGAATAACCCTGATCAAATTTGGAATGGACATGTTGTTATCGATAAAAAAGGCAGTATGTTCACGCGTTTTTGGGATGCTATCGTGCAGATTGCCTGGCGAAAGTATTTTCGCCATCCGCGGGAAACCAAGTACAGTAGTAAGGAATTTGATTATTTTCCAAAGGGTACGGGGTTTTTCTATGTGCCAAAATATCGACTGCTTGCCGCAATGGAGCACTTTGAAAAGAATACTAACGATATTACGCATTCATCAGACGATACGCTACTGATACGTTTTATGAACAAACGACAAGATATCCATCTTTCGCCTGAGTTTAACTGTATCTATCACGGTCGAACTACTGCTAGTAGCTTCTTTGCTCATGCATACCATCGTGGAGAATTTTTTATCGACGGCTTCTTACGCAATGGCACGAGATTTTATTATCCTCTTATCGCAGTGTTAGTGTCTAGTGTTGTCGCGGCTATTGCTTTCGTTACCTTTCCTATCATGACATTAGCAGCTGTCTTTGCGCTAAGCATTGTTTTTGCCCTCTTGCTGTTTGTTGGAGCGAAAATAGTTGGCGTCTCGTGGCGCGACGCGTTTTCACTGTCGGTACTCGGTGCGCCATTCGCATGTGTTTATATGGTTGGGTTATGGCGTGGCGTGGCCAGAAAGTCACGTTTTATAAATAGTATATGGGAATATCTATCAAAATACCGACCGTTCTTGCGCGGCAACTGGTGGGAGTATATTGTTGCCGCGACTATCTACGCCGTTATATTAGCAGCGATTACTGGTACCGTGTCATCTCATCTCACAACTCAGCTATACACTGGTGCCGGCGATGGAACGGCAGGATTCCTTTGGATCAATGACACAGACAAAACGATTAACCCGTTTGTGAGTCACTATGCTGCGACGAATTACCCCTATGGTGAAGATACCAATGGGCTCTTATTACTATCATATCTTGCTTATTGGCTGCCAATGCGGCTCTTGGCATATGTAGTTGGTCCTGTCGCGGCACTTAATCTTACAATGTATGGAGGATATATGTTCTCCGCTTTGGCAATGTATCTACTGGTCAAGCGTATTACTGCGCACCGTCTTGCGGCATTCACAGCAGGTATTGCGGCTGCATTTGTACCATATACCCTTATCAAATCGGCTGGCCATTTGTCTTACATATTTGGTGGAATTTTCTCGCTCATTATCGGTGCATTTGTCGCTTTTTGGAGTAATCCTAATCGACGAAAAGCGGTTTTGGTAGGGGCATTGGCTGGTGCCGCATGTTATTTCGACGGCTACTTTATTTTGATGACAACAGTGCTCGGATGTGCACTGATATGCGCTGCACTAGTGTATTTGGTGTTATTTCGTTTCACGTGGCCCGAGTGGCGCCAGCGGCTTGGCTATGCCCTTATCACACTTGGAACTGCTTTGCTGATCGTGCTACCTCTGGGGCTTGTTAATGTATACGGCGGAAAAGCGATCTCGACTGAACTTGCTAGTAACCGATCAGAGATAGCACAAGAAATTCGTACCTATCGCAGCAATGTCGTTGATTTTATCACCCCGCAAGCCGGGAGCCTTATTTGGCAAGGCAATTCGGCATTTCAGGCACTAACTGCTTATAAGAATCAACGGTCGAATGGAAGCGAGAACACCGACTACGTTTCAGTAGCGATTTATCTTGTGTCGGTCATAGGGTGTGCGCTGTTGATGATACGACTGTTTGCGCCTAAGCACTCATCGTTAACTGCCTTGTCAGACACGACAGTGAGATATGTGTTTCTTGTTGGGTTAGTATCGCTGATAACACTTGTCTTTGCTATAGCCGTTATGTTCTCGCCCGAAGTCACTGTTAAAGGGATTACGATTCCTCTGCCGGGCAAGTTCTTAATTGAGCACAATATCACCTACTGGAGGGTGTTGTCTCGGCTCTTCGTTCTCTACAATGTCGCAATTGCATGCTGGGCAGGCGTGTCGTTGTGGCTCATTGCTACGGCGATGAGGCAACGCCTCCGTACGCTGCCATCGCTTGGAAGTGTGACCATCGTGCTGGTCTTAGCCGCAGTAGCCGTAGAGTATGCCACGCTGTTTCCGGGTCGTCCTTTTGACTTCGAAAAGATGGATAAAACATATTCGTGGCTAAGAGAACAGAAAGATATTCGCTCCATTGCTATGTTGCCGCTTGTTGATCCACTGGACACAAAAGTTGGAGACTATGTGACGGCGCAACTTGTTCATGATAAGAAGATTATTAATCAGAAAGTACCATCCGCAACGCGTCTCAATAATACACTCGCTCCAATAGCCAGTGAAGAAACAATCAATTTATTGAGAGAACGTCACGTTGATGCAGCGGTATATATAAGTCGAACTGGTAGTTGTGATATTCCACAAATTGGTCCCATCATCCACCAAGAGAATATTAAAATATATGATATGCAAGAGCGTCGCAAGGTTGATGCTGTTCTTTGTACTCTTAGAGTTGCAAAACCAGCCCAGCCAGTCGATCCTGTATTCGCGGTTTATGGGTCGGCTTTTTCGCCGAGTGCCAATGCACCAGATCAATCGGATGTTGCCTTTCGTCTTGCTGACGCGTCTTTGACGCTTACCTACGCCGACCTGAAAACGCGCTACTCGGGTCATGTCTATATAAC
This sequence comes from Saccharimonas sp. (SeqCode), assembly GCA_039809225.1. Taxonomy (GTDB): domain Bacteria; phylum Patescibacteriota; class Saccharimonadia; order Saccharimonadales; family Saccharimonadaceae; genus Saccharimonas. The sequence goes on from JBDHUN010000004.1 coordinate 51,904, forward strand.
AGGAAAAGTACGATTAATTCCCAACATACCAACTGCGACGTGGATGATGACACAAAATGGCCGTGAAATCGCACGCGGAATATTTGATGCGAACCACGTCTCGTCATTTGAGGTAAAGGCAGATGGACAGCAAGATATTACTCTTCATATACATACCCCAAACTACACGCTTAAACTCGCTGAAGCTTATCTAGAGAATGTCGTTGTGAGCAAGCGTGACTAAAGGTTTTTGGAGTTGCGTTTGTTGACGATGAATAATGGCCTTGCCTGCGACTGAGCATGAATATGCGATATATAGGTGGCTAGTATTGCTTGAGATATGAGCACCAGACTTACTAACAGTGCGGTAAAAGTACCCAACATGACTGAGCCACTAAAGTGGAGTGCTAGGGGATCGCCTAGTATGAATTGCTCGACGAGGATAAATATCCCGAATAGAAGAGACGCCACCATAATTCCAACACCTATCCATCCAAATAGAAACAGTGGCTTGAGGGACAATGATACAAAACTATTGATGGCTAATTTTATAAGAGCCGATGTCTTGTAGGAGGCTTCACCAGCCAGCCGTGCAGGCGAATCAAAGTGGACGTATGCTCGCTGGTATCCCATCCAGTCAATTAAGCCTCTCGTGATTCGATTTCGTTCTGTGAAAGTTATGAACTCGTCTCTCACCTCTCTGTCGATGAGCCGAAAATCCGTCGATCGAGGAACAATTTCAGTACCTGACGCATTAAACAGCCGATAAAATGCGCGCGAACCAACCTTTTTGATAAGGCCTTCTTTTTGGTTTGAATTACGAACTCCAATGACGACCTGTGCACCGTCTTTCCAGGCTGCAACAAACTCGTTGATCAGCGCCGGCGGATGTTGACCATCGGCGTCAAGAATGATCACCGCATCACCGCGGGCGGTCACGATGCCAGCGGTTGTGGCGATCTCTTTGCCGAAGTTTCGAGATAGGCTTACTACTTTTACGGTAGCTTCTTTATCGGCGATTGCAGTGAGCTCTGCCAAAGTATTGTCTTTACTGCCGTCATCTATATAAATTATTTCATATGACTCGTTGGTCTGTTTGATAGCCGGCAATAACAATGTGGTATGAAATGTGCGGATACCTTCTTCTTCGTTATAGGCAGGAATGACAATTGATAAAGTCGGCACGCTCTCTTTCATAATTATTGATAGTATACCATAGCACTCTGTAAAAGGCCTTTTAGGAATAGGTGAGTAGGATATAATTGAGACATGAAGATCGTAAGGGAGTTACGCAAGGCAGTTTTTGAGTTTGTAAAAACTGCTGGGTGGTTAGGATGTATCGCGATGCTTTTATGTGTGACTATTAGCACCTACGTTGGGTATAAAACTGCTCGTGTGCAAAGCTTTAACAACGACAGTGTGATCACTAACTTGATGGTAGCCAACCCCAGTACGATCAACCATGCGATTTTTCTCGAAGACCACAGTTTTATGATGAAATGGCCGCCCCTTATCCTGGGTGCTTACCTGTTAAGTCCCTTTCAGACATATTTACTATCAACAATAATGTTTTATGTTGTCACCGTCATTGGGTTCTATGTGACGATATATGTAATCACGAAGAAAAATACGAAATTAACGATTGTGCTTAGTATGATGATAACAAGTACTCTTTCACTTGTGCCTGTTCAGGCAGGTGATCATCTCTTGCCAGCTAATATGGCTATGATATCGACACGCAACGCCGAAATTCTACTATTTTTGTGGTACCTTATTGCACTAGCCCAATGGGCAACAGGTAGACGGCGGGGCTATGCCGTTCTAGCTGGTGCACTCCTTTTCATAATCGGTATTAGTGATACATTATTTCTTTATATAGCGCTGTTGTCTGGCGGTATTGTTTCTACGGGGACAATTATTAAAACGAAGCGCTTTGCTATCCTTCTGCCAATACACATGTTTTGGTGGATGGCATTGGTAATCACCGTCACAGTAGTAATGGTCAAATTATTACTAAGTGCTGTGGGGCTTATGAGCTTCTATAAAATGGGAATTACAGGAGCTACCAGAGACAGTTTGTTCGCATACGTGGAGGCGTTTTTTGGGACGGTGCAAGCATCTATGGAGTCATTTGGTGCCGGTGTCTTCAATATGCAACTTGATGGCAAGTTATTGCTTTCGGGGCTGGCGGCCGCTCTGTTTGCGTACGGGTCCTACCGGCTCGTACGGTTAGTTGGTAAGTTCACTCATTCTATTGAGAGAAAACCACGCGAATTATTCGTATATATTTTGGCCGTAGCTACACTTGCCAATGTGGCGATATATGCCATGTTCGCGCCGGAGCCACTACGCGACATACGGTTTTTGTGTCTTGTGCCGATTGGGATTGTTGTTAGTATCGCATATGCTTGGTCCGAGAGGACAGATATACAAAAGTTAATAGAGAAACATTACATCGTTATTATATTACTCCTACTAGGAGTAATAATTAGTTCAGTTGCCGTATTTAGAGACAACGCAACCAGAGTATATATGGTTAACCAAGCTAAGTACGGGACAAATATCGATGTATTCGCTGAGGTATTGCAACGTGAGCATATTCCGGTAGCATTAACGCGCTTTTATACGGTTGGTCCTGTCGCACTACGTAGCCCGCACACCCTAGTCGTGCCATTAGCTGAGGCGGGCAGATGTGTCTACAAAGAAAGCACTTATCTCACTGTTAAAGATTGGTATATCCCCCAATCAAATATACGATCTGCCATTATGCTTGTTGCGGATTATCCAGTAGCAGGATCTGGATATAACAATGGTTGTACGGAACAGTTTTACGTCAACAAGCTTGGAAAGCCGACTAAAATTGTTGGTGTTGCGGGCGAGCTGTCGGCAAGAATATTCGTATACGACTATGATATCCGGACAAAATTAGATAGAGTATCACCAAACGCTACAACAGAGAAATAGGAGAATACATGAACGCGGCCGAATATTCAGAAATGGAACGACATGAGCAGAACTACTGGTGGCATGTTGGTCGTCTAAAAATTATTGATAAGCAGCATGAGAAACATTTGGGAAAAAGAAGAAATCACAAGATGCTCAATGTTGGATGCGGTACGGGTGGTACAATCGATATGCTTCAGAAATACGGAACTGTATACAATGTTGATGTCGCTGATGAAGCCCTTGCGTTTATGCGAAAGAAGGGCTATAAAAATCTCAAAAAGGTTTCAGGCGTCAAGCTGCCGTACCAAAGTGACTCATTTGACACCGTAGGAGCTTTTGATGTACTGGAGCACATTAAACCTGACCTCGATGCGCTCGCCGAATGGCATCGCGTGCTCAAGCCCGGCGGTAAATTATTTTTGACAGTGCCTGCATACCAATGGTTATGGAGTGGGCACGATGTCGCACTTCATCATCATCGCCGCTACCGTCGGAGCGCGTTACGCAGTATGTTAGAGACTAACGGCTATAAGGTGCATAAGCTGAGCTATGCGATTGTATTTTCACTTCCGTTAGTGGCAGGGTTTCGTATAGTGAAAACATTAACAGGCGCAAAAGTAGACAGCCATACATCCTATGTAGAAGTACCTCCGGCGATAAACAGTCTTTTTACAAAGCTTTTGTTCATAGAAGCTAAACTACATCAATTTATGGATTTTTCTGGAGGCACAACAGTATTGGTCGTTGCCGAAAAACCCATACAAGACAGTAAGAGTTCGGTATAATAGGTATATGATTACTGTGATTATCGCTGGTGGGTCGGGGACGCGGTTGTGGCCGCTCAGCACGAAGGACAAACCAAAGCAATTTCTTACCATTGATGATAGTGGCCGGTCGCTGCTACAGAAAACCTATGATCGAGTCAAAGATTTTTCTGATACCACGTATGTCGTAACGAGTGCACCGATTGCCGAGGAAACGAAACGTCAATTGCCGGAAATTGCCGACAATATCGTCATCGAGCCATCGCGCAAAGGGGTAGCTAACGCACTGTATCTGGGGATTCGTCGGATTTTAAAGGATGGGCGCCCGAGTAATGAGCCTATTTTTGTGTTGTGGTCCGACCATTTAATCCATGATCTTGAGACATTTCAGCGTACGGTACGTGATGCTGAAATGGCAGTCAAAAATGGGGCAAAGCTGGTGCAATTTGGGATCGTACCGGACTACGCTTCGAATCAGTTGGGGTATATCAAAAAAGGTTCTACTCAGCACGGCAATAATGTCTATGAGATCGAATCATGGAAATATCAACCAGATCAAGCAACCGCCAATAAATGGTTCGAGACCGGCCAATACCTCTGGAATGCCGGCTACTTTATCTCGACGATTGATTATGTAATGGGAGAGATTCAGCGCGAAAGCCCAGAGAGTTATCGGGAATTTGAGGCTATTAATAATGTCGCCGATGCTGACCTAGACCGAGTTTATAACGAGCAGGAAGGTGCTATCCTCGACCATGTCTTGTCCGAAAAGATGAAAGGTGCACATGTTGTTGCCTGCACCTTTGATTGGATCGACATCGGGAATTTCCAGGATCTTCATGCGGTATCGAGACACGACGAAGACGGTAATATGGTGCGAGGTAACACTCACCTCATGGACGTGGATAATAGCTATGTGACGAATGATCTCGACATACCGGTGGCTGTTGTCGGGCTAGACAATGTGGCGGTGGCTGTCACAGCAGATGGAATTGTCGTGGTAGATAAAAGCCAGTCACGTAAAGTCGGTGATATTGCCAAGAAAATTCAATCGTAGATTTTTATACAATAAACATTAACAGATACAATTCGTTGTGTTTTTCACATTTTCTACCTTTTTCTTACCATAAGTAATGTAGGCTGAAATGAGAAGACTCGCTCAAAATAACCGGGCGGGTGAAAGGAAACTCGGCACTATGTGTGGCATTGTAGGATATATCGGCGACAAACAGGCGCAATCACTACTCGTTAGCGGACTAAAACGGCTTGAATATCGCGGGTACGATAGCGCTGGGGTAGTAACACTAAGCGACACGGGTCACGCGACGCTCCTGCGTGCCAAGGGAAAAGTTGCGGAACTTGAAGCCAAGGTTGCTTCGAAAAAGACCAGCGACGTGATCGGTATCGGTCATACCCGCTGGGCAACTCACGGTGCGCCGAGTGTACGCAACGCCCACCCGCATGCAGCAGGCGATATTTACTTGGTGCATAACGGTATCATTGAGAACTACCAGGAGCTAAAATCGATGCTGGCAAAGTTTGGCTACGAGATGAAAAGCGACACTGACACCGAAGTACTGACAGCGCTCGTTGACTATATGTATCAGTCAGCTGAATCATTACTCGAGGCGGTCACCGGTGCACTCAAGATAGTGGTCGGTGCCTATGGTATCGCGGTGATAAGTGTCAAAAATCCCAACGAGATTGTGGTCGCACGCAAAGGTAGCCCACTGATCGTCGGTATTGCCGAAGGTGAGACATATATTGCCAGCGATGCTTCGGCTTTGATCGGGTATACAGACCAAGTGGTGTATTTGCATGACGGAGAAATCGGGCGCTGCACAACAGACGGGCTAGAGCTACAAACGATTGATAACGAAGCCCTCGATGTGCAGGTAGAGGCGCTTGAGATGGATCTGCAGTCAATCCAAAAGAAAGGCTTCGACCATTTCCTGCTCAAAGAAATTAATGAACAACCCGAGAGCGTACGTTCGACCCTTAGCGGACGGGTTGATGCAGCGACGCATCGCGCCAAGCTTGGTGGCCTCAATATGACCGACGATGAGCTGAGAGAAGTCAAAAACGTCATTATCGTTGGTTGCGGCACGGCGTATTATGCTGGTGTCATGGCTGGGTATATCATCGAGCAATTCACGAATGACGTGACAGTTCAGAATGAAATCGCCTCGGAGTTTCGCTATCGATCGTTCTCCGTGCCAGATAATTCAGTGGCACTGATTGTGTCACAATCGGGCGAGACGGCCGACACGCTGGCGTGTCTCGAGGAGCTCAAGCGCCGCGGCGTGCGTTGCCTAGGAGTGGTCAATGCCGTTGGCAGCACGATTGCGCGTGAAGTTGATGGTGGTGTGTATGTGCATGTTGGAGCTGAAATTAGTGTGGCTAGTACGAAGGCATTTACCTCTCAAGTTGCCGCCATGGTCATTTTCGGCCTCATGTTGGCCCAGGCAAAAGGAGTTGGCACCAAAGATCTCGACGAATATATCCGTGAATTAGAGCTATTGCCCACCGAAATTGAGAAAACGCTTGCTGCACATTCGGCCGACATCAAAAAAATTGCCGCCAAATATGCTCACTATGACCATGCGCTCTACGTTGGTCGCGACACGCTCTTCCCGGCGGCACTTGAGGGTGCCTTGAAGCTAAAAGAAATCAGCTATATTCAGGCCGAAGGCTACGCAGCGGGCGAGTTAAAACATGGGCCGATTGCACTAATTGACGATCACTTTTTTGAGGTATGCTACCTACAAGATAATTGGCTCTACGAAAAGTCTCAGAGTAACCTCATCGAGATGAATGCACGTGGTGCCCACGCTATCGTGATTACCGACACCGACAAGCGTGTTCCGGCCGAGACGGTGATTCGTGTGAACACTAAGTTACATATCCTGACGCCGCTGGTCTTTAATGTCATCTCGCAGTTGTTCGCCTACTACGTCGCGGTAGCGCGCGGTAATGATGTTGATCAACCGCGTAACCTTGCTAAAAGTGTGACAGTGGAATAGTATTGCTAATGCTTGTTCGCTGACTTACACTAGTCAACAGAGGAGATAGCATGAAAAAAGACGAGGAGCGAGCCATCGAGGACGCCGTCGATGAGATCGATGAACAAGAACAGATAGACAAGCCAGCGGCAGAACCAACCGAGCCGCTTCATACTGTTAAAGAAAAGCCGCATAAACTGACATGGGTACGACAACACAAGCGATTGGTGATAAGCAGTGTTGTGCTCATCGTGCTGCTTGTTGCTGTCTTGATTGTGCCATTCACGCGCTATGGATTTGTCGGTATGTTCCTCAAAAAAGATGTTGAAATTACCGTTGTTGATGAAGGCAATAAAAAACCAGTCAGTGGTGCGACGGTATCGCTTGGTCGCGATGATGCCACCACCGATGCGAAGGGTAAAGCAGTGTTTCGGAATGTAGCTGTCGGCGATTACGACATGACGATCAACAAGAAGAACTATCAGAGCCTGACGGTGACGCAACGGGTGCCGATACTACTGGCAGCGCAAGGGACAACGCGTAGTATCAAAGCTACCGGCCGAGCCGTTATGATGAACGTCACAAACGCTATTACCGGCAAACCAGTAAACGGTGCCACAGTGGCTGTCGAGGATGCGACAGCAGTCAGTGATGCGAGTGGTGTCGCTAACCTCGTTTTGTCGGTCAAGTCTGGAGAGCGAGCAGGAACAGTCAAAGCCGATAATTACAATGATCAATCATTTACCGTTGCGGTAAATGCGACTGACGACCGCAAGGTTGATGTCAAGCTGACTCCGAGCGGTAAAGTATATTTCTTGAGCAAACGCACAGGGACGATTAATATTATGAGCGCGAACCTAGACGGCAGTGCGCTGGCCGTCGCGGTGAGCGGCACAGGCAAGGAGACCGACGACGACACATCGCTCTTGCCGTCACCCAATTGGCAATATCTAGTGCTGATCGCCCGGCGCGATGGCGATCGCCCAAAAGTGTATTTCACGCCGTCAGCAAAGCCAGAACTACGCGAGATTGACGGCAATGATGCCACCTTCGAGCCGGTCGGATGGATTGGCGATAAATTCTACTACAAAACGTACGACAATCGTCTTGGCAGTTGGCAAAACGGTGTTCAGACATTGGTACGCTATGACGCCGCTTCTGGTGACCGCGTCGTCGTCGATTCGACTGCTGGCGCTGGCACGGGCTATTACGATATGGCAGCACAACGGATGTCACCAGCATATATTCAGGATGGCAAAGTCGTCTATGTAAAATATTGGAACTACAGCCAATATTACAGCGACAAAAATCGACCGGCTGCCGTTATGAGTGTGAATGGTACGGTTCGCAGTACGCTCAAAGAAATTCCTGAAACAAATGACATCTATGGTGACGCCTGGATGCGTCGACCCGGTTCGGTGGTGTTCCGCCTCGGCAAGCCGGAGGGTATGACGGAATATTATGAGTATAACGGCGGCAAAGTTGTGAGCATCAAGGTAGCTGATTCGGAATTTTATAACAACCATGTCACCTACTTTATGTCACCAAGCGGCAATAGAGCTTTTTGGGCTGAGGCACGGGACGGCCAGTACGTAGCATTCGTTGCTGATCAAAATTTGTCAGGTAGCAAACAAGTTGGTAGTGGTCAATATCGTCCCTATGGCTGGGTAGGCGATGGCTATGTCCTCTACAGCAAGAATCAGAGTGAGCTTTATGTTGCGGCGTCTGGTGATACGCTTGATGGCGCGCACAAGATTAGCGATTATCACAAAGCCATGATGTACCCAGGTTATGGCTGGGGTGCTGGTGGATTGAATTAGCAGCGTCGCCTCTATTTAATCATTGACTCTTTTTACCTAGTGTGCTATAATATATATCAATGACCCCATGAAGTCCTCATGAGGTCCGTCCTTCGAGAGGAACGAGTTTAGCATGTCCAAGCGCACAAAGGTTTGGATCGGTCTCGGTATTGTGCTTTTGCTCATGTTCGCGACCGTATTCATCGGCGGCTTCTTCGGCTTGCGCTCCACGTCGTCATCGACACCGGCAGCTCAGCCGACGAGCCCTTCGATGACCTCGACGCACGTCCCGACGAGCACCGTCTCATCGACGGCGTCGAAGCCGTCGTCCAGCACGTCGACCAAGAAGCCGACCAGCACCGCGACGAAGTCGTTGACCAGCTCGAGTACCACCAAGCCAAGTGCGTCATCGACCAAGCCGTCATCCTCGACGACCACACCGAAGCCGACCACGACGTTGCAGAATACGCCAGATGGACCAACCACTGGAATCATCGTGGGTGGCGTCAGTTTGCAGGTGCCAGGCGTGTATACCCGCACGGACGACTCGGCGGCTGAGGTAGCATGGTTCAGCAGCTCAGTCGTCGACGTCGGGAACTACAACGGAAACCCCGTCGAGCCCGAACTAACGATCGCCGGCGACGGGAAGTCCCCGTGGCAGCCGACCAGCAAGTTCATGTCGCTGGTCGAGCACATCTGCCCCTTCACGCAGGGGCCTGTCCTCAGCGAGAAGCGGTTCGGGCCCGACTACCTGGTGATCGCCGGTTACATCTCGGCGACGGTGACGCGCACGGCCTACCGCTGCCCAGGAGGAGTCTTCACGGTGGTGGGCTGGCAGGCCGACAACGCCTCGTTCAGCATGTCGTATATCGGGATGTACGATCACCCGACATACAACCTGACCCTGATGCTCGAGCAGGCGCAACGGGGCCTGTGACGCTCCACTCTACGGAGGATACCCGCTCTAGCAATAGAGCGGGTTTTCATATGCTATGGGCTCTGGTCGTGAACAAGTTTGCGCAGTTTGGTGATGAAGAGGCTTTTGTCGAAACGCCGAGCGGTGCGGTTCAGTTTGCTGGGAAAGAATTGTTTGGTTTCGGCTCGCTTGATGGCGCGTACGACGTCATCGACAGTTTGATGATCAAATAATATTCCAACTTCTTCGCTGGTAACGATATCCGTGGTGCCCCCACGCGCCAAGCCAATAACTGGTGTGCCGGCGGCCAGTGCTTCGACACTGACGATACCGAAATCTTCCTCGGCAGGGTAGATGAACCCGCGAGCTGTCGAGAGCAAACGTTCGTATTCGGCATCCGACGCGTCGCCAAAACGATCGGTACGAAACTCAACCGTAGAGCCGGCCAGCGCGACGAGTTTTTCATGCATCGGGCCGTTGCCAAAGACATATAGTTTCTTGCCAAGCGCGGTAGCCGCCTGCACGGCCAAATCGTACCGTTTATAGGGTAGCTGGCGGCCGATGGTGACGTAATGTTCACCGCGTTCACGTGCCGGGCTGAAGCGGGTGATGTCGACCGCTGGGTGAACGACGGTAGCAGAGCGACCGTAATATTGTTTGATGCGTTTTTGGGTTTCAGTCGAATTAGCGATAAAAACATCGACTTGCTTGGCTGCTTCGAGATCGAGCTTGCGCTGACGCGGCACCATCAACGGCATGAGGGTGCGAATCAACGGGTTTAGCTTGCCAAAACCCGGGTCACGGCGATATTCGTCGTAATGACTCCAGTAATAACGCGGCGGTGTATGGCAATAATTAATAATCACCTGGTCGGGACGAGATTTGGTAACTTGGTGGCCATGAAGGTAAGAGCTAGAGAGGATAATATCGAACTGCGAGAGGTCGAGCTGGCGCATGGCTTTGACGGCCAACATAGGAAATAGCTTATGGTAGTTCCTGAGGCGTTTTGGCATTTTTTGTAATCGAGTAGTACGTATGTCCAATTTGCGAAAGGCTGGCATCTTATCGGGGTTGTATATAGCAGTGTAAATAGGTGCCTCGGGAAAGGCTTCGTGCATAGCCAACACGACATTTTCCGCTCCGCCCATAACGGTCAGAAAATCACACACAATAGCAATTCGCGGATGACTCATTACTTCGCTCCGGTTTTGCGCAGGACGACACCGATAGTCTTGAAGAGGATGCGCAGGTCTAGCCAGAAGCTCCAGTTTTGGGCGTAGTAGAGTTCGAGTTCGATACGCTCCTCGAAACTCAGTTCGCTGCGGCCAGAGACTTGCCAGAGACCGGTGACGCCGGACTTTACGCTATGCAGTAGAGCGGTGCGCGTAGGGGCAAATTTGACTTCTTGCGGCAAGATAGGCCTGGGGCCAACCAAACTGAGGTCGCCTTTAATAACATTAAAAATTTGCGGCAGTTCATCGAGCGATGTTTCGCGCAGGAATTTGCCAAAACTAGTAATACGCGGGTCATCGACCACTTTGTGGTTTGTGCGGTATTCGTTCGCAAGATCGGGCCGTCCCATGTCCTCGAATTCTTCACTGGCGTCCTTTTTGCCGTACTGGGCCCCCATGGTACGAAATTTGTAGAGGGTGATCGGGCGCGAGAATTGACTGAGGCGTTTTGATTTATAAAGGATGGGCCCGGGTGCCAAACTTTTTTGTAGCAGCGCAATGATGAGCAAAATAACCGACAACAGGATGAGGAGAATGAGTGAAACGAAGAAGTCAAAAATTCTTTTAAGAATCGCACCCCACCCGATCAGTGGTGTCTGACTAACGGTAATCATCGGATAACCGAGGAAGACGTCGACCGTATTCTTGCCGGTGTAAAATTCCGGTTCTCCTGGTATGAAGTTATACTGAATGTGATTGATCTGAGCGGCACCCAGGATCTGGTGATTGCGGTCTTCGCTATCGTATAGATCGGTCTGAATGATAGTCGTAATATGAAGCTTGTGGATGTCCTTTAAGGCCTGTTCGACCTTGGCATAGCGTGCGATGCCAAGATGCGGCGGCAGTAGTGTGGCTGGACCAGCAAAGGCTACCACATGATAGCCCGAATGGTGGGTGGTTTGCAGAGCCTCGACAATATCGGTGGTTGCGGCTGAGTTACCGACGATCAAGACTCGACTAACGCCACGTCCATAGCGATAGAGCTCACTGCGAATATCACGGATAACTTCACGCACCAGAATGATGGCAAGCGTTGAGCCAAGGAAGACATAGAGGGCAACGAGACGCGCTGGAAAAATGTGAACATTTGTGGCGTACTCCCAGCCGATTACCAGCAAGATGCCGATAAAGGTGCCAAGAATAATCCGGCTCCATTCGACCAAGCGGCGACCATAGACATGACTAGAGTAGAGACCAAGCGAGGCAAATATCAGCAACCAGACTGGTGCAATTGCAGCAAAACCCAAAACATACTCAGTAGAGTAAACGGCATGCAACAAGACGCGATGGTCAAGCTGAGTGCGGACGTAGTAGGCAACAGCAAACACGATTGCAAGCACGATAAGGTCGGCTGCCATCAGGAGAAGACTGTAAAATTTTGTATTTCGCGACGGCATGATGTACCCATAGTATAGCAGTTTCCGCTACAATAGGAGTATGAAATGGCTACGAATCGAGCGTATTATTGCCTGGCTACTTCTCATTATTATGGGGCTGATTGTGGTCCATGCGCCAGTAACTGTTTTTATCGGTAGTCACTGGCCGGCCATAGCTGACATAGTTAAAGCATGGAAGGAATTGTTGCTTTTGCTGGCGCTGGTATTGCTGGCGGTTGATTACACACGTCGCAAGCAATGGCGCATGTTGTTTCGGGACCGCTTAATGTGGCTAGTTGCAGGATACGGATTACTCCATGGACTGGTGGCGTTGGTCGCGAGGTTGCCGCTCATGCAAACAATCGCCGGATTGATGATCGATCTACGATTTATTGCCTTTTTTGTAGCGGTATATACATTTCTACAACTATACCCTTTCTATCGTCGCGCTTTTTTGTACACGGCACTCGGCGGAGCTTGCCTAGTAGTGGGATTTGCGGCTATGGAATTGCTGTTGCCACGAGATTTTCTGACACATCTTGGCTATGGGCGCGCCACGATCGAGCCCTACCTGACAGTCGATAAAAACCCTGATTTTGTGCGGTTTAATTCAACACTGCGCGGGCCAAATCCGCTCGGTGCCTACGCCATGATGGTATTGGCAGGGGCAGTTGCCTATGGGGTGGCAGTCAAGCGGTCTGTTACGGATTGGCGCATCAAAAGTCTTCATGCAATGCTCGCCACTGGTAGTGCCGTGGCGCTTTGGATAAGTTATTCGCGCAGTGCTTGGTTGGGCGCACTGCTTTCCGTCGTGATTATCATTGTCGTGAGCATGGGAAAAAAGTTGCCGCGGAAGACGTGGATGACACTACTGCTGGGCACGCTAGTGCTAGCGGGTGGTATATGGTTGGCGCGTGACAGTTATTTCGTAAAGAATGTGTTTGTTCATGATAATCCGACTACCGGGGCAACAATTGATTCAAATGCCGGACATGTCGAGTCGCTTCTCACCGGTGTGCGACGGCTTATGACGCAACCGCTGGGTGCGGGTATCGGCAGCACCGGGTCGGCGTCACTGGATTCGTCAAAGCCATTCATTATTGAGAACCAGTATCTCTTTGTGGCGCATGAAGTCGGCTGGTTGGGGCTGCTACTGTTTATCACTATTAGTTATGTTGTGTTGTCGCGACTGTGGGCGAAGCGACGGGACTGGATGAGTCTGGCGGTTTTTGCAAGTGGCGTGGGGTTAGCGGTGATTGGGTTGCTCCTGCCAGTGTGGGCAGACGATACGGTGTCGATAGTATGGTGGGGACTTGCCGCCAGTATGATAGTGAAAGGAGAAGGGGATGGAACAACGACCCACAAAAAAGCAAAAAGAACTGCTTAGTTTTATCGATGGGTTTATTAAAGGCAATGGCTACGGGCCGAGCTATCGAGAAATTATGCGCGCACTAGATTACAAGAGCGTCTCGACGGTCGCAACCCACGTCGATGGGTTAATTGCACGCGGGTGGCTGGTTAAAAAAGATAATTCGGCGCGGACACTCGAGGTAGTCGCGCCGGGTGAAGCTTCACCAAATCGGATCGGGGTAGTCGCGAATAGCGCTGAGCAAGAAATCCTACAGAAAATTGACGAACTGAAAGCTGACCACGACAAGCATGCCAAGGAAATTGAAACCCTAATGGCTGCGCTTGATATCCTCGGATACAAAGCGGCACACGAATCGAAACTAGCATAACTGATATAATTAGGGTATGCGAAAGCACAATCTGCCGACAACGAAACGTACGTCGCGTGTTCGACTGAAAGACAAGAAACAATGGCTGGTTCGTGGCGGTCTGGCATTGCTATTCCTCATGATTGTTGTACAGCTCGTTTACCCAAGTGATCGACTACTACCTTTTACCAAGATCGATGGCATCGATGCCAGCATGGCCAAACGCGCCGATATTACCAAGAAGCTAAACGATGCCTACGATACCCACCCAATTAATATTTATATGGGGAGCGGCACCAAGTCAGTAACGTCGCCCAAGCTAGCGGCAGCCGATGTAACGATTGATAATACCAAACGTCTCGAACGCATGGACTATCCGCTCTATTTGCGTTTTGTGCCGACATCGCTGCTGTGGGCCGGACTCAAACAGTCAAGTGTACCGGCACCGACGTTTGGTGATCAGTTTGATGATTATGTCGAGAAATACATCATGCCGAGTTGTGTCGAGCAGCCAGTCGATGCCACGTTAAAGGCCAGTGGCGACAAACTAACGGTGGTGCCCAGTAAACCTGGCGGCAAGTGTGACAAAAAAGATGTGCTGACCAGTATCAAAAAAGTGACTCCCAGACTACAATCGGCTACTGATGTGCGGGTAGCGCGCGATGAAGTTGCGGCCACAATTGGCAATACGACAGCTCAGACGAAAGCTGACGAATTGAATACGCGGTTGAGTCAAGGCGTCGCACTACAGGTGGGCGATCAGACAGTTACAATTGCCGCTGGTGACATCATGTCGTGGCTCGATTTTGCGAGTAAAGACAAAGACATCGCGGTGAGTATTAATGGCGACCGCGCCGGTGGGTGGCTCGGTAAAAATGTGGCCGCGAAAGTCGCAGTTGCTCCCGGCGTATCGTATATTACGACACGCGATTTTACCGAGATCTCGCGTCAGAATGGCGCATCAGGCCAGGCGCTTGACGTGCCGGCGACAGTGAGTGACCTAACAGCAGCTGTGAATGGCGACAAAACAACAGCGAGCGCAATCACAAAAGTTGTGCCGCCGACCGAGCAGTTCACGCGCACCTACAGCCCGAGCGATGCCGGGCTGGCCGCGCTGATGAAAAATTATGCCAAAGATCATCCGGGAACTTACGGAATTGCGATGGTCGAGCTGGACGGTAAAAAGCGGCGGGGGG
>JBDHUN010000005.1:0-65751 GCA_039809225.1 Saccharimonas sp. (SeqCode)
TGTTGCCAAGGCGCTCAAATTGTTTCTTGTCGAAGACACAACGCTGACGTCATTTCCTAAGATTGAGGAACTGAAGGAGGCAATGAGGCGTTATGGTGAAGCAGATGAGGCGTTTCGTGCTTGCGACAAGTTGGGGTACGGGAACGCAGGAAGGCGGAACTGGTCGCAGCTTTTCGAGGCACGGCGTGATGCTGAGATTACCCTTCAGCTGACACATTGGAGTCTACGGATGGGTGAAATCTCGCCCGATGGCACCGGCGTCGCAATCGTCGAACGGACGACTGACGAGGAGAATAGTGTTGTGCCAGTGACGCTGTCTCTGACACCGTCTTCCGGTGACTGGGTTTTCGTTGGCACTCGGACACAACACGACTTCGAAGGCCTTCGACGGTGGAAATCGACCGAGACGTACACCGTGACAAGCAAGGGCGGAGTATTGTCGTACAAAGAGTCTACAAAGGCTCTATCGTACTAGACTCACGTTCTTCTCAAGATCCTTGTCCTTCGGGGCAAGGATCATTTTCATACCTAATGCTTATGCTATAATATTTCCATATGCAAGAACAATCCAGATATGCAGTCGGCATTGATATTGGAACGACCATGATTCGTTCGGTAGTGGGGCATGTTGATCCGACGACTGGCACACCAACAATTGTCGGTGTCGGCCAGGCGGTAAACAGTGGTATGCGCAAGGGGACAGTCGTGAACCTGGCCGGTCCGGCACACGCTATCGACCAAGCACTCGAAGAAGCCGAGCGTATGAGTGGTCATGAGGTCAATGCGGCGACGATTAGTATCAACGGCTCGCATATTGTCAGCACCAAAGCCGACGGTATGATCGCGGTTGGCATGGCCGATCATGAGATCAACGAAGAAGATTTGGCGCGACTCGAAGAAGTCGCAACAACGGGCAAAGTACCGCCAAACCGTGAAATTCTTGAAGTAGTTCCGTTCAGTTATACACTTGATGGCCAGGGCGGGATCAAAGATCCGCTCGGTATGAACGGGACTCGACTAGAGATCAATGCCAATGTGGTGTCGGCAATGGCACCGTACGTCGTGAACTTGCAAAAGACCAGCGATATGGCAACGGTTGCGCCAAGTGCGCTCATACCGTCGGTAATGGCGGCCGCCAAAGCTGTTCTGCACGAGAGCCAAATGGAAAGTGGCGTCGCGGTTGTCGATCTGGGTGGAGCAACGACCAGCGTCGCGGTATTTGAGGAGGGCGACTTGCAGTTTGTTGGCGTTGTGCCGGTCGGTGGTGCGAATATCACTAATGATCTCGCTATTGGACTGAAGACTGATCCGGAAGTGGCTGAGAAAGTGAAGGTTGCGCACGCATCGGCGGTGCGACGTGGTGATAACGAAGGAGTTAGCGTAAAGCATGGCGGCGATATTTTGTCGTTTAATACTCATGAAATTGACGAGATCGTTGAGGCGCGGCTGGAGGAAATATTTGAGGCGGTGCAGCATGAGCTCAAAAAAGCTGGTCGCGCCGGGCAATTGCCAAGCGGCGTTGTGCTGACGGGCGGGACAGCAAATATGAAGCACATCGCAGAGTATGCCAAAGAACAGCTCGGGCTAGCGGTACGTGTCGGTAAAGCTACGGGGTTTGGCGGTGTGGCCGATAATATCGACAAACCAGAGTTTGCAACAGCAGTTGGCTTGATGTTGATTGATGCAGAGGGTGCTGCCCAACCAGCTAGTGGTGGCAAGAAATTGAAAACTGCGAAACTGTCGGCAAAAAATGCAGGTGGATTGTTCAAGAGTATCCTCGGTCGATTCAAGGCGTAGCTATTCTACCGTTCCGTTTACCATTTTTCATCTGTGAACAATAATGCTATACTAGAACAAGATTAGTACTCAATATGAATAAGGGGAGTGTGACGCAGTATGCCTGAGGTAAAACCAAGCGAGATCCAAACCTTTGCCAGCATCAAGGTGGTGGGTGTTGGTGGCGCGGGTGGTTCAGCAGTTAATCGCATGAAAGACGCGGGGCTGACCGGTGTGCAATTCATTGCCATGAATACCGACGCACAGGCACTCCATAATTCTAAAGCAGATGTCAAAATTCATTTAGGTCACAATACTACGAATGGCCTCGGTGCAGGGGCTGATCCGGCAGTTGGTGAGGCGGCTGCGAGGGAATCGATTGATGAAATCCGCGACGCGCTAGAGGGCGCCGATATGGTCTTTGTCACTATTGGCGCTGGCGGTGGTACCGGCTCGGGTGGTGGCCATGTTGTGGCTGAAGTGGCACGTGATCTTGGTATCCTGACAGTTGGTGTGGCGACAAAGCCATTCAGCTTTGAGGGCGAGAAACGTCGTACCAACGCTGAGTGGGCGATTGCACAGCTTGGCAAGCAAGTTGATACATTGATCACCATTCCAAATGACCGGTTGTTGCAAACAATCGACCGTCGTACGCCGCTACTAGAGACTTTCAAAATTGCCGATGACGTCCTACGCCAAGGTGTCCAGGGCATTTCAGAGCTGATTACTGAACACGGCCTCATCAACCTCGACTTTGCCGATGTCAAGGCAATTATGAGTAATGCCGGTTCGGCGCTGATGGGTATTGGTCGCGCAAGTGGTGAAACCAGGGCCGCCGAGGCTGCGCAACAAGCTATCGAGTCACCACTGATCGAAGTGTCGATCGATGGTGCCAAGGGCGTACTGTTTAATGTCACCGGTGGTTATGATATGAGCATGAGTGAGATTCAGGAAGCTGCGGAGATTATCACCAGCGCTGTGTCGCCTGATGCCAATATTATCTTTGGTGCAACACTCAAGCCAGAGCTAGAAGATGAACTTATTATCACTGTCATCGCTACAGGGTTTGATAGTGCTTACTTTGACCAACAGGCTGAAGAAGTAGAAAAGCCAGCTAGCTTGGAACACCATGATGCCTCGGTTGATCAAGCAGTCGATAGCATTGATATGAATCTTGACCACACAGCTGCCGCTGAGCACTTTGCGAGCGAAACCACGAATGATATTTGGAATCATACAGATACGCCAGATGATGACGATGATACGCCGGCGTTTCTGCGCCGCCGCAAAAAGCATAATCACACTAACGAATCGTAGGGGTGCGTGATGATGGCGCATAGTTTCAAGATTGGTGATAGCCGAGTACTTGAGTCACGCGAATCTGCTGATGGTATCACCATTCGTCGTCGCCGCGAGACAATGGACGGAAAGCATCGCTTTACGACGTACGAAAGGATTGAGCATCCGAATCTCGCCGTCATCAAAAAAGATGGCACCCGCGAGCTATTTGACCGTGAAAAATTAGCGACGGCTATTCGTCGTTCAGTCGGGAAGTTCTTCAAGTCAGAAGTTGAGGTGGAGAATATTATTAATATTGTTGAGGAACGACTCTACGAGCTCGGTGAAAGTGAAGTGTTGTCAAAACAAATTGGTGAATTTGTATTGGACGAGCTAGCGGCGTGTAATGAAGTGGCCTATGTGCGGTTTGCCAGTGTGTTTCATAAATTTAGAACACTTGATGATTTTGTGAAGATTTTGGAGCAGCGAAAGGCCAGTAAATAGAGGGTGCATCATGCGCGTGGTGGTAGTAACCAAAGATAATACAGATTACGCTCGAGACGTCGAGACCTTTCTTGGCAATTTTACTCGACAGACCGGCAGAACACTTGAGGTGCTAGATCCAGAGTCGACAGAAGGCGAAATGTTTTGTCGAGCCTATGATATTGTCGAGTATCCGACGATCATTGCGCTGAGTGACGATGGCCAAGTGCAGAATATTTGGCGCGGCGAAAGTTTACCAACTATTAGCGAGGTGAGTTATTATGT
The DNA here is from genome assembly GCA_039809225.1 of Saccharimonas sp. (SeqCode). Lineage (GTDB taxonomy): Bacteria > Patescibacteriota > Saccharimonadia > Saccharimonadales > Saccharimonadaceae > Saccharimonas. The sequence goes on from JBDHUN010000005.1 coordinate 3,823, forward strand.
TTCACAGAGTTAAAGAGTATTTCACCCACGAAAATAAAAAGTTGTGTGATGATCGGTGGATATTTGCTAGCATGTTGGTGGGGGCGATTTGTAGCCTGATTGCTTCATTTGTCCTTTCGGTAGAAGCGATCGAACTAGCTAAGAACCCGCACGCAATTTTAAGTTGTAGCATCAACCTGGTACTGAATTGTGCCACGGTTGGCGTTCATCCCTCAGCACATATTTTTGGTTTTCCCAATAGTTTCCTTGGACTCATTGCTGAACCGGTTGTGATCACCGTCGCAATCGCCGGGCTAGCTGGCGTCAAATTTCCGCGTGCTTTTATGGCGGTTGCACAGTTCTTTTACACGCTCGGTCTCATCTTTGCTTTCTGGCTCTTTAGTCAGAGTTATTTTATGATCGGTGCGCTTTGCCCTTGGTGTCTGCTCGTCACGGCCACAACTACCTTTGTGTGGTTTGCTATTACGCGGTATAACATCCGCGAGAATAATCTGTATTTACCAAAGAAGCTCGAGGCAACGCTGAAAACATACGTTGATAAAAGCTATGATAAGGTCGTCCTCTTTAGTATTGTGACGATCCTGGTAGCAGCGATTGTCTTCAAGTATGGCAACGCACTATTTTAATTAAAAGTTTTACTCGTAAGTCTTTTCTTTTCTGCTCGAGAGGGGTACAGTATAAGCATATCCATTTTGTAAGAAAGGGAAGGGAAAATGGTTAAAAAAGCAGTTAATTATGAGAAGGCCTGGTATGCGCTCGCGATTGCACGCGTCATGGTTGGGTTTGTCTTTTTGTGGGCGTTTGTCGACAAGTTGTTTGGACTAGGCTTTGCGACCAAGCCAGCTGCTGCTTGGCTCGCTGGCGGTTCGCCAACCACAGGGTTTTTGAAATTTGGTGTCAACCCTGATAGTCCATTCAAAGACGTCTTTACGTCACTAGCCGGACAAGTTTGGGTAGACTGGCTATTTATGCTCGGTCTCTTAGGCATAGGGCTGGCACTGGTCCTTGGCATCGGACTGCGAGTTGCGGCGGTTACCGGCACGCTCTTGCTACTCATGATGTGGGCCGCTGAGATCCCGCTCGAAAACAATCCGGTTATTGACGATCATATCGTCTACGCACTGGTGTTATGTGCGGTAGCGTTTGGGCGCCGTGAATGGAGCCTGACAAACTGGTGGCTCTCGCACAAAACAGTCAAGAAACAGCCGTGGCTGTGGTAGGCTAGTTGATACTTTTATACAGAATACCCATGTTCCTATTGACATATTGATTATGCTTAGATTATAATATTAGTGTTCTAGATACATTTGAGATAAAAAGGAAAAGACAAATGAAAAGACAACTGACAGGTAGTGTACTCGTAACTATGGGGCTAGTATTTTTAATGGCACCTATGGTGTATGCGGCGACAACAGCCAATTCACAGCTGACTCAGTCGATTACGGCAGGTGTTATTTAGCACGAGCGTGCGTGATTCGGGGGGTGCGGTTGTGGCGAGCCCGAGTTTTGCGATGGGGGCTGTAGCGGTTTCGACTTCAACGCAGACCAGCACGGGCACGTTTGGTTCTAATTCGCAACGAATCACTGTCGACAACCCGAATGGTTCGACAAATGGTGGCGCTTGGACATTAGCGCTGAATGCGGACGTGAGCAAAGCACTTCTTTGCCGCAGAATGACTGCCATTAATGTAATCAACTCACCATGCTCTTCTCATATGGTATAATTGACCTTGCGACACTCTGCTGTCTGGCAGATAAGCGGTCATCACCCGCGAATGTCAGTGAGAAGAACGGCACAAGCCAAGTAGACCTCACCGTATCGGCACGATAGACCGAACAAATAAAGCGCTAAAAAGAATCTCTTTTTAGAAACTGGATGGTACCATCGCCGGCTGGCGGTTCCAGTGACGAAGAAGGGATTTTTAATTGGGAGAAGTTATGAGCCACGAGACTGAGCCGATACCGAGATACACTATCAGACCTGCGACTCTTGAGGATGTCGAAGATATTCGGCAAATGCAAGCCGAATCATGGCGAGATACATATGAGAATGATGATCTCGGCGTGTCAAAGAAGTGGCTGGCCGAAGAAACCGCGAGTTGGATGGAGGCGGAATCAATGCAAAAGTCCAAGAAGCATCTTAGCGCCGTTTTTGGTGATCCGACACACTATTATCGGGTCGCAACTGAGCGTGATAAGATCGTAGGCTTGATTCATGTCAATACAACCTCGTCTACGACTAAACACCTCTGGGGAATGTATACCGATAAGAGTACACATGGAACAGGGCTGGCTCAAAAGATGATGGAAGGTGCACTAGAATGGGTAGGCAGTGGAGACTGTGAGTTGGAAGTTGCGAGTTATAACGCAAGGGCAATTGCTTTCTATGAAAAATACGGTTTTGTTAAGGAAAATACTGCTTCTGAGCTATTTAAGGGTAAAATCCCAACAGTAAGAATGGTGCGTAAGGGAGACAAGCAATGAGATTCAAATCAGGCACGCGGCGACGAGCACTAGAGTATGAAAAAGATTGGGTGAAGCGGTGGAAGGCAGACCAGACGTTTGAGAAATCAGTCGAGCAGCGGCCAGCAGACAACGCCTATGTGTTTTATGACGGGCCACCGTTTATCACTGGTGTGCCGCACACCGGAACATTGCTGAGCTCAGTCATCAAAGACGCCGTGCCACGCTACTGGACGATGAAAGGCAAGCGCGTTGAGCGTGTTTGGGGATGGGATTGCCATGGGCTGCCGGCGGAGCGGTTCACGGAGAAAAAACTAGGACTCAGTTCGCGCGAAGATGTCATTAATTATGGCCTTGAAAAATACATCGTCGCCTGCCGCGAAAACATGGTGCAGACCGGCAGCGAATGGGAAGACACGATCGACCGGATCGGTCGCTGGGTCGATTTCAAGGGTGCCTACAAAACCATGGACAAAGAATACATGGAATCGATCTGGTGGGGCTTCAAAAAGCTCTACGACCAGGGCAAGATTTATGAAGGCGAAAAAGTCCTCATGTATTGCACGCTCGACGCCACGCCGCTCTCTAAGGCTGAAGTTACCATGGACGCTGGTGCATACCAGGATGTGACCGATCCGAGTGTGTATGTGAAGTTTCATCTACTGCCCGATCAAGAATATGGTGACGGAAAATATAAAACGATGGGCCCGGCGTACTTAATGGCATGGACGACGACACCGTGGACATTACCTGCGAATACGGCGCTTGCCGTCAATACGGATGTTGATTATACCGCACTTCGTATTGACGGTATCAAAGAATTGCTGATTGTTGCATCAGAAAAAGTCGAGGAGCTTTTCAAAGATCATGAAGTCGAAATTGTTCATGATGACATGAAAGGCAGCGACCTCGTCGGGCTTCGTTATGAGCCTTTGCTTGGCGTCAATCGCGGTGAGGGTGCGCACCGTGTCTGGCACGCTGACTACGTCGAGACCGAAGCGGGAACGGGTATTGTCCATCTCGCGCCGGCGTATGGCGAGGAAGACTTCGTGCTGGCGCAGGCAAACAAAATTCCTGTTGTTCATACAATCGACGAAAATGGCGTATTTACCGAAAGCGATTGGGAGGGTCAGAACGTCTGGGAGACCAACAAACAGATCGCGAAGGACCTCCGCGAGCGCGGCATCGTCTGGAAAATTGATTACATCCGGCACAGCTACCCGCACTGTCATCGCTGCGGCACGCGCCTCATGTACCGCGCGCATCCGAGTTGGTTCATGGATATCGCGGGGCAGCGCCAGCAGATGCTGGAGCAAAACGAGCCAATCAACTGGTTCCCGGAGCATGTCAAACATGGCCGCTGGGAAAACACCATCGAGCAAGCACCAGATTGGAATCTCAGCCGTGACCGGTTCTGGGCGACGGCGATGCCGGTCTGGAAATCGGAGAGCGGCAAGGTCAAAGTCGTCGGGTCGTATGCCGAGCTTAAGGAGCTCAGCGGAGTCGAACTTGAAGACTACCACCGGCCGTGGATCGACGACGTGAAATTTACGATTGACGGCGAAGAGTACACGCGTATCGACAAAGTCATGGACTGTTGGTTTGAATCCGGCTCGATGCCGTATGCGCAGTTCCACTATCCGTTCGAGAACAAAGAGAAGTTTGAACAGAATTTCCCGGGTAATTTCATCAGCGAATACATCGGACAGGTTCGCGCCTGGTTTTACTATCTGCACGCGGTCAATGTCGGGCTCTTTGGCAAAAATGCCTTCAACAACTGCATCGTCACCGGCAACGTCGCCGGCAATGATGGCCGCAAAATGAGCAAAAGTTACGGTAACTTCACCGATCCAAATGAACTCATGGATACGTATAGCGCCGACAGCCTGCGCTTCCTATTGCTCGCGAGCCCGCTGACCAACGGCGAGGACTTCAGCCTCAAAGACAAGGACGTTGCCGACGTCGCACGCAAGCTCAGTATGATTTGGAATATGTACGATTTCTTTACGATGTACGCCGAGGTCGACGACTTCACATTTCCGTACGATACTTCGTCTTCGGATGAGTTTCTCCTTCGCGGTATCTCAAATACCGCTCAGTCCGATACTCCCGAATCCTCGTCTCGTCCTGGAACTGAGAAGTCGTTTGAGATACGGGTTGATATGGATAAGCTCACGAACCCACTTGATAAATGGATTGTCAGCCGTATCCATCAGCTTAATCAGCATGTCACCGAACACATGGATAATTACAATATCCCTGATGCTATGAGTGATATTTTGCCCTTTATTGAAGACGCCAGCAACTGGTATGTGCGTCGTTCGCGCCGACGATTTTGGAAGTCAGACGATGATGGCGATAAATCAGAGGCGTATCGCACGTTGCATTATGTGCTCTTAAAACTGGCGGTGATTCTGGCGCCATTTACACCTTTCTTGGCCGAAGAATTATATCAAAAATTGGGTGGTGGCCAGGAGTCGGTTCACTTGCTTGACTGGCCGACGAATTATTCTGTAGACGAAGCTATTTTGGATGAAATGAAGCGAGTTCGCGAATACGTCAACGAAGGCCTTAGTTTGCGGGCAAGAGCTGGGCTGAAAGTTCGTCAACCGCTGGCGAGTGTTACGATTCCCGAGCTGGGTGAACGTGTTGATGTCGAAAGTATTTTGAAAGATGAACTCAATGTCAAAGCGGTAAAAATTGGTAAAGACATCGCGATTGACGAAAATATTACGCCGGCACTAAAGCGCGAAGGACTCATGCGTGAAGTGATTCGCTTTGTACAAAATGCGCGCAAGAATGCTGGCCTGCAAGTCGATGACCGTATTTCGCTGAGGCTCGAGACGGATGATGCTGAACTGACAAAAGCCATTCTAGAACACCAAGACGCAATTTGCGGCGAGACGCTAGCAGTAATGAACGATAGCATAGCTGAGGCAGCGCATAGTGAGCAGGTGAAAGCAGAAGGCGTGCTACTTCAGATTACGTTGGCACGAGTGACAAAGTAGCGTGTCGGTAACACGAGACATGCGACCGGTCATTGGTATTGTCCCGGGGTTTGATGACGGGGTGCACTTTGGTGATGATATCCCGCGTATTTTTCTGCGCAGAGATTACTTAGAAACTTTGAGTGGTGTTGGCGCGCTGCCGGTAGTTCTGAATCCTCATATGTTAGCGGACGAAATTGTCGCGCTGTGCGATGGCATCGTTATATCGGGCGGTGAAGATATCGACCCAACTTACTACGGTGAGGAACGCTTGAGTTCGGTTACGCATCTTGAACCCACCTCACGATTTGAGTGGGAAGATCAACTGATTGCGGCCTGTGACAAGGCTGGGGTGCCGATTCTTGGCATTTGTTACGGCATGCAACGCCTCAATGTGTATTATGGTGGCTCGCTACTGCAAGATATCGGGGCGCAGTATCCGGAATCGGTTGGACACACAAATACCAAACACGAGGTCTACTTCGCCGAGAATTTTCTCGGTATACCAGATGGCAGCCATAGAACTATCGAGTCGCGTCACCACCAAGCGATCGGACGATTAGCTGAAGGGTTTCGCATGACTGCGACGGCACCGGACGGGGTGATTGAAGCTTGCATGGGACGTGGCAACCGTTACGGCATGCAGTGGCACCCCGAGTCGGACGCCACTGGAGCGCATGTCTACCGAGCATTTGTCGAGATTTGCGCGCACACAGTATAATATGATTATGAAAAAATTATATCGTTCTCGTACTAACAAAATGCTTGGAGGTGTTTGCGGCGGGTTGGGCGAATATTTTAACGTTGATCCGACACTTGTACGCATTGGTTTTGTGCTGCTGGCGCTTCCTGGTGGACTGCCCGGCGTACTGCCTTACATTATTCTTTGGGTAATTATTCCCAAGCAATCGTAAGTGCTATACTAAAACCAGTAACAAGTATCATCATCGAAGGAGGGGTGCATGAAAAGGGTAGTAATGATGGTGGCAACGCTGTTTATAACAGTCGGTGGGTGGTTCGCCCTATCTCCTCCAACAAACGCGGTATCAACTTTTCAGTCAAACGAAGCCGATAATGGCAGCGTTGTATTGGCCAAAGGTGTGGTACACGACGGTGCTTATTTTGCCGCTGCCCAGACAGTGGTGGTTGAAGGGACAATCAATGGTGACTTGTACTGTGCCGGACAAAATGTGACGGTCAACGGTACGGTTAATGGCGACGTCATTTGTGGTGGGCAGAAAATTACCGTTAACGGCGCTGTGAGCCAAGACGTTCGAGTTGCCGGTCAGATCGTCATGGTAAATGGAAAAGTTGGCGGGACAGTTTCGGCTATGGGCCAGGACGTTACTGTTTCGCGTGGTGCAGAAATTGCCAAAGACCTGAACGGTTTCGGACAGAACTTTACGGTTGATGGCACGGTCGGTAAAGATTTGGCAGTTGCTGGTCAAATGGTGCAGGTGAGCGGTACGGTACGCGGTGGTGCGCATGTGGCAACAGAAACCCTCACACTTGCCGGTCAACCAGCAATTGCGGGTGATTTAGCATACTGGAGCAAGAATGAACAGCAGCCAGCCGCGGGTACAGTTGGCGGGAAGGTAGCATTCACTAACGAGACGAATAACGAACAATTGGGTAGCAACACTGCGGGAGCGATTGTCGGATTTGTGTTCTTGCTTGGCACAATGGTTGTTGTTACTACTCTAGCGCTCGCGCTTCTGATGCCACGTTACTTCGAGCGATCTTACCAGGTGATGCGCACCAAGCTCGGTATGACAGCATTGGTTGGCCTGGTATTTCAGCTAGCGGCACCGGTGGTAGCACTTCTGCTGGCGTTGACGGGTGTGGGTATGCCGCTTGCTATCCTCCTAATTCTCGTCGACGTTATCATAAAAATGGTGGCGTTTCCATTCGCTGCTTACTATCTGGCACGCACTATTTTCTACCCAGCGATCAATAATGTCCTTCTTCTGGCGCTCGTCGGTGCGATTTTGTTGTTCATCGTTTGTATGGTACCAATACTGAACGTCATTGTGTTGATTGCGGTCGCTGTTTTTGGCACTGGTGCCTTGATCCTGACTATACTCAATGGTTATCGCAAACCAAACTACACTGTTCCAACACCACCTGTGGCCACGAAGAAATAGCATGATCATTGTCGATACGAGAGAGCCATACGAGTATGCTACCAGTCACGTTAATGGTGCGGTCAATATCCCTCCGATGGAATTTATGACTGGTGGCGTACCCAAGGTGTTGGCGACCGTACCAAAAGATGAAAAGATTATTCTCTATTGTCGTAGCGGTCAGCGCAGCAATACGTGTAGTATGATGCTCCGCCAACATGGCTTTACGAATCTGGTAAATGGTACCAATGAAATGCGCGTTAAGGCACTGCTCGAGGAACATAAATGATCACAAAAGCTATCATACCGGTTGCTGGCTGGGGGACTCGCCGCTTGCCGATCACTAAGTCAATCGAGAAGTGTATGTTGCCTGTAGGGAATCGTCCGGTGATTGACTACATTGTGCAGGATTGTATTCAGGCCGGTATCACCGAGTTTATCTTTGTGGTCGGTGAGCAGAGTAGCCAGCTGCAGAGCTACTACCGGTCTAATATTCCACTTAAAGACTATTTGAAGCGTATACATAGAGACGATCTTCTAGCGCTGATTGCGCCGCTCAAAGCGATTACATTTCACTTTGTTGCCCAGCCGAGTAATGGCCCATATGGTACAGCGGTGGCAGCGGGACTCGGAGTGGATTATGTCGAGGCAAATGAATCAGTTCTCGTGATTATGGGAGATCAATTCTTTTACCGTGAAGATGGTGGTTCGAATGCGGCTGATATGATTGCACTAGCCGATGAGAATAGGACAACGGCTGCGCTATTTGGCAATGAGATCCCATGGGAGAAAGTTTCACAATTTGGTATCATCGAGAAAGACGCAGAAGATAACTTTGTACGAATAGTTGAGAAGCCTTCGAAAAATGATGCACCAAGCAATTTAAATAACTCTAGTTTTTATCTTTTTGATAAAACATTACTTGAGCTCGCTGCATCTATACCGCCAAACCCGGCGAGGGGAGAATGCGAGATTACAGATGCGATCAATCAATATGTTGCGATGGGCAATAAAGTGACTGTCGGTACGATGAGAGGTGAATATATGGAGTGCGGTAGCGTCGAAGGATGGCTGGCGGCAAATAATCGAATTGTCGGTTCAGACAAAGCATAGCTTGACATTTTAAAATGTTTGTGCTTAAATAGATTCGTACGATTAACAAAAGAACAAACATGCTTCATCTCAAACACGCTCACCACTTTCACCTACCACACATGACCTCGGTGCGTCACCCACAGCTGAGTACCGTGACATCGGAGCGGGACGAATTGATCCAAGATATCGAACAGTCCGTCGAGCAGCCTTGGGAATTAGTTGACACGCCAGATGTGCAGCAGCTCGATCAGTTTTGGAATGGGGTTGAAGACGATCTCAAGCATGATCCGACGTGGTTTACGTTTACTAACGAATAAGAAATTGAGCTCTCAGGCTGCAATGCTTGAAAAATCAACCTACATCTGTTACAATCAGATCTTGAATCATTAATAAAGGAATATCAACTGATGAAAGCAGTCGTGAAAATCGGTGGCAAACAGTACATTGCCAGCGAAAAAGAGACCCTCATGGTGGACCTCCTCCCTGAAGGTACAAAAGAGCTCGATCTCGACGTTCTCATGGTGATTGACGGTGACAAAGTCACTGTCGGCACGCCAACCGTCAAAAATATCAAACTGAAAGCCAAAGTGGTAGACGAAAAAGTCGCTGGTGAGAAACTCCGCATCATTCGCTACAAGAGCAAAAAGCGCGTCAACACCCAAACGGGTCATCGCCAAAAATACTCAAAGCTCGAAGTCGTCAGCATCAAATAACATAAAGTTTAGTGAAAGAGCAATACTGTGCCGATTTGGCACAGTATTGACTTTATATCAGAGATGCTCTATAAAGAAAAGTGACCATTTAGTAAACAAAAATCAATAATGTCACAAAATATAGATCAGTCTATCTCTTCTTCGCCCGACTTTTTGTCTGAACAACATTTTACATATGCTCATGAACCTAAAACACATGAAATAGGCTTAAAAAATTTAGGTCACTTAGCAATGAAAATGACTTCTGATGAGTACGGACATCAGAACTAACCACCTTCACACATTTATGAAAGTATCCATTCCATCTAAAGTGCTAACAATGTTGAGATGGCTGCCTGGGAAAAAGAATTTTTTGGTGTAGATGACTCTACCTCTCAAGTAGATACTCACGAAGAGGTCGACCTCAATAAGTTGACTCAAGAGCAAAGGCTAGAACACGAGGATCTCATGTGCGGCAGTCAGGTGTATAGAGCTATAAGGGGCCGGTACCAGACAGTGATTGTAGGCCAGCATATAAGGACAGTTTGCTGTATGAACCAAAATTCTTTGGAGATACACTATGGAGCGTGCGTGAATATACGTCTCCGTTTGATTTAGCAAAAAGAAAGGTCGCGAAACGTCTTTATGACCTAATTGAAGTTCAATCTATAGCTGAAATGGACTTTAAATCAGGGGATGGTAAGTGCGCGCTCGGAATACGATACTATGATGAGGGTAGCTTCGCAACGAAAATACATGATGAGCAGATGACCTCGACTCGACAACGTATGGTGCTGACAGATATAGTCCTTGGTAATGCGGGGGGTATTTCAAATAGACTCGGGCTCGAGGGGAGAAGTACACTTGACATCACTGCACGTCTTAACACCAGTACATTTTTTGAATTTGGAGATGAAGAGGGCGGGACAGGTAACGTCAAGCATATGCTTACTCAACTTCTCGACTCAGAGATTGGCGAGGAGTTATTTTGTAGCAAGTCGAAAGATCCTATACTTCCCTTAGGGCTAATCCGTCAACTTAAAGATCAACTGTCAGATGCTAACCTGGAAGCATACGCTAGCGTTGCTTGTGAGGAAACTGGTATGGACGACCTACTTGCAAAAATAAAAAAACGTCGCGATGAACTAGTTGCGTTATCTATGCAATACACTTCTCCGTTGCAAAAGCAATTTCTTGGAGAATGAGAAGTGAGTTCATCATGTAGGCCAACATCCTACCCTCAGCACCTCACAGATTCACGACCTACAAGTCGTGTATTACCCTGAAATTGATGAGCATCAACATGCTGTCATGCTTAGTAGTTGGTATAGTGAGCCGCCTTTTGCAGTTAGTCAAGAAAAACATCACGGTGTGGAACACGTCGACAACACACTGGTCATTAACTTACGACCGGGGACAGAGCTAGTATAAGCCGAAGTAATAGCTGGAGATACTGAATATCGTCCAGGCCGCCAAGGGCGACTGGGGTGGGCAAAGTTATATGTAGGTATCAAGAGGGCTACATCGGGGGAGATTGAATGGTTTATCAAGAATGCTAATGTGCCGCCTCAAGGTGTAATTTCCGGCGGGCCATTAGTGGAACATGCTCATATTGAAGAGGGTGACCGGCTTGTCATTGAGAGTCGCGCTGATACTTCATATATTATGGCATGGCGTTTGACATACTCTGATGATAATGAGTCGGAATGAGTATTTTCATCCAATGAAATTAGTGTTGGCCTCTAGGACAACAAAGCTGATGAGCATATCGATGGAGAGAAAAAGTAAACCGTAGCGAGCCGGACGAGGGATGCGTGGCCACACAATAGCCAGCGCCAAAAACAGTGGCGGCAGCGCCAGGATGTAACGGTTAAAACTGGTAAGTCGGCCTGATGCAACACAGAGTAGGCCAGCGCTTAGGCAGTAGAAAAAATAGGACTTGTCCAGATACTTGTAAACTAGCCAGGTAAGTATCGTAAAGATCGTGAGAGAACCGATTGATATAATTGTGATTGTACTGATAAAAACATCCCAGCGGCTATCTAGCAAGTACCAATGCTGCTGAGCAGTGATAAAACTAAACGGACTGCCAAATCGAACCCACTGGTAGAGCATGAACAGTACTAACCCGAGAGGGGTGAGCACCACCGGTAATAGTTTTACCTGATGGGTATGAGGACGTGACTGATAATAGTCGACGATAAAAAATACGGCGAGCAAGAATCCAGTAACACGTGTTGCTGACGCAAGGGCTGCGATGACACCGGCGAATAGATACTGTTGTCTGCGATAGGCGAGAAGTGACCCGGCGGTGAGGGCGACGAACATACTTTCGGTGTAGCCAAGCACCATAAAAAAAGATGTGGGAAAGAGTGCTATGATGAGTAAAAAGCGCCACGATACAGTCGATGGATCGAAAACCTTTAGCCTCTGAAGTTCTTCACGCGCCCAGAGATACAGTATAATTGTTGCCACTACCGCCATAGTCCAACTCACTACCACGAGGGCGACATCTATAGGCAGAATAACTCCTACAGCTCGCACTAAAAGCGGATAAGCCGGGAAGAAGGCTTGTGACAGGCTGTCTGGTTGGTACCCAACTGTTGCAATGGTACGATAATGTTCGCTGTCGAACACCAGCAGATCGCGAATAAGGAGAGGTGCTGTCATGATGCGCTGGGTTGGGTTTGCACCATCACCCGGGATCACGGCACCAGCGGTAATGACTCCGCCTGCCATAACAATTACAAAGAGGACGCCTGCTATAAGGGGACGCTGAATGAGACGAAGTGCAGTGATAGCCATCGCTAGCAGTATATCATTTATCTCATAGACCATCGGCATATTTAGAACTGCTCGTGGTATAATGAAGCAAGAACCAAAGAGAGGGAAACAAACCGCGTGGCAGTCAGCATTGCAGTGACGAATCAAAAAGGCGGGGTGGGCAAAACGACCTCGGCTATTAATGTGGCGTTTTATCTGGCGAAAGCTGGGTACCGCGTGCTTCTGGTTGATTTTGATCCGCAAGGGAATGCAACGAGCGGGCTTGGGATCGACAAGCAGACGGTAGGGCCGACTATTGCCGATGTGATCACTAATCGCGTTAGCTTGAAAGACACTGTTATGCCAACGGGGCACAAGCAACTATGGTTGGCACCAGCCATGCCAACACTCGCGAATAGCGAGGTTGAGCTGGCACAAGCCGAGCATCGATTTACGCGGCTCAGAAACGCTTTGCAAACAGTCGAGAATGATTATGATTTCATCATAATTGACTGTCCGCCAAGTCTCAGCCTCTTGACGGTCAATGGGTTGATCGCAGCGCGATATGTATTGCTGCCGGTTCAAGCTGAATTTTATGCGCTTGAGGGTCTCGGGCAGCTACTCGAGACCATGAAGCTAGTACGCAAAAACCTCAACCCGACGCTTGATTTGATCGGTGTATTGCCGACTATGGTCGATAGCCGAACATCGCTTTCCGGCCAGGTACTGGCAGAGATTACTAAACACTTCCCGGCAAAGATTTTCAAGACATCAATCCCGCGGAACGTACGGCTGGCAGAGGCACCGAGTCATGGCGTACCGATCGGTGCATATGATCGCTGGAGCAAAGGAGCGAGAGCATATAAAGCAGTAACAAAGGAGATACTCGAGCGTGTCGGCTAGAAAAACAGCATTAGGACGGGGCTTTGCATCTCTCATTCCGACAGATGTGCTTGATGAATCATTTGACCCAACCGCAGCGCAAGATGAACGCGTCAGTGACTTACGCCATATCAAGCTGAGCCAGATTGCTCCGGACCCTGACCAGCCACGTCGCACGTTTGATGAGTTGTCGATCGCCGAACTCGCCGAGTCAATTCGCGAGCACGGACTATTGCAGCCGATTGTCGTCCGGCCTCACGGTGATGGCTACATGATCGTAGCCGGTGAGCGGCGGTACCGAGCTGCCCAGCAAATCGGACTCGATAAAGTGCCGGCTCTCGTACGTACGCTTTCTAACCAGCACAAGTTAGAGCTTTCTTTGATCGAAAACTTGCAACGCCGCGACCTCAACCCGATGGAAACCGCCACGGCCTACCTGAAACTGCGCGATCAGTTCAATCTGACACTCGATCAAATTGGTCATCGAGTAGGCGGCAAGTCGACAGCCACGATTAGCAATACACTACGGTTACTACGCTTGCCAGAATCGGTGCGCAAGGCATTGGCAGACGGCAAGATTAGCGAGGGACAAGCTCGTCCGTTGATCGGATTTGAACAGGGAATTGTCGAGACGATACTGCCGAAGATTATTGACGAAGAATGGAGCGCCAGGGCAGTTGAACAATATATTGCTGCACTCAAGGCAAAACCAAACAAATCATCCAAAGACCCCACAGCTCGGCCGATGCCAGCCAAATATATCCAGGCGACCAGCCGGTTCGCAGCACGTATCGGTCTGCCGGTGCAGGTGCGAGGTACGGCGCGCGGTGCCGGTCAAGTGGTGATTAAATTTAAAAATGACGCCGAGCTACAGCGTATCGCTGAAATGCTGAATCCTCAAGGACTAAAAAATCCCTAATTTGTTGAATGGCCAAATACGTAGTGACACCGGACCGACAATATCAAACGTCGGGATGGTACCGAGTCCACTACGAGAGTCATAAGAATGGCCGTCGATGCGATTATCACCACATACAAAGATCGTGCCATCCGGGACGGTTGTATCGAGCCCTTCGCCACTGACGGGTGACTGTGGGCCGACACCATTCTTGCGGTAGTCATCGTCGGGCCGAAAGCCATCCGGATGCGCGGTATTATAGACAGTCAGGACACCGTCTTTTACGGTGACCCGCTCTCCTGGAAATGCAATAACACGTTTGACGATAAACTCATCACTGGTACCAGATGCATAGCGCGGATTTTTAAAGACAATGATTTGACCACGCTCCGGTGTGTATGACTTGTTCTTGATTTGGTCTACGGTAAGCGGCAATCGATTGACTATCAAGCGGTCACCATCACTCAGTGTATTATCCATGCTATGGCCAGAGACCGAAAAACTACGAAACACAAAAGTGTTTATCAGAACCGTACCGATAAACACAATGATAATAAACATCAAAAAATTAATCGCATCTTTGATATGCGGATGCCTGGTAAGAAAACTTGCTTCCATCTTCTTTACTATACAGGAGCGAACTCGAAAATCATACCAAAAACATGAGGTTTTTGCATTCCAAAATATGCTTAAAGCCGCTATAGTAAAGAGAAGTAATGGCAAAAAAACCAAGTGTTGACGGCTTTGTTCCACGTCGTTCTACCAATACGATCGGTAGGGCACTTCATCCTGAGGTACATCCAACCTCGCCTATTCAAAGTGGGCTTAAACGCAGAACAGCCCAGCATGGTGACGCTAAAGCCGCTGACGGCGCGACTGGACTTACTATTACCGATCACGGGCTGAGCCATCACCCGAGCGCAATTAGCCACTCAGACATCAGTGACTCATTGCGGGAAATTGATGCTCAGAAAGAGTCCGAGCTCAAGAAGAAGCGCAAGCGTGGTGGACTGGTATCCCGTCGCAAAGCGATTACTCGTGCCATATTGATCTTCATCTTGCTCATTGTGCTATTGATCGGTGGGTGGATGGCGGTTAAAGCATTGATGGCGAGCCATTCTGTTTTCAAGGGCGATATCTTTGGACTTATCCAACAGAAGCAGCTGAAAAAAGACACGAACGGCCGAACAAATGTATTGATATTTGGTACTTCAGAGGATGATGAAGGCGGCGACCACCCGGGTGCATACCTGACTGATTCGATTATGGTGTTGAGTATTGACCAGCAAAAGAAGGATGCCTACATGGTGAGTATCCCGCGAGATCTGTGGGTTCAACTAGGGTCAGGGTGCGAGGACGGTTACCAAGCAAAGATTAACGTACTGTTTAATTGTTTTTCTGAACAAGGTAAGAAGCAGGACGAAGGAGCTAACGCGCTTGGTAAAAAAGTGAGTGAAATAACCGGACTGGATATACAATACCACGTACATGTTAACTACACCGTGGTACGTGAAGCGGTCGACGCGGTGGGCGGTGTCAGTGTCAAAGTTGAGTCAAATCCACCAGGTATGGGGATTCTTGATCGCAATTTCGACTGGAAATGTAACTACAAGTGTTATTACGTCAAATACAAAGATGGTGAAGTGGCACAGATGGACGGCGAGCATGCGTTGGCTTTTATGCGCGCTCGCAACGCACAGGGTGGGTATGGCCTGGCACAAGGTAATTTCGATCGCGAAAAAAATCAGCAAAAAGTCGTCAAGGCCCTACGCGAAAAAGCGCTTAGCGCGGGTACATTGGCGAACCCGGCACGTATTACTGCGTTGATTGATGCCATGGGCAAAAACTTATCGACAAATTTTGAGACGAGTGAGATTCGTACATTGATGTCACTAGGGACTGATATACAGAGTGACGCAATCACTTCCATTAACCTTGTTGACGAAAAGAACCCAATGATGACGACAGGCAATTATAACGGTCAAAGTATTGTTCGTCCGGTGGCTGGCTTGTATGATTACACCGATGTCGCTGCCTATATCAAGAAACAGATTTCGGCTGATCCGGTTGCGAAAGAAACTGCCAACGTTGTGGTGCTAAATGGCAGTGGGGTATCTGGTGCAGCCAAAATTGCTGCCGACAAGCTAGAGGCCATGGGGTTCACGGTCGCGGATATCGGCGATGCTCCAGCAGGTACATATGCCAACCGAGAAGTTTATCAAGCAAGTGCGACAGGTAATGCAGCAACACGTGCGAAACTTACATCACTGTATGGCACGCCGAAAACCGGGGTCAGCCAATTTGGTTTGGCCGGTGATGTCGATTTCGTGGTGGTGATCGGCAAAGCAACGCAGACGCAATAAAATGGTATAATTGATGGGTATATGGATTTCTTAAAGGCACACAAACGTCGATCGCGGCTCAGTGAGGCGGCATATGTTGCGCTCAATGTTGGTCTTGCGGTAGCACTGCTGGTCATTGTGTTAGCAGGTCAATCTCCATGGCTCGCAATTGCCGTGGTGCTCCTGAGCAAATGGCGAGCACTGGCAGTTCGACCACGGTTTTGGTTCGCAAATTTAGTTGCGAATATGGTCGATATCACTGTCGGCATCAGTTTTGTCGGGTTGCTCTATGGAGCAAATGGTATGTTAGGGCTACAGATTGCTCAGACAATCTTTTATATCGTGTGGCTTCTGATCGTCAAACCGCGCTCGCGTCGTAGCTACATTGCGCTCCAAGCTGGTACGGCAATATTTCTCGGAGTAACCGTGCTCTCGATGGTGTCGTATAACTGGGATTCGATGTTCTTCGTGCTCTGCATGTGGGTTATTGGCTATGTAGCGGTGCGTCATGTGCTTGGTAGCTATGATGAGCCGCTGACGATGATGTATAGCTTGGTTGCTGGTGCACTATTCGCCGAAATTGGGTGGATTGGGTTTCATTGGATGCTGGCGTATCCACTACCTGGATTTGGTATGATCCAGCTCTCTCAGCTGGCGTTATTTACGACGCTATTTAGCTTTATTGCTGAGCGTGCGTATGCGAGCTATCATCGTCACGGCGTGGTGCGTCGTAGTGACGTCTTGGCACCGATCATTCTCACACTTGCGGTCATGGCTGTAGTCTATATCTTGGCACTGGTTAACGGCAATAATGCTCTATAGAAGAGCTAGTAACGGGTAAAGGAGGTTCATAGGAGTGGCTCAATCGACTAACCAGGCAATGACATCACCCGCGAAAGTGCATCGCTGGCCTCTTGTTGCGTTAGCCCTTCTGGTGGGGATTGGAATTGGAGCAGCTGGTCTCGGCATTTATTGGTATACCCATACCAATCACAATGCAGTGACCATTCGTAGTACTGTACAAAATGATGGCAACCTTGTCAAAAGCAGTCAAGAAAATGTGATTACCTCGGTGGCCGACAAAGTCTCGCCGAGTGTTGTGTCTATTTTGACCGATATGACAACGCAAACTATCTTTGGTGCAGCCACTGAACAAGCCGCAGGAACCGGGATTATTGTCAGCAAGGACGGATATATTCTGACGAACCGCCATGTGGTAAACGGAGCAAACAAAGTGCAAATTGTGACGGCTGACGGCACAACTTATACAGATGTGAAGGTCGTCGGCACTGATCCACTGAATGACGTTGCTTATCTCGAGGTGAACGGGGCGAAGGAACTGACTGCAGCAACACTTGGTGACTCATCAACAGTACGAATTGGCCAAGAGGTGATTGCGATCGGCAATTCGTTAGGCCAGTACCAAAATACCGTCACCAGCGGGATTATTTCGGGTAAAGGGCGTCCGGTTTCGGCGGGTGACGAAACGGGGAACAGCACTGAGTCGTTGACCGATTTGTTGCAAACCGACGCGGCAATTAATCCTGGTAATTCCGGTGGACCACTCCTCAATACCAGCGGGCAGGTGATTGGCATGAATACGGCCGTGGCCGCTAACGCTCAAGGGATTGGGTTCGCGATCCCGATCAATGCGACCAAAGGCACATTAAAGTCGGTACTTGCTGGCAAGGGAGTCGAACGGGCATATTTAGGGCTGCGATATGTACAGTTAACCCCGTCTGTCGCTAAGCAATACAATCTGTCAGTGACAGCAGGTGCGTATGTGATAGGCGAAAATGACGCTAGCGGGATCATTAGTAATAGTCCGGCCGATAAAGCTGGAGTGAAAGATAAAGATATCATCACCAAGATCAATGGGCTTGTCGTCGGTCAGCAGGGTGGTGTCTCGAGCCTGATCGGTGAATATGCTCCTGGTGACACAGTAGAGTTGACGGTTAATCGCGGCGGCAAAGAACTTACCGCCAAAGTGACTCTCGCCGCCTACACCTCTAATTAGGCAGCTAAAGCCCTCTTTTGTAATTGTATTGTAGCGACTATTTGTATACTATTTTGTGACGGCCGTCACAAAATAGTATACAAAATACGTTTCTAGCTGTTTATGGGTTAGCGTTTTTTAGTACGATACAGTATCCGTCAGTGGTAACATGACGGTATCCCAGGGCAGTCGCGTGGGCAACAATAGCTTTGTGTTGCTCGGGGTCGGCTTCTAGCAAGAAATATCCATTGTCGGCCAAATACGTCGGGGCCTCACTGAGGAGGCGCTCGATGAGCGCCAAGCCGTGCTTATCAGCAAAGAGCGCTAGCTCCGGTTCAAAATTTGTTTCTGGAGATCGTTGCCAGGCATGGTCGACATAGGGGAGGTTAGCAAGGATGATGTTCGCTTTTGGCGGTAATTGAGGATTTGGGACTAGCAAATCATTTTTGACTAGTCTCACTTTGGCGCCTAAGGCAGCAGCGTTTTTCTCAGCAATGTTTAGGGCATGTTGGCTGATGTCGGTCAGGAAGACCGTTAGCTCTGGGTGCTCTAGTTTGGCAGTGATGCCCAGGCAACCGCTACCGGTGCCCACGTCAAGCAGCGTTTGAGGAGAGCGGTCACATAGCGATGCGAGTAATGTAATAAGCGTCTCTGACTCGGGTCGGGGAATAAGGACGCTCGGCGTAACTTTAAATAACCGACCATAGAATTCTCTATGACCAATAATGTAAGCAATCGGGGTACGGTCAAGCCTCAAGTCGAGCCGGGCACCGGCGATCTCGAGTTCACGAACTGGAATCAGTTCTTCGCCATGTGCGTGTAGCCAGGTGCGGCTCTTGCGTAAAGTGTGCGCTAAGATAATCTCCGCATCTAGTAGGGCGCTACTAATTCCCACCTCGGCCAACTGTTCAGCTGCGTCTCGTAACCAATAGTTAACTTTCGATATTTTGGGCTCTGAGTTGGCGCTCATAGGCTTGTAAGTGTTCAATTAAGTCATCGATGTCGCCGTTCATAGCGGCGGGGATATTGCTGCGGCTGTAGCCGATGCGGTGATCAGTAATACGGTCCTGGGGGAAGTTGTAGGTACGAATCTTTTCGCTGCGATCACCCGAACCAATCAACGAACGGCGCTCGGCGGTCTGCTTGGCTTGTTCTTCGTCGATTTTCATCTGCAGAAGGCGGCTGCGTAGCACGCTCATGGCTTTTTCTTTGTTCTTGATCTGCGACTTTTCGTCTTGGTTTTGGACGACGAGACCGGTCGGCAGATGAGTAATACGTACGGCACTGTCGGTCGTGTTAACACTCTGCCCACCGTGACCACCGCTTCGGTACACGTCGACACGCAGGTCATTGGCGTTGATCTCGATATCTCTTTCCTCGGCTTCCGGCATAACTGCCACAGTCACCGTGCTGGTATGAATACGACCTTGACTTTCAGTGACGGGCACGCGTTGAACGCGGTGGACGCCAGACTCGAACTTGAGTTGAGCATACGGGGCATCGCCCTTAACTTCAAAAATCACTTCTTTGTAGCCACCCGATTCATTGGCGCTCTCACTCATCAGCTCAGTACGGTAGTGATGTGCTTCGCACCAACGCAGGTACATACGGTACAACTCAGCGGCGAAGAGTGAAGCTTCGTCGCCCCCAGCTCCGGCACGGATCTCTATAATGATGTTCTTCTCGTCGTTTGGATCTTTGGGCGTCAGCATGATAAACAGTTCGTTTTCAACTGAATCAATTTTTTGTTCAGTCTCCGTGACCTCTGTTCGTGCTAGTTCTGACAGTTCATCACTACCCTGAGCTAACTCGCGCGCTTCGGCAAGATTCTTTTCTAATTGCTCGCGCTCAGAGACTTTTGCGATAATTGCTTCAAGTTCGGTAAAACGCTTGTTTTTGGCGGTAAAGTCACTCGCTTGGTATGCGTCGGGTAGCGCTAAAAAGTCACCGAGTGATTGCTTCTCGTTCTTCAAGTCATGGAGGTTAATATCAATGCGTGGCATACTCTCAATATCATACCAGAAAGTCGCATAAGATAACAGGGGTGGTGCAGCTGGCTAATAATGAATAAGCCAATAGCGGTACGTAATTGCTATGTACAGTTATGCAATGAGTACCGACGGCAAAAACGTAAAGAAGGGACCACTGAGTGGAACAGGCTGAATATCTTGGGGCGCACGTAGTTGTTGCAAGTGCTGCTATACCTGTTTACGATTCGCCAAGAGAATAATACCGACAACAATACCTGGAAGCCAGGTAAGTATCGCGATGCCGCCAACGATAAACATCAATAGATTCATGATCACATGGGCAACTGACGGCTCGTTTGAGAGACTGTTGGTGGTGGATGTAGAGGTACTTGCAACAAAGCCCACAATGGCATAAATCACAATCGAAACGGTGATTAAAGCTGTCGGGCCGATAAGACAGACGAGCCCCCACATGAGTTTTTTCTTATTTGAGCGACGAATTTGCTCAATTTGCTCGGGCGTGTATTGCGCTGGTGGCATAGGTTGATAATATTGAGGTTGTTGCTGAGGCTGTTGTTCCATAGCTTTACAATAGCAAAAATCGCTCAAAATCGAGCGATTTTGCACTTGTGTAACACTAGTGATTATTTAACGTCTGTTTTTGCCTTGGCGGCTTTTTTGGCATTGGCTTTCTTAGCCTTGGCAGCCAGGGCGGCACGGCGCTCCTCAGCGGCTTTCATGCGAGCCGCGAAGCGATCAACACGACCTTCGGTGTCGATGATTTTCTCCTCACCAGTGAAGAATGGGTGAGACTTGCTGGAGATATGTACTTTGACGAGTGGGTACTCGTTGCCGTCTTCCCATTTTATCGTTTCGGTCGTGTCGGCCGTCGATTTGGTCAGAAAGCTGAAGCCTGCTTGTTCGTCGCTAAATACGACCAGGCGGTAGTTTTGTGGGTGAATACTGCTTTTCATAGCTTTTCAGTGTAGCAGATATGCTACCTCTTGTCAAAGGTAATAGATAAGTGTACAATACAATTGTTTCACTATAAACATAAACAATTTGCGCTTATGCAAGCACACTCTGTTGACCACTCTCCCTTCACTCGTAATCCTGATGTTAGGACAGAGCTTTTGATGCCCGATCATCCTACATATGATGAGGTTGTCGAGGAGTTGATGTGGCGTTGGGAGCAGGGCATGCCCGAAGCAGGTGCATGGAATTACATCACTGACCGCGGAGTAGTTGAACACCGTGAAGTAACTCTCATTATAGATGAGTTTCTGCGTCGTATTGCCGATCGAAAAGCTTCGAAATCTGAGGAGGAAGATCTGCTATCGCCAGGTGATGCGCTTCAGTTAATTGAGGCAAAAAACTACTCAACTCTTGTTGCTGAGTTTCATAAGCCAATCGATAAAGTTACTTGTGAGCAAGTGTTAGAGGCGGCAGGAAAAGTTATATACGATCCGTACGAGAGAGAGGACCAATTAGTGGATCGGGGCGAGGAGCAAGCTCTTGACTCACTTGGAAAATCTATAGTTGACTATATTTTGTCATATCCTGATGATCGTGGAGCTGGGGAACTTATAGACAAATGTCGAAAGATATTTGGGTTTAGAGAAGTACTTATCGATCGATGGGAGCAACTTTCGCCAGATGACCCCGCTAGATTACGGTACCTACGATACTTAAATGAGCGCGATCTGTTTCACGAAACGATAAATCTGACCAGTAATACTAAGACAGATGAAGAATTCCGATTTCAAACGGATGCAATTGATGGAATCATCAAAGACAAAGATCTATTCACGCTTGCCTTCATCATTAACACGTGGAAAATAATTGCTGACGCCAATAATCATCAACGGGCCGTTGCAGCCCTTGCTGAAATTGTCATGACTAATCCAGAGCTTATAACGCCGAGTAACTGTAACCAAGTAGTTCTATCGGTGGTAAATAACCTTCATCTTCTAGACAGTGAGCAAATAGGTGCTGCGCTTCAAATATCTAATGAGGCGTGCGTCGCGCTTATGCAACATACGGATAGGTTTCCCACTATCGACAAGACAGCTTTATTCCTCAGGGTTACTCGAGATAACGACGAGGGATTTTACAATACATTTAAATTTATACCCTCCAACGAACTATACTCGGGGATTAATCTTACACCTCGTCAAATTCTCGATATTTATCAATCCCAAAAAGAAAATAGGATGGTGCTTGAACACTGGGAGTTCTTTGCGCCAGTTGCAGATTTAGAAACAGTAATCAGGAATGTTATACAAAATGATCATACTTCTTACTTGATAAATTTTTTGCGAAATAACTGCGCGGCTATACCGCGGCTTTCTACGGTAGTCTACGACTTACTACAAGAAACGGGTCATGCCGAGTTCATATTGGTGCACAAATATTTTTTCCGTGATTGCGATGTATTCGCCATCCTGAAACAAGCAGCAAAAACAGGAAACGTCGGGCTGTTAGTAGATAATATTGATGAGTTGACTGTTGCGGAGCAAGAAGAAATCTTATCACTGTTTGCCTCAAGCGCAAAGGCTTTTTACGTATTGGAAAATGAATTCTTTAAGCAATCCAGTACTATAAGACGGAATTTTCCTCCAGAACGTTTGGTCGAAATATTTGCAAATAATGGCGGCCTGTCTACATTGGCATGGGTGGGCTTAAGGCTTGATTCAGAGGGATATCGATATCTTCCTGGTGATATGATTCATCGTGAAATTTCTACCGCTATATCGAGCGGCAATGTGGGAGCTAACGAGACGGAATTTTGTAAAATTGATGGTTATATTCGCTCACAATATTCGCGCAGCGATCTTCCAGGAGCGTTTGTATCGGGCTATGAAGTGATGGGCGAATATCTTTCAAGAGCTGGTTATCACATGATAGAGCAAATTCGCGCGGGAGCTATCAGTGAAGAAGCGTCATCGCTTGGGGTCACTGAAGGCGGAAAAGCTGGGATCGATCAACTCAAGCAAAAGCTCCATGATGTACGCGAAGCGGCATTGCAGCTAGATTTTTCTGAACCAGTGCTACAGTTGATGATACGGTCCGAAGTAGTCCGTACAATGGTAGCGAGGATATTTCGGGTATATCAGGGTGAATTTCATATGGATAGCGAGGCCGAGTATCATGACAGAGTCGAGTACTTTTGGGAGCATGTTGTGCTAGATATGTTGCAGCCACTTGATAAAAAATTTACCCCGGGCCGGTATGACGTCAGAATGATTGATATGCCCGCCGAGATTCCGCGTATACCAGAAGATATCGTGTCGAAATATCATCAAACACACGAAGAAGTGCTTGAAGCTGTCAGTAGTTTACGCAAAGACAATGCGATACATTTTCTTGTAGATGAGTTAAAAGAAATGGTCAACCAGGATGTCGAAGCACTATACGCTGATATTAACGATCCTAAAACGGCAAGCAACGAAAAACGGCTTTACAATTTACGGCTCAGACAGGCGATGCTCGACGAGCTGCACGAATCTGCTAACCGTGGCGATATCTCAGGTGAAAATTTTGTTTTGCGCAAGCCAGAGGGCTTACCATTAGTTATTAAAAATCTCTCAAAATTTGAGAAGCTGGCGCCAAAACTGCGAACAATCTTGTTTGCATGGGAACTGCGCAATGACCCAGCTAGGCAACAGCGACTAGAAAACTTGGCTTCCGACCCTGAGATAAGTGATGTGGCAGAACTCGAGGCGTTATTGTCGGATATTGCAACTAAACCAGAGTATGGGGAGCACCTTACAAAAAAGCAAGCTGCTCAATTTCGCTCACTTGTCGATGCGAAGCCGTTTCGTACTGCGATTGAGCGACACTATGCCCTAGCCGACAGAGCCGGCACTCAGCCACTTCATATTTTGCCAACCCGCGGATTTGCGATGGAGATGTCGGGTGACGTTAGTGATACGTGTTGGTCGAACAAATACGCATCAATTTCTGATGAATTTCCAAATTTTACATCGCTCATCTTCCGCAGAGGGAAAAGAGGTGCCTCTAACGAACGGTTGGTGGGGGGCGCATTTCTAATAGATACGCATGACGACCAGGGTAATCCCGTGCTTCTCCTCAGGGGCCTTAACCCGATTGAGAACTATATTAATAAAGTGGATGCAGAGGACTTTTACTTGAAAATTATTGATTACGTCAAGTCAGTTGCCGCTAAGACAGGAGCAATCCCGGCAATTGTTATCGACAACCATCAAGGAGGATCTGGGACTAATCGAGAGGCACTTCATGTACTGCTCGATAAGCTCGCATCACAGTATACGAAGCTAAGAGTGCAAACAACCGATACATCGTTTAACAACTACGATGACATGGATGAAAAGAGCTACAGAATCTCATAAAAATAAAAACGTTACGCCCCTCTTGTCGAAAGGCTAATTCAGGACAATACCCCAAGTATCAAGATATGGTGTGAGAGACTGCTGGACTTCATCGATACCTCGGTCATCGATGCGAAATGTCACTTGCTCGTTATCGGATTGCACGGTTATCATCGTTGCGACTGAACCGGTCGCCTTGGGAAAGGCGAACGCTAGCCATTTCAGAAAAAATAAGCGCGTGAGAGTGATCCTCTCAGATCGGCTATCTTCCGTGTTAAGAGCAAAATTTGTGATGGAGTCCGTAGCAATATGCGTCTCGGCGTGAGTAGTGAATGTCGGATAAAAAGCAATCTCATCCTGAGACACCACAAGGGTACCGCCGCTTTGGTCGAGACCGAGACGTGTCGCTGATACTTCTAAATCCGGAAGAGATATGTCCATACGATCCACTATAGCACGATAGCGCTTGTGTATAGAATGGCTTGCACGTATAATAACAGAGAGAAAACCACAACAAAAAAACCCTCATGAGCGAACACAACCACAATAACCACATACCTACTTCCG
Source organism: Saccharimonas sp. (SeqCode) (assembly GCA_039809225.1). Classification (GTDB taxonomy): domain Bacteria; phylum Patescibacteriota; class Saccharimonadia; order Saccharimonadales; family Saccharimonadaceae; genus Saccharimonas. The sequence goes on from JBDHUN010000005.1 coordinate 28,953, forward strand.
GCGAGACGCAGGAAGTAGGTGAAGATCTTCATATTGCTCGAACGACTCTCAACACGATTCGGCAGGAGGTGGGCGGTGAACCGGTTGAGGTAGACCGGGCGGTAGCTGATTACACGAGAGATTCGGAAGGGCAAATGCTCGATGGCTCAAAAGACGAGATTGTCGCTGCCGAGACAGCCGGGCTGCAAATTATATCCTCACCAAGCAGTTCTCCCAACACAGCGAAAGCATTAGACAGTGTGCCGATTGAATCGCTTGGCCCCGCTCTGGCTGCACTCGAAGCTGGTGAGGGGCAAGAAGCAGCAAATTTGGTCATGGGTACCCTTGATGCGGTAGCGCATGATGCACCGCCCGATAACCACGAACATCACCCTGCTGTAGATGCGCAACTCGCGCGGATGGGGGACGCTGCTCCAGGCACCCACGTAGAGATACTTCATAGCAGCGGTGCACGTAGCGAGACAGGAGCCTCTAGAGAAAAGCGAGAACTGTCACCTGAAAGTATTGCCAAACTTGAGGCGGCAGAACGAAAGATTTGTGACCCATATTTTAATGGTGAATTACCTCAACTCAGTTTGGAAGAAATTAGAAGTGAGCCGGGGCAGATGTTGCTCGCGAGAGCGCGTGATTTTCGCAATATAGAAAGTAATTATAGATATAATAACCCCGGGGCTATCCGGATTGATGAAGTGATAAAAGACGTATTGACCGATCCGACTCGATTTACAGCGGAGCAGGTAGCGATGGCAGAAGGCTTCATTAGCGACAGACCTGAAAACGAGCGAAGGCTTATGGGGTGGATAACGGGAGAAGGTGCTGAAGAAGAGGCGCTTGTCACTAAAGTAGTCGATATTGCGAGACGACGTGAGGAAGTTGCGAAGGCAGCTTATGACAACTACGACCGTATGAGCGCTCTCTCGTCTTCTCTGGGAATGTCGGAAGCACAACTGACCGCGGAATTGTGGGAGAAATCTGGTGATCGGCTTTATGCACTTGATATGGCAGAACAGGTGGCATCATCAGATGCACCAGGGCACATGAAATCATACATAGGGCATATAATGACTGAGGATTACAGCACGCGGACTGATTACGCCCGCTCTTTTATGGCAGATGTCGAAAACGGAACCGTGCAGAAACTACACGAGATAACAGACATCACGAAAGTAAACCTGGAAGATGAGTATTTGCAGCTCCTGAGATCGTCTAATGAGAAGAAGATAAAAACACTGGGCGACAACGCATTACACCCTAAAACTGCGGAAGTACTGGGTCTTTTTGCGCAAATGGGTGACACACTGACGGATGACCCTGCAAGTATCCGCAAGGAGGTTCTTGAGCGTTACTTCTTTAGTGACTTTTCGCAAGAAACAATAGCAGAGAAACACGCGTCTGCAATCTCAACAATCATTGCACAACCCGAAGATGTGCAAATATTGTCAAGTAACGAACTACTTGCCCGTCAACAACAAGACATTCTTGCGGCAGTTTTTGACAGTAATGAGCCACTAACGTGCATCAAGGGGATGGGAAACATATTTGGCGGTGGCTTCGTAAAAGAAATATTGGACAGCAATCACCATCTATCGGTTAGAATGTTACAAGATTTTATAAGCCATCCGGAGTTTATGGCCGAGATTGCAGCCGATTTATCGCAATGCGACAAGTCTATGAGGGACTATATAAGTAAACATTTACAGCTACCAGGATTTGTCGAGAGGCCGATTGCCACGTTACAAACTATTCGCGAATTTCGACTACCTGAGGACAGGAACGATGCAGTATGTAGCAATCGCGCGCGTGAGGTGATTGCCTCACTGATTGAGAGAGACGGTGTAGACAAGCTGCTATCAAGTGAGACCAAGCTGCGTCAATTGATACTGGACGAGGATTTGCTGCAACTCTATATGGACGTGTACAAAGCGAAAAAGGACGGCAGCGATATCGAGTCAGTTTTTGAGGCAAGTCAAGGTAATCGGGACGATATTGCACAAATCAAAAATCTACGGCCTGATCAAGACACACCACATCTACTGGGTCGATTACAAGAAGTTGTCGTCAAACATAACAAAACTCAACAGGCGAGGGCGAGGTGGCTCAAGGAGTATGGAAGTCAGGATATACGATCCTCGGACTTAGCGAATGCCTGGAGTCATCGTAGGGAAGCTCTGGACAACGGAATTGCAGATTCCCCAGGAGCAATTTTGCGGTGGGCCCAAGAAGTTGGGTTTAAGAAGTATATCGAAAAGCTACGGTCAGAGCCATATGTACGTGAGCTTCCCACTGCAGATGAGGTAGAGTCACATGGTGAGCTCATAAAAGCATTAGCAGGTAGGTACACTAGTGAGATGAGCTTGGGGGCACTTAATCGAATACTGCGAGATGAACGCGACGGACTACTAGAAAGAAGTGAGCTTACTCCGGGTAGGGTTGAGGTTGAAGTAGATGGTGCAGTGTATACTGTCGAGGTACTGGATAAGACTGATCCTCGAGGTTTTACGATTGGTCCCGATACCGGCTGCTGCATGAAACTTGGCGGTGCTTCCGAGAGTTGTATATGGGCGGGGTATGAGGATTCGCGCTACGGGTTTATGGCCGTATATAAGGATGGTCGTTTGCGAGCGCAATCACTTTTGTATGTAGATGGCGTTGACGATGGTGGTCAAGCACTTTCCGACACATTAGTGGTGGACAATATTGAAGCAAATATGGGCAGTGATTTTAAGACTATAACCGAGGTGTATCAACGGGGTATTCCAGAGCTTTTGACTAAGGGTGCTCTCACCGCAAGAATTAGACAAGTACATCTAGGTGAGGGTCATACTGACGCGGACTTTTCAAACCTGCCAGTTGCAGAAACTATTGTCAAGTCGCCACGTAGAGGTGTCTACTCGGATGCAGATCGTCAGCGAGTCCTACTTACGAACTAGTATGCCGCGCTATGTGTATTGACGGACACATGCCTATCTGTTAGTCTAGACAAGAATAAATCTTAATGAAGCATCCGTCGACTGGCGGAGAAGGGAAAAGGTTTAATCGCAAAATTTTACTTTATGGTAAAATTCGGCGGTTAGGGTCGCGAGTAGTCGGGATCTTTGGGAAATAACCTGACCCAGAAAGGAATTCAAGAGATATGGCCGTAGAGGTTGATATCAAGGCTTTGCTCGAAGCTGGTGTTCATTTTGGGCACAAAACGAGCCGTTGGCATCCGAAAATGGCGCCGTATATTCATAGTAAGCGTCAGGATGCGCATGTTATCGATCTGACAAAAACCGTCGAAGGTCTCGACAAAGCGCTGCCATTCCTGACCAAGACGGCAGCCAGTGGCAAACAAGTGTTGTTTGTTGGTACAAAAAAACAGGCTAAAGACATCGTTAAGGCTGCTGCCGAAAAAGCTGGCCAACCATACGTCACCGAGCGTTGGATCGGTGGTATGCTGACCAACGTTGCGACAGTAACTGCGCAGATCAAGAAGCTGAAAGATCTTGAACGACGTATGGCGAGCGGTGACCTGGAAAAGCGCTACAACAAGCTTGAAGTGCAGCGATTTCAAGAAGAAATTGATACCCTTAACCTTAAATATGGCGGCATCAAAGACCTCAATGGTCGTCCTGGAGCGGTAATCGTCCTCGACACGCTAGTTGATGTCAATGCCGTCCGTGAAGCCAAGGTGCTTGGCGTGCCAGTGGTGGCAGTGGTTGACAGCAACGCCAACCCTAGCGGTATCGACTATGTAATCCCGGGTAACGATGATGCCATCAAAGGTTTACAACTGATGCTAGACTACTTCGTTGACGCAATCGGTGAAGGAAAGAAGAAGGAATAATCACGCAGTTCTTAGTAAGTGATTATCGTTTGAAAACTGAAAATTGCATAAATTTGGAGAAATGTATGGCGGTTACGATCGAAGATATTAAGAAACTAAAAGAACTGACGGGCGTTGGTTTGACTGATGCTAAACAAGCTTTGGTCGAGGCGGGCGGTGATTTTGATAAAGCGCTCGAAGCGATGCGCAAAAAAGGCCTGACCAAAGCTGAGAAGAAAGGTGATCGGGAGACCCGTGAAGGCTTGATTGAAAGCTATGTCCATAGTAATCGTATCGGCGTTGTGGTTGAGGTCAACTGCGAGACTGATTTTGTGGCGCGTCTTCCTGAATTTAAAGAATTTGCTCATCAGATTGCCATGCAAATTGCTGCCATGAGCCCAACCTATAGCACGATGGAAGACATTCCAGCCGATGTGCTCGAAGGCAAAAAGAAAGAGTTGCTCGAAAGTGAAAGTTTGAAGAATAAGCCCGAGAACATGCGCGAGCAGATCGTTGACGGCCAGCTCAAGAAGCATTTCGCCGAACAAGTTCTGTATGAGCAAGCATTCATCCTCGATGATAGCAAAACGGTTGGGCAACTTGTCAAAGAGCAAATCGCAAAAAGCGGCGAGAACATTCGCGTTAGCCAGTTCAAACGTATTGAACTTGGCGTAACAGCGTAATTGTCGACTATATGGGAAGAAAAATGAGGCCGCGGTAGGCCTCATTTTTTGCGAAGGTTGCACTTGCAAATACCATAAGCAATTTGCTACACTTGCATGAGATGAAAATACGCATCGACTACACAACATAAGGTAAGAGCAAGAGCCCGTGCAGGGCTTATTTTTTTAGGAGGGCAGGCGCATGAAACAAGTTGCATGGCCAAAGCAACAATTAGAAAATCAAATAAAAGCTTATGGCGGGTGGGTTAATGCCCATACGCACATTGATCGCGCGTTCACTGTGACGCCAGCGAACTGGCTACTGACGAATGCCTCGCTCCAGGAAAAATGGGATTATGTTGATGCGATGAAACGAGATGCAACGGTCGATGAAATCAAAAAACGGATGCGAAAAGTGGTAGAGCAGCAGTTAGCGCAAGGCGCTCAAGCGCTCTGTTCGTTTATCGATTGCGACTCGGTAGTACGTGATAAAGCAATTCGAGCCGCGGACGATATACGTGAAGAGTATGGCGATGAACTGCGTATCGTCTACGCGAATCAGCCGCTGAAGGGCGTCATGCGGTCAGAAGAATATGCGTGGTTTAGGGAATCGTCGGCTTTTGTCGATATTATTGGAGGACTACCGGAACGCGATGAGCGGGATTTCGGCAAGGACAGAGAACATGTCGATCGACTAGTCGGATTAGCGGTGACTCAGAAGAAACCACTGCATATTCATGCCGATCAATTTAACGATCCTATGCAAAGGGATACCGAAATGATACTTGATGTGGTAGAAGAAGCGGGTATGAGTGACCAATTGACGCTCATTCATTGCTTGTCACTGGCCGCTCAGCCGAGTACATATCGTCAGGAGATTTACGAACGGATGACAGAGGGTGATGTGTCGGTCATCACCTGTCCCTCGGCATGGATCGATAGTCGGCGCAATGAACAACTGGCTCCGACCCACAACGCCTCGACTCCAGTAGATGAGATGCTGAGGGCGGGGGTGAGGGTGGCACTCGGCACGGATAACATCCAGGACATCTACAAACCATATAGTACCGGTGATATGTCGCGCGAGCTCTGGATGATGATCGAGTCGAATCACTTGTATGGTGAGCCGGCATTCTCGACGGAGGCGACCGCAGCAATTGCTAGTTTGAACGGATTGAGAGCGCTTCACTTGCATAGGTAAGATACTACACGAACTTCCCTCTAGGTATTTTGCTATAGTAAATGTATGGAGCACATCGAATTTCCAAGCTTTGAAGACAAACATGACGAAGTCGACCTTAGGCATGAGTCTGAAATCTTCCAAGATCATGAGCGAATCGATAATGGCAAGGATATTGATGACCAACTGGCACAACTGCGTGACGCGCTCAGCGAAGACAGCGACGGGATCATTCGGTTGCCAATTCCGGCCTACGAATACGATACGGCGATAAATCCGTTTGTGGGTATGGGGCCGCAAGTCGTAAAGACATACGAAATTTCGCGCTATATCGATGTGGTGTTTTTGCACCGGTTTATGTACCAAGATATTATCGTTTGCGGACTGCAATCGGGTAAATTTGTGCCACTAGAAAAGCGCGGCACCTTTGTTAAACACATTCGTGACACTGGGGGGATTCCGCTTGACACTGATGAGCCACGACCATTCGACATCGTGGGGCTCACATTTGTGCCGTTTGTGCAATATCATACGACTGATCCGGTCTTTCGTCTCTATCATACACTTATGCCGCGGGTTGAAGAGCGCCCGCACTATCCGCTGGATGTTTGGATGATTTTTGATGCACATGCCTACGAAGAAGTGCCCTACGCTACGGATTTTCGGCGCACCTACAAACTGAAACCAAATGTTGATCGGCGAGCCTCGCTTTTAGGCGTGGCGCAAATTAATTAAGCAAAATTGTTTTGGCTTTGATCTTTAACTCATCGCGCAAATCGGTTGCGGTAATGACCGTCTGATAGCCCGAAAGTGCTTGCATCAACTGCTGCTCACGGGTAATGTCAAGCTCGGAAAATACGTCGTCCATCAATATTAATGGCGACTCACGGTAAGCTTCTTGTTGCAACTCTACCTCGAGTAGCTTGTAGGCTAGCATAATGGTGCGCATCTCGCCGCGGCTGGCAGTATCGCTAGCGGCATGTCCATCCAGTTGCACCGTGAAGTCGTCGCGATGCGGGCCGCTGCCGGTGTAACCGCGATAACTATCGGACATATGATTGGCTGAAAGGTGACTAAGCAGCGCTTGTTTGTAATTATCGGCAGTGGTAGTTGATACGTAACTGACCGTTACGTGATGCTCGCTACCAGCTAGCCTCGAGTATAGGCTACCAAGCCGTGTATTGCTGGTAACGACAAATTCCCGGCGCATAGTGGTGATGGTGGTGGCGAGCTCGGCTAGTTTAATATCCCACACGAACAATTGATTCTCCCATGTCGTGGCATCGATGAGTTCGCGCTGCTTCAAAAGCTCATTGCGCTGAGCCAAGACGCGTTGGTAGCGCGCCAGCACAGCAGCATATTCGGAATAGAGGCGGGCAAGCATGCCATCAAAAAATCGTCGTCGTCGTTCGGGCGAGCTGCTGAGCAGGCGCAATTCATCCGGCTCAAATAGCACCACCGGTCGACGATGCTTGGCGAGCAGACGAAGACTGGTTTTGCCTTCGATCATGAAGGTCTTTTTGATTTTGTCATCGGCAGCTTGCTGCAAGGCGGCTCGGCGCTCGTCACCATTTGTTTCGAGCTGGAGAATATCGGCCCGGGTGCTGCTATGGGCAATCATATCGCGGTCACGACCTCGAAAACTGGTGCCTTGAGCCATATAGTAAAGTGCCTCGAGCAGCGTCGTTTTGCCGGTACCATTGTTGCCAAGAATCAGCGTCACGTGCTTGTCCAGCTTCGCCGCAAATAGTTCATATGGCCGCATGCCTTTGACCCTGATTTCCCGAATTGCCATAGCCTTAGTATATAATAGGACTAGAGGAGAAAAGGGAAGATATGTTTGATACTGACGAATATGAATTAAAAATGCAGGGGGCGCTGGAGCACTTGGAGAGTGAGCTTGGCAAGATTCGCACTGGGCGAGCTCACCCTGGCATGCTGGACGGCATTATGGTGGAAGCTTACGGTGCCCAAATGCCGCTGAATCAAGTGGCAAATGTAACAGCACCTGAGGCGCAGTTACTACAAATTACGCCGTTTGATCCAGCAAACTTGCAGCATATTTCAGCAGCAATCCGAAGTGACCAAAGTCTCGGTTTTAACCCGAGTGATGATGGTCGCATTGTACGTGTGCCTGTGCCAGCATTGACCGAAGAGCGTCGCCGCAAGTTGGTCAAACAAGCCAGCGAGAAGGTCGAAGAGGCACGGATTGCCATGCGTACTGTGCGTCAGGATGGCCTAAAGGACGCGAAGCACCGCAAAGAAGCCAAGGAACTATCTGAAGATGATGTGAAGCTAGTCGAGAAAGAATTTGACCGTCTCATGAGTGAGTATCAGGGCAAAATTGAGGAAGCGTTCAAGGCGAAAGAGAAGGATATTCTTACGTTGTGAGAGATATAATATTTCTAAGTTCTAGGTTCTCAGTTCTAAGAAATGGCTACGCATACAGTTAAAGACTTACAAGTATGGCAGCGCGCGATTGCACTCACAACGCAGGTATATTTGATCTGTAAACAATTACCGATACAAGAACAATACGCGTTGACTAATCAGATGCAACGTGCGGCCGTGTCGGTGCCTTCAAATATTGCAGAAGGCCAAAAACGTATCAATAAAAAAGAATTTATACAGTTTCTGGGAGTCGCGCTAGGATCACTCGCCGAGCTCGAAACTCAATTGATTCTTGCGATGGATTTGTATGATATTGATACCTCCATGGAGCAAAAAGAATGCCACGATCTCTCGAACATGATGACGGCTTTGGCGCATAAACTCAGAACTCAGAACTCAGAACTCAGAACGGTAAATGAGGTGGCAGTATGACAACTCATTTGCCGCAGCACATCGGATATATCGTCGATGGCAATCGTCGTTGGGCGCAGGCGCGCGGTCTTGAGGCGTATGAGGGGCATCGGGCAGGACGTGAAGCTCTCAGGGACGTACTACTTGAGACCTTGCATCAGGGCGTGCCTTACGTTAGTGCCTATGTATTTAGTACTGAGAACTGGAAACGTAGCCCCATAGAAGTCAAGAAATTGATGGATTTGTTGCTTGAGGTTCAGCGTGATGATCTTCATATATTTTTAGAAGAAAACGTGCGGCTAAGGGTAATTGGTGTGCCTACCAAATTATCAAAGAAGCTACGTGAGGCAATCGCGGAGGCTGAACGCCGGACGAAAGATTTGACGGGGGGACAAGTATTGTTGTGCCTTAACTATGGTGGACAACAAGAAATTGCTGATGCTGCGCAGGCACTGATCGACAAGGGTATCCGCAAAGTGACACCCGAGCGATTAGCCCAACACCTTTATGCGCCGGACGTACCGCCTTGCGACCTCATTGTGCGTACTAGTGGTGAACAACGGTTGAGCAATTTTATGCTCTGGCGCAGTGCCTATAGCGAGCTATTTTTTATCGATAAGCCGTGGCCTGACATGACAAAAGCCGATGTGACCGCTATACTGGAAGAATATGCAAACCGTGGGCGTCGATTTGGAGGCTAGATGAGTATTATTTTTGGGATTTTGCTAGGGATCATTGTGCTGACAATTTTGGTGGTGATCCATGAGTTGGGTCATGCTCTGGTAGCGCGTCGCTTCGGTGTGGTTGTCGAAGAGTTTGGCGTCGGATTTCCGCCGCGGGCCTGGGGCAAAAAATTGGCGAATAGTTTTCTCGGCAAACACGTGTTATATAGCGTCAACTGGCTGCCACTGGGCGGGTTTGTGAAGCTGCAAGGTGAGCATGACTCGGCAATAGGTAAGGGTGATTATGGCGCTGTGTCGTTTTGGAAAAAGACACAGATCTTGCTAGCTGGAGTGGTAATGAACTGGCTGACCGCGGCATTACTACTCTCTATCTTAGCAGCCATAGGGATGCCAAAGATTCTCGAAAATCAGTTCACGGTACCTGGTGACACGGTAACGATGAACCAGCCTGTGGAGCTGGTGGCAGTCACTCCAGGGCTACCGGCTGATCAGGCGGGCCTCCAACAGGGCGATAAATTGCTTCGAGTCAATGGCGCGCCACTCGCTAGCGCGACTGATCTCGTACAACTCACCAAAGACAACAAAGGCAAGTCACTCAAAGTGATATATTCGCGGGCCAACAAAGAGCATGAGACGAGTGTGACACTGCGCGCCAATAATGATGATCACAAAGGATATCTCGGAGCCAGTCCAGCGCAGCAGGAGTTGATCAAAGCAAGTTGGTCGGCACCAATTGTCGGTATTTGTACAACCGCGCAAATGTCGTGGGTGACATTGCAGGGACTGGGGAATATGGTCGGCGATACCGTGTCGGGGCTCACGATGAAGCTATCGGGCAATAAAGCCGAGCAGGCCAGCGCCGACAGAAAGCTGGCGGGGGTTGGCGACAATGTTGCTGGTCCGGTGGGGATCTTCGGCGTGATCTTTCCGGCGGCACAAAAAGCCGGTGCTACCCACGTGATGATGCTCGCAGCAATCATTTCACTGACATTAGCCGTGATGAATATTTTACCGATTCCGGCGCTCGATGGCGGTCGCTGGTTTGTAACTGCATTATTTCGCCTGATGAAGAAACCACTTAGCAAAGAGCGTGAAGAAAAGATCCACGGAACTGGTTTTATGATTCTGATGTTGCTGGTGATGGTGATTACGGTTGCCGATATTGGAAAGCTACGCTAGTTATGGTAGCGCAGGTGGGCCTACGACGATATGCGTTGTGGCTGACATGGGTTGTTGTAGCGAGTTTGTGTTTTGTGGTCTCATCACTTGCCGCTGAATTGTTTCTACTGGCCATGCAGTCAGCAGGAATCGTGTGGTCGCTCAATACGACAGTGGGCGCATTGTGGTTTCGTTTGGTAGTATATCTTATAGCTTTAGCGCTTTTTGTCGGCATTATTTTCAAAGTTCGTGGCCTGACGGTTCGTGAATTACTCAAGGCTCTAGGCATCTGGCGGCCGCTAACGATGCGCGATGTTGGCTTGGGTCTCGCCGGGATGGTGGTGTATGCACTTCTGACGATGATTACGCAATTTGTATTGCAAAAGATCCCAGGGTATGACAGTGGTCAAGCTCAAAACCTGGGCATCTCGACACATCTGATGGGCGGAGAATTTATTATGGCGTATATTGTACTTGTTGTTATCACGCCGTTTTGTGAAGAACTATTATTTCGCGGTGCGCTCTATGATGCGCTACGAGATGCTCACATGGGCAAATGGGTCGCGGTGATAGTGGTGAGCGCATTGTTTGGGTTGGCGCACGGCCAATGGAATGTCGGCATGGATGTGTTTTGCCTGAGTATGTTAGCCTGCTATTTGCGTGAACTGACCGGCACCATCTGGCCGGGAGTGATGTTGCATGTCGCCAAAAATGCGCTGGCATTTTGGTATGTGTTTGTCGTACTCCACGGGGTTACTGGCTAAAAATGGTGGTCCCTTGTATAGTGAAGTAATATGAAATTATCGCAAAATTTTACTCGTACCCTGAGAGATGCGCCAGCTGATGAAGTGGCGCTCAATGCTCAGCTCTTGATTCGTGCTGGGTTTGTCTACAAAGTCATGGCCGGCGTCTATGCCTATACGCCGCTCGGCCTGAAAGTGCTTGAGAACATCAAGCGAATTGTCCGTGAAGAACTGGGCGCAATTGGTGGCCAAGAAATTATTATGTCGAACTTGCAGCCACAAGAAACGTGGGAGAAGACCGGGCGCTGGAGCAGCGAAGCGGTGGATGTATGGTTCAAAACGAAGTTGCAAGACGATACAGAGATTGGTCTAGCCTGGACGCACGAAGAAGCCATCATGGAAATGATGCAGCAATTTATCAAAAGCTACAAAGATTTGCCGGCCTATGTACATCAGTTTCAAACGAAACTGCGCAATGAGTTGCGCGCTAAAAGCGGTATCATGCGCGGCCGCGAGTTTATTATGAATGACATGTATAGTTTGCATACGACGGCCGAGGACTGCGACGCATACTACGAAACAGTTATCGAGGCATATAAACGCTGTTATGAACGACTCGGCATTGGTGACTCTACCTATGTTACATTTGCCAGCGGCGGGGCATTTACCAAGTTTAGTCACGAATTCCAGACGATTTGTGATGCCGGTGAGGATATCCTGTATGTGAATGATGATCGCTCTGTAGCGGTGAACGAGGAGGTGCTCGACGATGCCGCGGCGGAACTGGGAGTCGATAAGTCAACCCTCAAACCAGTCAAAAGTGCTGAGGTAGGCAACATTTTCAAGTTTGGTACCAGTAAGTCCGAGCAAATGAGTATTTACTACACCGACCACGACGGCAAGCAACAACCGATTTATTTGGCGAGCTATGGTATCGGTATCACCCGTGTCATGGGCGTCATTGTTGAGAAATTTGCCGATGACAAGGGGATCGTTTGGCCGGAGCACATTGCACCGGCAAAGATTTATCTGGTGCAAATCGGTCAAGAGTCAAAAGCCGTTGCCGATAAACTATATGATCAGTTGATGGGTCAAGGCATCGAAGTCATCTATGACGACCGCGATGAGCGGCCAGGCACCAAGTTTACCGATAGCGAACTGATGGGAATACCATACCGCGTGACGGTGAGCGATCGACTTTTAGCCGATAAAAAATACGAATTCACTACGAGGGCAACAGGGGAAACGATCCTCTTGACTGAACCTGAGTTACTTGCTAAACTGAGCTAATTCGAGACGTCTTGGAGGGGTAAACAACACTAGTGATGTGAGCTAGGTCCTTCCGCGGGGCTCGATTTGAAAGAGGTAAAATTATGAAAAAAGCATACCAGATTACTGCTGCCGGACGAAAAGAATTAGAAGAAGAACTGACAGAACTGAAGAGCCGTCGAGGCGAAATTGCCGATAAGATTGCAGAGGCTCGTGACTACGGTGATTTGTCCGAAAATGCCGAATACGATAGTGCTCGTGAAGAGCAAGGCCTTGTCGAGACGCGTATCGCTGAGATCGAAGATATCCTGATGAACGCTGAAGAAATCAAGGCGAAGAAGTCTGATAAGGTTCATTTGGGCAGCACAGTGGAAGTCAAAAATGGTAAAGCCTACACCTACCACATTGTTGGGCCGGTTGAAGCCGACCCGATGAATGGCAAAATTAGCGACGAATCGCCGCTCGGCGTAGCCCTCATGGGCAAAAGTGTTGGCGACAAAGCGACCATCAGCACCCCAAAAGGCGACACTACCTACACAATCGTTTCTGTATCGTAAGGTATAGTATGATGTTCAACAATACTCCATATCTAGTGGAGTATTGTTTATTTTACATAAGCAATACACTAGAAGTAGCGTATGCGCGGTGATATGATGAAGGTAAGTACTTGGAGGGTGCTGTAAACTAACAAAAAAACGATGCGAGGTGGGCAATCGTTTATTTTTAATGTAGGGGGAAAGAGATGGCAGAACGCCTACGCGGAAGCGATGGTAAATTTATCCGCAAAAGTGAGTTACTAGGGAAGTGGCAAGAAGACGGATTCGAGCCATCCCATACACCATCAACATTGTTGAGCAGGATGATTGACATCGTGAATAGTGTCAATGGTGAATATGGCGCCGATCATATTGCTGCCTTAGCTAATGTTAACGAACTGATTTTAAAGTACGAGCATGAAACGCGCCCTCTCTATCCGGCTGAAAAGGCAGAGTTGATTGTTCTAGCAACGCGCGATATCGTGGGTCGTACTAATCGTACCGAAGAAGCAGATCAGGCGTATCGCTATATGCGGCATGAGATAATTCCTGGGGTGCTTGGTGCGCACTTCTTCACACGTGCTAGTCGCGAACTCGGCCGAGCCCTTGCTAATCAATCAATTAGAAAGAGTGATATCCATGGGGATCGAAAAGATGAGTTTTACGCGCTAAATGAAGTGTCTCCTATTGTAGCCAGCCAAGTTATTCGGCGATTTAATGAGTTGGAACTGACGGCATTTTCCGATGAAACTGATGACCAGGAAATTACACTCGGTGCAAACAAAAAAGCTGCTCAGTACCTCACTGAGGGCGCCGTTGAAACTGCTCGACTTATCTCGAAAATTCTCAACAAAGAGACGCCGCGTGAGATTGAGACAGTGGACCAAATTGTCGAGATATATGATAGACACAACGAAACCCGACGAATCAATACGGTAACCGTTGAGACGAACACAGATAATCTACGCGTACTTCCTATAAACGAGCTTCGCCTGGGGCATCAAGACCAGGGCGAAGGAGTAAAACTCATAATCCGGACGGCCGAGTTGATTAAAAATATGCCCGAAAAAGAAAAACCTCAGGTTATTTTACTTACCAATTTGATTCAAAGTGACTACGCACACCATCAGGCGAAGAAACGAGCAACTCTTGCAAGAAGGCTCGAAACAGACCACGCGCAGTATAATGCCGCCCACGTTATCATCGACAAACTTCGAGAGCTCAATATCCCAATCATCGTTTCGCTCGGTCCTGATGACCACGAGATGGCGGCTGATTACGCCCTCGACACCCTAAAAGAAATGCGTGGTATCGAAAAACAAGCTGGTAAGGAAAATCTCATTACCTACTATGAAACTAATCGACTTATCCAGGACTCGCTCTACCAAGATCATAAACGGTTCTACATCGAGAATATCATCCCGCTCTGCTACCGGATGGGACGTCGATTACGTTCAGCTGCGGAAGTAGCAAAGGCAACGGGCGGGGAGCTGAACAAAAACGAATATATCATACTCTACGATCACATTATGCATGGTGAAGAGCTGCCAGTGGAACTTGGCATTGATCCTGAGGTGATAGCGGAGTTGGGTGAATGGCGGAACAATATTTGTTTTGTTGATGACTTTAACCTTCGGGGGGTGACAAAAGAAGACGTAAAAGATGTCGCGTATCGTCATAACGTGGCGTTTTCTGCCGAGACCCTCGCTGTCAATCATATGATGCCCATGGCGAAATTACTCGGCAGTCTTGCGACTAATCAGTACGATTTACCGGATCTCGCTATGACTGGTCGCGCACAAGAGGCATTTTATCTGACCGGTATGGTGGCGCTTCCGGGGATGTGGGATACTGCACAGTCTCTCAACTCGCGGCAATACTATGCAACAGCCCCGGGTGATGCATCACGGCGGTCAAACTTCAACCGACGGGTACCGGGCGTGCCGACCATCGATATGATAGAAATGACTGATGATGGGCGGTTTAGGCAGCACTTTATTAGCAAAGAACTACTCGATAAAGCCGATAGCTTACCGCGCACTGCAGTCTTCGAGTTTTGTGACACACAAATCGGTTCGGTCTCTGCTAGACAGGATTATCAAGTTATGTATCTTTCATACATGCTTGAAGTGGCTCAAGAAATGCCAATAGCAATTCAGTTTGCCGGCGATATCGTGCATGGGTTCCTTTATAACACAATGATCGAAGAGAGTCAGCGAGCAGCGCTTCTTGCGATTAAATCACAAAAACTTGCTGTATCGGCGATGATGAAGAAGCATTTTGATACGAGTGATCCAGTCGTTGCCACTCTTGTTGATCGAGTAATTGACGTCATTGTCCAACCTGGTAATCATGATAAAATCATGCGGCCAAAACTACCAGGTAACAATGATGACAATGTCGACTACCTCATTCGAGACGCCATCGATATCTTTGATAAACCCGGTGAGCCTACGAAAGTGCGTCATGATGCAATAAAGTATGTTGAGGGCACGCCGGTACCAACCTGGATGGGAACGACACACCTTGGTGCTTATACAATTAGGATGGCGCACTACCACATGGAACGAGGCATGCGAGGCGGTGGCGGCTTCCCGGTCGAGGACGCTTATAGGAGGGCGCAAGGTATTGGTCGCGAGGAAGATGCTGATTGGTATATGGGAGCGCATTGGCATAATCCACAGATATTAGTACGTGGTAAAAAGCTCATAACGATTAGCGGACCGATGGCGAGTCAAACAGAGTTTGAAGATATGAGGGGAATGCGCGCACGCGTAGCAGGCATAGTCGGCTACATTGGCGGCAAACAGCCCTTAACGATAGAGTTTATATCAGCTGAAACTCTCTGGAAGCACGGCGTTAAGTTCGGAGGCTTTACGCCTGATAAATTGGCTGATCAAGGTTTTCATGATGATCCGGACTTTGACTTTATGAAGCACGGCCCTTATAGCCAAACAGGTGCACCGAAGAGCGCTCTTATAAAAGCAATATTGCATGAAAATCATCGTGCAAGCGAATACGCAATGTACACGGCTGAGATGGAGAACCCAAACACTTATGACGAACATGGTGATCCGATGACACTAAACGATCTCACACGTCGAGCGTTTGAAATAGCGGCCAAGCAAAATCAATAGCATCAAGTTGTATCTGCTATACTGGTAATCAGTTATGGCAACAATGAAAGAACTGCGTGATGAGCGCCTGCGAAAACTTGATGATTTGAAAAAACTAGGGGTGAACCCATACCCGGCGGAAGCCACGCGTACTCATAATATTCGTGAGGTCACTGAAAAATTCGACGAGCTCGATGGCCAGACGGTCACGGTGGTTGGGCGAATTGTGACGACGCGCAAGTTTGGTAAGTTGGCATTTCTCGTGCTCCGTGACATGAGTGGGCAAGTGCAGCTCTTTCTCAAGTCCGACACGGTTGAGTCGCTTGATGCGGCTCGGTCGCGAATTGGAATGGAGCAGCTCAATTTGCTTGACCCAGGTGATTTTGTTGAAGCAACCGGCCTGGTCATTCGCACCAAAACAGGCGAGATTAGCGTTGATGTACGTGAACTGCGCCTCCTTACCAAATCGCTTCGACCGATACCAACCGAGCAAGAGGGCTTCAAGGACAAAGAAGAGCGATTCCGCCGCCGCTATGTCGATATGAACGTCAACCGCGAGGTGCGCGAACGGTTCTTCCGTCGCTCTAAATTCTGGCAGGCGACGCGCAAGTTCCTCGACGATCACGGATTTTATGAGATCAACATCCCGGTACTTGAACATACCACCGGTGGTGCTGACGCCAATCCATTCGTGACACATATGGATGCACTTGACCAAGATTTTTACCTGCGCATCAGTCATGAGTTACCGCTTAAGCGGTTACTGGGGGCAGGATTCGAGAAAGTATATGATCTCGGTCCGCGCTTTAGAAACGAAAACTACTCCGATGAGCATCTTCCCGAACACGTCGCCATGGAATGGTACTGGGCATATGCCAGCTGGCAAGACGGCATGAAGTTTATGGAGGAAATGTATAAATATGTACTCCAGGAAACGTTTGGTACCCTGCAATTCAAGGTGCGCGGCTTTGAGGTCGACATGAGCAAGGAATGGGAGGTTTGGGACTACGCGACCATTATTAAAGATCATTATGGAATTGATGTATTTAACACAACGATTGAAGAAGTCAGTGCCAAGCTGAAAGAACATGGTCTCGAAGTCGAAAAAACCGATAGTATTCCACGCGGTGTCGATAAACTTTGGAAAAATATTCGCAAAGACGTCGCCGGACCGATTTGGTTGATTAATACCCCGAAATTCATCTCACCACTTGCAAAAAGTAGTGTCGATAACCCGCATACCGTGCAGCGCTTCCAGCCGGTGATGCTGGGCAGCGAGCTGGGGAATGGATTTAGCGAGCTGAACGATCCGATCGATCAGTACAATCGTTTTGTTGAGCAGCAACAGATGCGCGACAGCGGTGATGATGAAGCCATGATGCTCGATATTGATTTTGTCGAGATGCTCGAATACGGTATGCCGCCCGCCTGCGGTTGGGGGTACAGCGAACGAGTTTTCTGGATGTTCGAGGGCGTGACTGCCCGCGAAGGCGTTCCATTTCCACAGCTACGTCATGAGTACGATGAAGTGACGAAGTTGCTCTATCCAGAAGCGAAATTATCGTGAGCTGCGAAAACTGCGAGCATTTAGTAAACGAAATATGGCCGATTATGTACGAAAACGATTCCTGGCGAATCGTATTGTTTGCCGCTTCGCAGGAATATCTGGGTAAATCTGTTCTGACGTGCAAACAGCATGTTGCCACGTTGCATGAACTCTCTGATACCCAGTGGTATGACTTACGAGGCGCAATTCAATGGTATGAACAACAAGTGTGCAGTGCGTTCTCGCCAACTCATTACAATTGGCAGTGTCTGATGAATAACGCTGCAGGGCGGCACGAACAAACACATGTTCAATGGCACGTTACGTTTCGGTATGAGCAAACCGTAGAATTTAATAGTGATCAGTTTGTCGATTCTCGTTGGCCACTATCTTCGCGTGAAGTGGTGCCGAAACAGCTTAGCCAAGAAAAACTACTGCAAATAGCAGACGCTATAGTTCATGGCTAGTTATCGGGGGCACTTTATCGGAGGGTTTATCGGGGCAGTTGTGTATACTGCGTTGATGTTATTTTTGCCACTGCAAGAGCTAGCGGAGTACGCCAAGTTGCTAACTGATTGGCAGCCGATCGCAGCGATATTTGTTATCGCGATGTTGTTTGGGCTATTTCCTGATGTCGATACTAATAGCAAAGCGCAGGATATTTTCTTTGGTATCGCGTTTCCGATCGATGCACTTCTCATCTGGAATCACAAATTACAGGCGGCAGCTTACCTCGGTTTCATCGCCATGCTGCCGATCGTGACACATCATCGCGGTTGGACGCACGCCAAGTGGGCAGCATTTGTTGTGCCGATACCCATCATTCTCATTCCCTCGCTATATGACACGAAAATGATTCCTATCAGCCTCGTTTTTTATGGTGCTGCGGTCACGGGATATCTATCGCATTTACTGCTAGATGGTTTGGTAGTACGCTGGTTTCGGGTGACGTGGTAATTCCAGGCTGCTACGTGTACACTAGATTCATAAGGGGGATGAATGATTGAAGTAAAAGCCGTTACCAAGACGTATGGCAAGAAGAAAAATCAGTTCACGGCGCTCGAAGATATTAGTTTCCAGATTCCTGATGGTGCCAGCGTAGCAGTGGTAGGAAAGTCGGGAAGCGGCAAGTCAACACTAATGCACGCTATGAGCGGACTTGATCGTCCAGAGCAGGGTGAAGTGGTGATTGATGGTAACAACATTTTGACATTCAAACAAAAGGTCGTCGATAAATTCCGTAGCGAAGAGATGGCGTTCATTTTCCAGAGTTTCTTCGTGCAAGGCAACGAGAGTTGCTATAACAACGTTAGCCTGCCGCTTGAGATTGCCGGAGTTGCCGCGCGTAGTCGCAAGCATAAAATCATGGAAGCGCTCAAGGCTGTGGGGCTGGAAGATAAAGCAAAATCGCGGGCTCGTGACCTTTCGGGCGGCCAAAAACAACGCCTAGCGATCGCACGGGCCATTGTCAATGATCCGAAGATTTTGTTTGCCGATGAACCGACCGGCAACCTCGATAGTGTTACCG
Organism: Saccharimonas sp. (SeqCode); assembly: GCA_039809225.1. GTDB lineage: Bacteria > Patescibacteriota > Saccharimonadia > Saccharimonadales > Saccharimonadaceae > Saccharimonas. The sequence goes on from JBDHUN010000005.1 coordinate 47,981, forward strand.
GTGCACAGGTTGAAAAATTGCTATTTGATTACAACAAGAAGCACGGCACGACACTCATCGTCGTGACACACGATATCGACCTCGCAAAGCGTTGTGACATGCAAATTCTCATCAAAGACGGCAAAATTCAGCGAGTAGTTGGGGGAGGCAAGAAATGAAACGAGTTGATATCGTCAGGCGTGCCGGACGTAACCTGAGGCAGGCCAAGGGCCGCACCATTCTCACGAGCCTGGCTATCGCCGTCGGTGCATTCACGCTCACCATGGCGCTCGCAGCAGGACAAGGTGCGCGGGAGTATGCCGACAAACTAATTTCATCGAATGTTTCCAGCCAGACGGTAATGGTGACGAAAGACAAAAGCAACACCGAGGGCACGGACTTTGCTGGTGGTCTCAAGGAATATAGTGATGATATCGGTACGGCATGGGGGACACAGATGCGCATGATGACACAAGGTGATCTCGACGTACTGCGGCAACGCTCTGATATCGAAAGCGTGACGCCATACATTGATCTCAACGTAAAATATGTGAAGTTTTCAGGGTCAGACAAAAAATACACCAGTGGTGTCTCTACGTTTGACACAGGTCGCACCTATAAAGTTGTCGCTGGCGCGGTACCGACGTCCGGACACCAGCTTGGAAATGGTGAAGCTACGGTGCCGGAAGATTATGCCAAAACGCTTGGTGTAAGTGTCCAGGATCTCATCGGCAAGACGGTCACAATGACAGCTGTCGAAGCACCCAAGGTTGATGAGACGGCTATGAAAGCCATGTTGGCACGAGGTGATCTTGATGGCGTAAAGGCAATGGCAGCGCCGCAAACGTTTGAACGTACTGCAAAGATTGTGGCCGTTATCGGTAAGGGGATGGCAATGGGCTCAGGTGCGGGTAGCCGTGGCGTAACAATCAGCGATGCTCAAGCGACAGAGATTGCCGAGCTAAGCACTAAAGGCACCGACAATTACCAAAAATACTATGCGGCACTTGTGAGGGTAAAAAACACCAGCACGCCGGAAAAACTGAAGGCCGACCTTGAGAATAAAGGTTACGGCGCGCAAACTGCCAAAGATGTGCAGGGAATTCTCTTCACTATCGTGGGCGTCTTACAAGGAATTGTGACGTTCTTTGGTATTCTGGCATTGCTGGCGAGCGTGTTTGGCATTGTCAATACGCAGTATATTTCCGTGCTAGAGCGCACCAGTCAAATCGGCCTCATGAAGGCACTGGGTATGCCACGGCGAGCAATTAGCGAGCTGTTTCGCTATGAAGCGGCATGGATCGGACTTATTGGTGGGCTAATTGGCGCGGCACTTGCCGTAGCCCTAGGCACAGCGCTTAACCCATGGATTAACAAACAATTGGACCTCGGAGAAGGAAACTATCTTTTAATCTTTATCTGGTGGCATATTGCACTGCTTTTGCTTGGGCTGGTGCTGATCGCCATCGTCGCCGGCTGGTTCCCAGCCCGCAAAGCTGCTCATCTCGATCCGATTGAGGCCCTGCGTACGGAATAAAGTGCCCTATCCGACGATACCTTCGCTGTTTTCGGCAATCTCACCAAGGAGGATGTCGACTTCGTCCGACACGATATCGGCGAGGTCGGGAACATTGGCTTGCAGCCATTGTTGCACCGTGGCATCATCTGAATTTTGGAGAGTTGCGAGTTCTTCGGCTTGATCGGGGTTTAGCTCTTCAATAATTTCATTGATAACACGCTCATGGAGTGTTGTCTCAAAATGTTTTGCTAACGCTTGGTAGTCTTCATCAGTTAGGATGATACCGAGATCGGTAAGAAATGTTTTGTCGAGAAGTGCCATTAGGGCTCGTTCCTTTCTGGGGCAGGTGCCACCTGTTGATCGATAGTAGCTTGTTCTTGATTAATGCGGCTTCTTAGGTCGGCCGTGTCATCATGATGTTGCTGACGCGAAGCTTCCTGCTGCTTAGCAGCGCGTGCCTGATTGCGTGCCGCCTGACTTTGGCTATCGATACTGCGCGATAACCGTCCATATTCTTGCTGCAACTTGTCGCGGCGTCGGGCCATGTCTTCTTGCTTGACAGCGTAGGCTTCCCAGGTTTGCTTCGCCTTAGTAAGTTTCGCTTCCGCCACCTCGCGTCGTGGGTCGTCTGGCTCCATGGTATCTATATCTGCTTGGAGCGACTGTACCGTCTCGGCGGTACGAGCGGCGTGGTGTGAAGCAATCTCGAGGCCGCGGTTGGCTTTATCGAGGGCTGCCTTGGTGTGTTCGGTAAGCTCAATGGTATTAGTGAGGTGAGCCTCAACCTTTGCTTGCTTGTCACGCGCTCGTGCCGCTTGTCGTTCGACGCGTTGCGTCTCACGGCCTACCGTCTCGCGAGCACAGGCGACACGGCCAAGGCGCTGCTGGAATTCGCTACGACGCTTCGTATACGCTTCGGGTGTTTCGCCGGGCTGCGGGATCATGCCTAGTCGCTCGTTGACTTCTTTGTGGGAGTACCCCTCGCGGCGCATATCGCGGCGTAGGCGACGTAATTCTTTTCGGCCCTCAGCAATTGACTTGATTGTCTTGTACGATTCAATCTTTTTGCGCCTCAGCTCATTATTGCGTTCGGCGTATTGTTTGGCGCTATCGATACGCCCCTGCATCATATCGCTGTGCTTATTGTAGGCATTGAAACGCTGGTTACGCTTAGCAAAGGCTCGATTTGCGGCATTTTGATGATGGTTGTTTATGAATTTCCAGCGGCTAGAACCGACTTTGGCGAGCTTGCGCTGGTATTTGTCCTCAGCGGCTTCGTAGCGTCGCTCGAGAAACTTATTTTTTGGTGTACTCAATTTGTTGTAGCCCTCGGCGCGAGCCATTTTATGCTCGTTAAGGGTAGCTGTTACACCTTCGTTAATTGCTAATCGCACTTTAAATGATTTGCCGAGGATCTCCGCATCAGTAAAACGCACTTCCTGATCGTGCTGTTCCTCAGGAGAGGGGGTGGGGGTGAGATCTTGCTGCGTATCAAAACCGTCCAATGCGTCCTGACTATGTCCTTCGGTGTCAGCGGGATCATTCGGGAGCGTTTCTGTGGTAGGCGGTTTTGGTCTTTCTGTCATCTTGTCTCGTTGAAAGTTAATTGGTTACGGTTATTGTATCATCTAGGCAGTAACGGGTAAATCCCCCGGATAGTAGGTGCCGTTACGAATCGCTTGACGCCTCAGGGCTTCAAGTGCCTCAGCGCGGACATGTTTCTGGACAATAGGAGTACAGAGTTGGCGTAGTCTGTCGCGCTCTTGCTGGCGCGTCATACGGTTTGCTCGGGCGGCATTACGAATCGTGCGTTCTTCGGCGCGTAACATCTGGCGCATCTTGGCAGCGATCGCACGCTCGTTGATCTGGGTATAGCGAGCTTGCACGGCTTTGTCGCGTATCTCGGCACGCGAATGTGCGGTATTTACGCGAGCTTCAGCAGCGGCAACGTGAGTATTGACGGCGGTAGAACGTTTGTCATATCGTGCTTTGGCTTTACCAGCACGCTTGGCGCGCCACCCGCGAAATAGCAGTGCTCGATCGGCTTTGTCTTGACGACGTTGCCAGCGACGAGCTGCAGCTTGCTGTCGGCGTTTCAGATGGGCGCGGCGCGGACGTGCCAAATGATTCCTGGCATGAGCCACCACGATACCGGTGATGCTCATCGAATTTGCTAACGCCTCACCGGCGGAAGCTCTAACTGAGCCGGCTAAGCGCTCGTGCGTGTATAGTTGACCGCGCTCATCGAGTTCAGTGAGGGCTGCCTGCTCCTGCTCGGCTATCATTTGCTGACGAGCCGATGCTTCGGCTGCCGCTGCCGCCTCATCTACAACACGTCGGTACGCGGTATAGCGCTCACCGTAGATAACTGGCAGTAATTGCTCGAGTACTCGCATGAACTGTTCTGGCTCGTGGTAGTCGAGGTGAAAGTCTTCAGCAATCTGGCGCTTCTCTTCGAACTTTTTGCTATACACCGCAATCAAATCAGCAGGATTTGGGTGAGTACGTATAATGTTTCGCGCCAGGTTGGCTACCTGTGTGGCAGAGGCATCAGTAGCGAGGGGAGTCACAACGGGTGGCCGTTTATTGTTGGCCTTTGAGTCGGTAGATGTTTGGTTGGCGCTTAATTCTGCTAGGTCGCGCAAGATATTTGCTGCCGGCCCCAGCGAGCTAGCGTGTCTCGGTGGTGATGGCGGGTAGTCATCAGGAGTTACCTGGGCGGCTTGGCGAGTTTGTTCAATTGCATCAAGTATGGAATCGCCGTACTGTTCAAACATGGCTTGTGTCTCAGGAAAGTGTAGCTCACTGCCACCGCGTAGCAACCGGTCGATCGGGGTTTTGGCATGCAAAATATCGGCATTCGTCGTTTCGGCGGATTGCTCAGGGGTAGATGTGTGAGCTCTATATTGTTCAGCCATGTTTATTTTTACGAGATTTTACATACCATATTTTACCATAAGTAGTATTGAATACACAAACAGGAAAGAGTTATTGATTTTTTATGATGTTTATGCTATAATGGAAGAAATGAGCCAACAACAACCAAAAAGCGAACGATTAATCGAGCGAACACATCATTCGCCAGAGCTTTACAATGCAGCATTTGGGCGTATCGCGCGTGTACCTACCGTACAGAATATTCTCGATATAGGGGCAGGGGATAGTGATTATGCGATCTCTCAAACACGTGCTGGAAAACGAGTCACACGTATTGATCGTGATTATGCGAGAGTAGAGCCCAAGGGTAGCGACTGGCTAGCAGGTGATATTACTAAAGGGATAGAGATACCTGATCATATAGCAGATGCTTCAGTAAGTGCATTTCTAATGCAACATCTTTCTCAGGAAGCTCAGTCGCAAGCAATCAAAGAAATGCTGCGCGTTACAAGGCAATATGATGAGGAAGAGCATAATGGAGTGATTGGGCTTTATCCAGTCTATAAACCTGATGCTCTTGAAGCCTCGCTGAAACAAGCGGGTTTTTACGATAAAGTAGGTCTAAGCACTGACTATTTGGCATTTGATCGTGTTCCGCTTCATGAACGTAGATTAGTCTATCCAACTTTGATCATGCCAAACTGGGCCGATTTAACACCTGACGAGCAAAACCGACTTGTTGAGGCTATAGTTGAATCCCAGGCATTTTATAGGACGCGCACAGTAGCCGATATGTGTCGTCAGCTCGCCATGCGTGCTCGTGGCGACACTCGTGTCGCGTAAGATAGACGAACAGATACAAACGGCGTATACTAACTATTATGTTAGACATACGTTTCATCAGGGAGAATCCCGACCGTGTGCAAGAAGCTGCGGCACAAAAAGGCTATCAAGTTAATATAGCTGATCTTCTCTCGTCTGATGATTCGCGTCGTGAGCTGATGACGAAGGCCGATGAGCTGCGCGCCAAGCGTAATGAAATTGCCACGCAAATGAAAGGTGGCAAACCGACCCCGGAACTTGTCGAGGAAGGTAAGAAGATCAAAACAGAGCTTGCCGAGGTTGAAGATCATCTACGCGTTGCCGATGAGACCTACCAATCATTATTAATAAGTGTTCCTAATATTATCCTAGACGACGTGCCAATCGGTGGGGAGGAAGATTCGGTTGAAGTAAAGAAAGTCGGTGAGCAGAAAACGGGTGCCAAAGATCATCTTGACTTTGCGGTAGCTCGAGACTGGGTTGATTTTGAGCGGGGCGCCAAGGTTGCTGGAGCAAAGTTCTATTTTCTTAAAGATGATTTGGCTCGACTTGAGCAAGCGCTTATCCAGTATGGCATTGACTTTGTGACAGCTCGTGGATTCCGTTTTATGACCGTGCCCAACATGGTAAATACTAAGACGGCGGAGGGTGCTGGATTTGCACCAAAGGGTGATGCAAGCGGCAATGAGTATTTTATCGAAGGCACTGACCTCACGATGATTGGTACCGCTGAGGCGCCGCTGACAGGGTATCATGCGGGTGAAATTATTGATGAAACAGATTTACCTCTACAATATGCAGGTCTTAGTCCATGCTATCGCAAAGAAGCCGGGGCTGCCGGGCAGCATACCCGTGGTCTGTTCCGTGTACATCAGTTCAATAAGCTTGAGATGTATGCGTTTACGTTGCCCGAACAAAGTGCTGAGATGCATGAAAAAATCTTGGCGCTTGAAGAAGAATTGTGGCAAAGCCTTGGAATCTCGTACCATATTATCAATATTGCAGCAGGTGACTTAGGGTCACCGGCGGCGAAAAAATACGATATCGAATATTGGTCGCCCGTAGATGCGAAGTATCGGGAGCTAACTAGCTGTAGCAACTGTACGGATTTTCAAGCGCGAAACCTGAATATCCGTGTACGCCGAAAGAACGGGCAACTCCAGGTAGTGCATACCCTTAACGGAACAGCAATTTCATTGGCGCGTGCACTCGTGACAATCATAGAGAACTACCAGAACGAAGATGGCACGCTGACTGTTCCTGACGTACTACGTCCCCTTATGGGCGGTCGCGAGAAAATATAAAAGGATAGCATGGGTAGGTTAGTTCGTCGAGTCACCGGGGGCTCGTATAAACGTGCGCTGAAGCCGCTGTTGTTTCGGCGCCATCCGGATAAAGTACATGCTGATATTATTAAGCTTGGAAAATTGCTGCCAGGCATTCCTGGGCTACGGAGCGCTCCAAAACTGTGGTCGTATCAACATGACGCGTTGCGCCAACAAGCATTTGGAGTGATGTTTCGTAACCCAGTTGGTCTCGCAGCCGGGTTCGATAAAAATATTGAGGTGGCGCAGTTGATGCGATCAGTCGGTTTCGGGTTTATGACGGGTGGGTCAGTAACTGCCGAGCGGTGCGATGGTAATCCGCACCCATGGTTTCATCGTTTGCCGCGTGACAAATCGCTCGTCGTGTTTGCCGGGTTGCCAAATCACGGTGTCGCGGCAATTGCACGCACCATCGAAGGATATACGCGGCATATATTTTCAGGGATGCCGCTCATCGTATCAGTCGCCAAGACAAACAACAAAGGTGCGGCGAATGATGCGGGGGCCATTGCCGACTATTGCAAGAGCTTTGTGACGCTGGAGCAGACACCGCATATCGATATGTATGAGCTCAATATTTCCTGCCCAAATACCTACGGCGGTGAGCCGTTTACGACGTCCGATCGGCTCAGCAAACTGTTACATGCAATTGACGAGTTAAAATTACAACGCCCTGTCGTGATTAAAATGCCGATTCATCTTGGCTGGGAGTCGACGGAGGCGTTGCTTGACGTGATCGTCCGGCACCGTATCGCTGGTGTAACGATTGGCAATCTCATGAAAGACCGTCGACAGGCCACTTTACAGGAGCTATTACCGGATACTATCCAAGGCAGCTTGAGCGGGGTACCGACGCGTGATGCGTCCACCGAACTGATCCGCAAAACCTATCAGAAGCATGGCGACAAACTTGTCATCATTGGCGTCGGTGGGATATTTTCGGCTGAGGATGCCTATGCCAAAATTCGGGCCGGCGCCACACTCGTCGAACTTATCACAGGTATGATTTTTGAAGGTCCGCAATTGATTGGTGAGATTAATCACGATCTGGTGAAGCAATTGCGCCGCGACGGATTTACGCACATACACGATGCCATTGGCGCCGATCATCGATCAAGCGTATAATAAAAGTACAGTAACGGTTAAACGAAAGGGGTCTACCCATGATCACAAACGTCGAAATAACCGGAGTCGGTGCCTATGCACCTGACGAGCCTACAAAAAAATACGTGCGCAAAAAAATTGGGGCATTAGACCGCTTGGCACCACGTCACGCACGCAAAAGTATGCGGGCAGAGGTGAAGTTGGCCGAAGTCAACCGCGACAAGGGTAATAAATATGAAGTTGAAGTAATCGTCTTGGTGCCAGATAAGCAACTGACAGCCAAAGATTCAACCATGAACATTCTGGCTGCAACAGATATTGTCGAAGCGAAATTGGCTGCTCAACTTCGTAAGTATAAGGAAGAAACTGTGCCACATGTGGGCAGGCGGGGGCTTCTCAGCCGTTTTAAGCGTAGCTACGCCCGCGAACAATAAGATAGATGAGATAGAGAGAGGTGACGCACTGAAGCCACCTCTTTTTTCTCAGGCCGTAACAGCGTATAATGGAAAGGAATTTCCAAAAATTTCAGACAGAGAGGGAACTAAGATTACTATGGTTAGTCGCGACAAGGCGCTTACAAAAATTTTCGGCGATCCGCAAAAGCGGATTTTGAAACGTCTTCAAAAGAAAGTTGATGAAATTAATAAGCTTGCTCCTAAATACGAAAAAATGACTAAAAAAGAGCTGGCCGGTCAGACTGAAATACTGAAGAAACGCCTTGCTAAAAAAGGCACGACTCTCGATACGATTTTGCCTGATGCATTTGCCGTCGTACGTGAAATGGCGACGCGAGTCATCGGCGAGCGACACTATGATGTGCAGTTGATCGGCTCGATGGTGCTCCATGAGGGCAATGTTGCCGAACTGAAGACTGGTGAAGGAAAAACCTTAATGTCGACACTGGCGGCCTACCTGAACGCCCTTGAAGGCAAAGGTGTGCACATTGTAACCGTCAATGATTATCTGGCGCAACGTGATGCCGGTTGGATGGGCCAGATTTATGAAGCGCTCGGACTCACGACCGGTGTTATCATCAACGAAGCCTCATTTGTCTATGATGGCAAGTACGACAATGAACATCATACCGACCCACGCATGAAAAAGCTGCGTCCGGTGACGCGTAAGGAAGCGTATCAGGCTGATATCACCTACGGTACGAATAACGAGTTTGGATTTGATTATTTGCGTGACAACATGGTTAATGAAATTGATTTGGTACGGCAGCGCGAGCTTAACTTTGCCATTGTCGACGAGGTTGACTCGATTCTGATTGACGAGGCTAGAACGCCATTGATTATTTCGGCACCGGCGGCGGAGAACCCAGATGCCTACTACCAATTTGCGAAAGTAGCGACCAAGCTCGTGCCAGATGATTATGTCCTTGACGAGAAGCGTCGTAGTGTGGCACTAACTGACGTCGGTGTCGAAAAAGTGCAGAAAATGCTCGGAATAAAAAATTTATACACACCGGAATATGTACGCAGCGTGTATCACATGGATCAAGCTTTACGTGCGCAAACCCTCTTTCACCGCGATAAAGATTATGTGGTGACGAATGAGGGAGAGGTGATCATCGTTGACGAACATACTGGGCGGCTAAAGCAAGGCAACCGCTATAATGAGGGGCTTCACCAAGCGATTGAGGCCAAAGAAGGCGTACCGGTGTTACAGGAAAGCATGACGCTGGCCACGATTTCCTTCCAGAACTATTTCCGTCTCTATAACAAACTTTCGGGTATGACCGGAACAGCTTTCACTGAGGCTGAAGAATTCCAGCAAATTTATTCGCTCGACGTGGTTGTAGTACCACCGAACAAACCTATTACTCGTAAAGATCACGAAGATCTGATTTACAAAACTGAAAAGGGCAAACTAAAAGCGGTAGCTGAGGCAATCAAAGAATATCACGCTGCGGGTAGGCCGGTATTAGTAGGGTCTGGCTCAATTGCTAAAAACGAGCTAATTGCCGCGTATCTCGACACAGAAGGCATTAAGTACGAAATATTGAATGCCAAGAATAATGAACGTGAAGCGGCGATTATCGAACAGGCCGGTCAAAAAGGTGCCATCACTCTTGCGACGAATATCGCCGGGCGTGGTACCGATATCAAGCTTGGTTCGGGCGTGCGTGATCTTGGCGGCTTGGTGGTGATCGGTTCGGAACGGCATGAGTCGCGTCGTATTGATAATCAGCTGCGTGGTCGTGGTGGCCGTCAGGGTGATCCTGGCGATACCCAGTTTTATGTCTCAACCGAAGATGACCTGATGCGGATTTTCCAAGGTGAGCGGATCGCTAGCTTGATGGATCGCTTGGGAGTCGATGAAGAAACTGCTATCCAAAATAAGGCAGTCAGCAAGACGCTTGAGGCGGCCCAAAAACGTGTCGAGGGTTACAACTTCGATACGCGCAAAAATGTTGTGCAGTACGACAACGTCATCAATCGCCACCGCAAAGTCGTTTATACGATGCGCCGGAAAATTCTTGAGGGTGATAACATCAAGCCGGAGATCCAACGGTTGATGGCCGAAAAGACCGCCGAGTTGACGATAGTACCGGCTAAAAACAATCCGAAATTTACCGAAGAGTTTGAGGCGATCATCCCTCTTGCGAGTAAGCAGATCGATGCGATCGGCCTAGAGAAAAAAGATAAAGCCCGCCGGACTCAGGCATTCGAGGCTGCGCAAAAGCTCTACAACACCAAGGAGAAAGAATTGGGTGAGGAGCTGATGCGTGGTGTTGAGCGTGAAGTTTATCTACAAGTGCTTGATACGCTCTGGATGCAGCATCTTGAGAATATGCAACACCTTCGTGAAGGCATCCACTGGCGCAGTGTCGGTCAGCGTGACCCGCTAGTGGAATATCGTTCTGAATCGCAAAAACTATTTGATAGTCTGCAAAGTGGCCTACGCGACGAGGTGCTAAGGGCAATTTATCATGTGCACAAGACCGATGCCGTCGCTAAGGAATCGACCGATGAAGAGTATGATACTGAGCTCACCAAGCTAGCCGAAAATTCGGTAGAACGTGGCGTCAATGAAGTCACTGGTGGGGAGCTGAACCGCGACCATGACTTTGATGGTACGGTCAAAAAGGGCAAGAACAACTCGGAAGTTAACCACAAACGTAATGTTGCGCGCAAGAAGAAGAAAGCCGCACGTCAAAATCGCAAAAAGAAGCACTAGATTATGAGACATACCACCACTGAAGTTCGCTTGAAAAATGGTGCCAGGGGGCTTCTCATTGACGTGCCTGGTGCGACTGTCATGAGTTTCCAATTCCAGTTCCGAGCTGGCAACCGCTATGTGAAACACAAGGATATTTATGAGACGGCACATGTCATGGAGCATATGGCGTTTGGGGCGAATGCGCAGTTCAAGAATGAACATGCCTATGAGGCAGAATTTACAAAAAATGGTGCATACCACAATGCCTACACAAGTGACCTATCGATGGTCTATGTAGCCGATTGCGCGGATTTCGAGTGGGAGCGTATCTTGAGGCTTCAGCAGGTGGCGATTTGCCAGCCGAGATTTAACACGACTGAACTCGAAGCCGAGAAGGGGAATGTAAAGAGCGAGTTGACAGGGTATCTCAACAATCATAACCGCGTCCTTTGGCCCAAGATACAACAACTTCTAGGCGAGGATGTTTATACGTTTTGGCAGCGACTCCAGACAATTAGTAACGTCGGTCTAAAGGATATCCGAGAGCACCACCGCCGGACGCATACCACTGACAATATGCGCTTTGTGATCGCAGGCAAGCTTGAGGGTAGGAAGGCTCACATTCAGCGCATGCTCGAAGAGTGGGAATTACCGCGCGGTGAGCGTTTTGAAGTACCGAAAGACGATCTCACTAGCGGCAATCCGACGCTCATTCGCCGCAAAGAAGCCAGTAACCTAACTTTTGGCTGGAGCATGACCTTGCCGCGTGAATTGAGCGATGAAGAGGCTGAAGCAATGGCCTGTCTCGATCAGATTCTGACTGGGACAATGCACTCCAGGATTTACGGCGCAGCACGCAAGAAGGGCCTAGCCTATGGGATGTTTAGTGACACCAGTGTCGGATTTCATGATTCATCCTGGGACTTCGGGGGTCAAGTTAATCTTGAGACCGCAGAGGGGCTTTTTGATATTATCGTTCGCGAGCTCAAGGCTGTGGTGAGCGGTAAGATCACTGCAGAAGAACTGGAGGCTGCCAAGTCGTATGCGCTAGGGAGGCACCAAATGGGAGCGCAGACAGTGGCGCAAATCAGTAACTTTTATTGTAACCGTTATTTTGGTGATGGAGTTGTCAAAGATTATGATAAAGTTCCCGATGCAATCAGGGGTATTACGCTGGAACGCATGCTGGCCACCGCACGAGAATTTATTGTACACAATACCTGGGTATTAGCGGGTGTGAGTAGTGGGGAAAAAGATGATCTGGTAGCGCTTAATATGAAACTCGAGACAATTTTTCCTGCCGACTAGTAGTAGGCTGTTCAAGATGTATGGCGCGGTGAACTACCTGCTGTGTTTTGGGTAAAATGCAGTATACTAGTGAGAGTATGAAAGTAGCGATTGCGTGGTATGGGGCGGAGGGCCAGTCGAGTTATCGATATTTTGCGGCCAGAGGACACGACGTCACAATCGTAACACCAAGAGCAGCGCCACAATATCCGATTCCGGAGGGCGTAAAGGTAATTACTGGTGACGATGCATTCGACCATTTGGACGATTTTGATTTGGTAGTGCGCAGTGCTGCCACTCGTCCGGATGCGCTAAAAACGACAGGTAAGGTGTGGTCTGCGACCAATGAGTTTTTTGCCAAGTGTCCGGCACCGATCATCGGCGTCACTGGCACCAAGGGTAAAGGTACCACCTGCAGCTTGATCGCTTCTATCCTTCGAGCGGCGGGTAAAACAGTGCACATGGTGGGCAATATTGGTGTGCCGCCGCTGGATGTTCTTGATACTATTACCTCGAACGATATTGTCGTGTTTGAGTTAAGTAGTTTTCAGCTGTGGGATATTGAGAAAAGCCCTCATGTGGCAGTTGTGCTCATGATTGAGCCGGATCATCTCGATGTTCATACAGATATGAACGAGTATGTGGCGGCAAAGGCTGGTATCACCAAGCACCAAACACCTCACGATATTGTCATTTATCATCCCCTCAACCAGTTATCACAGCAAGTGGCCGAGCAATCGCCAGGTAAAAAGTACCACTATGCTGATAGCGGTGAACATGAAGTTTGTATTCGTGACGATGCATTTTACTGGGGAGAAGATAGAATTTGTGGCACCGATGCAGTAAAGTTGCGCGGGGGCTTCAACCTCGAAAATGCCTGTGCTGCAATTGCGGCTTCGTTAGAATTCCTCGATTCATTCAATGCCATTGAGCCAGGTCTGAGTTCATTTACCGGCTTACAACATCGGCTCAAACTAGTTCGTGAGGTGCGTGGCGTAAAGTGGTATGACGACAGTATTGCAACGACACCGGGTAGCGCCATTGCGGCGATGAATAGCTTCGTTGAACCAAAAATCATTATCCTGGGTGGGTCAGACAAAGGTGCCTCATATGACGATGTTATCAAGACGGCTAAGCAGACGCGGACGCGTGTTGTCGCAATTGGTCAAACCGGTCAGCGTATCGCCGCACTTTGTGACGAGCAGGGGGTTGTGTGTACCTATAGTGACCAGCTCATGCCCGAAGTTGTGAAACAGATATCGACTATAGCTGGGCCTGGATATGTAGTGATACTCAGCCCAGCGAGCGCAAGTTTCGATCAATACAAAAGTTATAGTGATCGCGGTGATCAGTTCATTGCTGCAGTAGAAGGGTTGGGTGTATGAACCACGAAAGCAAAGGAAAAATTGCAGTACAGCGAGCATTCATGTCGAGTGATTTAGTAGTGCTGGCGGTAACATTCTTATTGTTTTTCATCATCTCCGCGCTGTATTTTATCGTCGGTTACTTTACGGGCGAGGAATTTAGCGCTGCTCGTGGAAATATGATCGATATTGTCTTTGGGCTGTTTTATACATTGCTTGGGAGTTTGCTATTGTTTAGTGTCATCTTGGGTGTTGGGATGTTTATGGTTCGCATGCAACGCCAAACCGTGCTCGGTAACTCGCTACAGGTAGAATATAGTGATTATGCTTGGTTGCGTGACTGGGCGAATACTGTGGCAGTTGATCTAAGTATGCCGCGCACGGAAATTTTCGTGACTCAAGATCCGACAATGAACGCCTACGCGTTAGGATTCGTGCGGCCGTATATTATCGTGCTGAATTCGGGGACGATTCGCTATATGACTCACGATGAGATCAAAGCAATTGTGGTGCATGAAATGGCGCATATCAAATATGGCCATACTGCCGCCAGTGTATACCTCACGCCATTTTTAGCTCTTCCGGCCATCAGTATTGTTGGTACTTGGATTGCTGGGTTTTGGCAGCGACGCACTGAGTTGACAGCTGATCGATTGGCACTTATGTACATAGGTAACTCCGAGCTGGTCAAAGAAGCGTTGATTAAAGTGTATGTTGGACCGGATGTTGCAAAATCTCTCAATGACACGGCTCGACAGTGGTTACAATATACTGCAGAGCGCCCGATGAACCGCTTTGCCCAGACATTCAGTACACATCCATTTTTGGTGCGTCGTCTTAGTCATATTGATAAATGGAAATACTTGGTAGAGCCGCCAACACAGCCTATGTCACCTGTACCGCCAAGCGCTCCAGCTGCCGCGCAATCGCGGTAGTCGGCTCGATAATAGCAACGTTGGGTGGAAATAACGTACGAAGCATCGGTCGCAGTATATGGTAGTGGGTACACGCCAACACGATGCAATCGCTGTTACCCCGTACACTGCGGCTTACATCTGACAAGTCGATAGTACCGGCTCGGCCGTGTTCGATTGCTGCTGCCCACCCACTTGTGTCTGGCTCGTCGATGATGAGATCATGCGCATAGGCGTCAACGAGATGACGATAACGATCACTCTTGAGCGTTAGTGGAGTAGCAAGCACGGTAATATGCCGCGAACGGCTCAGTGACGCCGCCGGCTTTATCATTGGTTCGATCCCGATGAAATGGAGATGGGGATAACGAAGACGCAAGATAGCGATTGCAGCCAGGGTTGCGGTGTTGCAAGCGATAATAATAATTTGGCAGCTCGCTTTGATAAGCGGCTGAATCGCTGCATCCGTGAGGGTAACAATTTCCTCGCTTGAACGCGACCCATAGGGAACATGCTCTCGATCATTCACTACCATATAGGTATAATCAGGTAACAGTTCCCGTAGGTCATTGGCTACAAATTCACCACCACGACCAGAGTCGAAAATACCAATTCGCATAACATCTAGTATACTAGCTACAGATGCAACCACTTAAAAAACGTGCGGCAAACTTGGCCGATCAAGTCTCTGAGGCAGTAGTTCAGCTTCAAATTCTTGCTAAAAGCCAAGAATTGGCAGCAGTCGACACCCAATTGGCAGACCCAGATATTTGGTCCGATCCAGCCAGGGCCGAGGATTTGTCGAAGACAGCCGCTACACTGCGGGCGCTGGTTGATCCGTGGAATCAGTTAGTGTTGCGCGTGAGGGAGCTGCAAGATATCATCGATTTGAATGACGATAGTTTGGAGGCAGAAGTCACTGAGCAGATGATGCTACTTGAAGATGAAGTGACGGAGCGACGCAAGGATTTGCTATTCCAGGGTAAGTACGATGACCATGCGGCTATCATCAAGCTCAGCGCCGGGGCCGGTGGCACCGACGCACAAGATTGGACCCAAATGCTGGAGCGCATGTACTTGCGCTGGGCCGAAAGAGCCGATATGAAAACGACGCTCATCGAGCGCTCAGCGGGGGACGAAGCCGGGCTGAAGAGCGTGACCTATAGTATCAACGGGCCGTTCGCATATGGCAAATTAAAGAGCGAGCATGGCGTTCATCGATTGGTGCGACTTAGTCCGTTTAATGCCGATAATTTGCGCCAGACCAGCTTTGCGCAAGTTGAAGTATTGCCCGAGATCGACGCACCCGATGAAGTGAGTCTCGACGATAAATATCTCAAAATTGACGTTTATCGTAGTGGTGGTCATGGCGGCCAGAGTGTTAACACTACCGATAGCGCTGTGCGTGTCACGCACCTGCCAACCGGCATCGTGGTGGCGATCCAAAATGAACGATCGCAGCTGCAAAACAAAGAAACCGCACTTAAGATTCTTCATAGCAAGCTAGCGCAGTTGCAACTTGAGCAGCACGCCGAAACATTGGCCGATCTTCGTACTGGCGAATCAGCTAGTTGGGGTGCGCAAATTCGTAATTACGTACTTCACCCCTATACCATGGTGAAAGATACACGAACTAAACACGAGGAACGCAATGCCCAAGGTGTGCTCGACGGTGATATTGATCCGTTTATTGACGCCTATCTCCATACGCCTGCGGTCGAATAATGCTATACTAAAAGCATCAATAGAGGAGGAAATATGAAATCAAAGTGGGTAATTCCCGGTATCATTGTTGCGGTATTGGCTGTCATTGCGATGACGCTAGGCGGCACATACAACAGCTTAGTCAATCAGCGAGAAAAAGTAGTCGCGTCATTTCAAAATGTCGAAACACAGTACCAGCGACGAGCTGATTTGATCCCAAATCTCGTCAATACAGTGAAGGGGTCATCTGACTTTGAGCAGGAGACGCTCAACCAAGTGGTGTCGGCGCGCGCCAAGGCTACGAGTATCAATGTCGACGCCAGTAAGGCAACTCCTGAGCAGATGCAACAGTATATCGACGCCCAAAACGGTGTATCATCTTCACTGAGCAAATTACTTGCTGTCGTTGAAAATTATCCTGACCTCAAGTCGACTGCTGCATATCAGGACTTGATGAGTCAACTCGAAGGTACTGAAAACCGTATCCAAGTAGCACGCCAAGATTACAACACCGTGGCGCAACCGTATAACGCTCGGGTACAAACTTTTCCGACTAACATTGTGGCAGGCATGTTTGGCTTTACGCAGCGACCATATTTCAAGGCGGCTGATGGTGCAAGTAATGCGCCGACTGTTGATTTCGGTAGCCAAAAGACGGCGCAGTAGGGGCGCGGAGGGATGTGGCGCCGCTGGCTAGCCATTGTTAGCGCAGTTGGGATAGTATGTGCCGTATTGGCAACCACTATCTCGGCCTTAGCGGTGCCAACCGCGCCGCCGCTTGATGTGCCAATTGTCGATCAGACATCAACGCTATCGTCTTCGGATATTCAGCAACTCGCGACACAAATTGCTACGAGCCGGGCGCAGAAATCGTACCAAATCGGTATTCTGATAATCCCGACACTTGGAAGTGATGAATATCTAGAAGGTTACTCACTCAAGGTAGCACGTCAGTGGGGCATCGGTGAGAAGGATAAAGACAATGGTGTGTTAATTCTCGTCGCCAAAAATGACCGCAAAATGCGTATCGAGGTTGGCCGCGGACTCGAAGGTGATCTTACCGATGCGCGGGCTAATCGTATCATCCGCGAGGTACTGTCACCGGCGTTTCGTAAGGGTGACTTTGCTGGTGGTCTCAGTGCGGCGGTCGATAGCATTCAAAAAGCCGTCTCGATGCAAGCCGATCCCAAGCTTGTTAGCTCAGGTTCCGCGGGAGGTATGTCGGGGATTGCAGATGCTCTACCGACCGTACTCTTTTTCTCATTATTTGGGTTGTCGTGGGTCGGTTCAATGTTGGCGCGCAGTAAAAGTTGGTGGGCTGGCGGTATCGTCGGCGGAGTAGTTGGTGTCGTCGTTGCTCTCTTTGGGGGCTGGGTGTGGTGGACGGTCGGGCTAACAGCTCTGCTTGTACTCGTCGGCCTGTTGCTTGATTTTCTTGTCTCGAAAAATTACCACCAGCATCGCAAGGAAGGCTCGCTCCCTTCATGGTGGGCTGGCGGCGGTTCGCTCGGCGGGGGAGGCTGGTCGGGCGGCGGTGGGTTTGGCGGCGGCGGATTTTCGGGTGGTGGCTCAAGTGGTAGCTGGTGACTATTGCATTTTATAATATAGTATAGTATAATATGCACAGAAACCATAACACGGTGGTTCTTTGACATGAGAGGAGGAGTCTTCTGTGACTCTTCTTGAACGCTGGCGAGACCAGCTGAACAAC
>JBDHUN010000006.1:0-57092 GCA_039809225.1 Saccharimonas sp. (SeqCode)
AAAATCGCTATCAGTTCGAAGAAAAAGTAACATTGTAGGATCCGACTAAAAGAGGCTCGTTATTGAGCCTCTTTTTTATGACAAGTGCGGGATTTGTTCGTCAAATACCGTTAATAAATGAGACACTTCAAATATATGCGTATCGTGTCTCATTTGTCTCGTTTTGTGTCCACCCACCCCTGTAATAGTTCCGTGACCTGTATGGGGAGCCAAAGCAAAAAACCCATCGAAAGATGGGTTTTTTGCTTTGGCGATGCGGACGCCCGTACGACAACATATAAGATGATTGCTTTTAATACATTTTTAGTGTATAATTAATCATATGGAAAATAGATACCGACTACACACTACCTCTGTGGATGTTACGGGTGAGCGACTACCAAATATATTTGAGCCACGTACAGCCGAAGAGTGATGGCGGGGTTTGATAAAGAGCAAAAGAATACGTCGCTCTACCTTGATGCTGCGGCAAATGGCTCCGGCGCAGATAAGAGTTGGCTAACGCTTGAAGCGCTTCGGCGACTTCCTGCAGGTACAGGCCATGTCGATATGGTTGAGATCGGCCCTGGTGGGGGTGTCGCGCTCGAGTCACTCACGGCATCTGTGTTGGCCGAGATGCCACACTACATTGGACGACTGAGCCTCAGTCTTGTTGAGCTAGACGGCATCGAGTCGGAAGCTCTTCGATCGGCGCGTCATTCGTTTAACCAAGTAGGTATATCGCGACTCGTGAGGGGCGATGCTCGTGAGATTGATGCGATACTTGGTCCACAGTCGGCCGATATCGTGACAGCATGCGCCGTCTACCATGAGGTGTATTCGTACTGTGGTGGTCAAGACGCACTTGAAGATGCATTCGTCGCTGCGCATCGCACACTGAAGCCGAAAGGATACCTTGCGTATCGAGACGTCATTGCTATCCCACGGGAGACGCTTGCTGAACAAACGACGGCGACGTATAGCATACCGAGCTGGGTGAGGTTTACAAAGTTGTTTCTTCCTCACTACCTCACAAACGCAACCCATCCATATCGTGACTATGAGAATTCAGTGAAATTTGCCCAACGCGGGGTTGATGTGGGGCTGAGTGACTTATCGGGTGATGATGCGCTGACGATAACGGCACCGTCGGGTCTGTTCCGTGAACTTCAGCGACATTATATTACGTTTCGCGATAGGATGTGGCGGAGTGACGTGCTTGGAATCATGCCGGTTGTCGGTGATATGTCGCAAATTGACTGGATTGATCAAACAACGGGACATCGGCGGATGCACTTCAAAGCAACCGATGTGATGGCTTCGTATCCAATTGACGAGGAGGGGCGTTATGTACTCGACGGTGACGAGTTCGAAGATACGGTTGATCAGAGACTTGATGAAGTACTTACTCTTGTTGAGGACGATGAAAAAAGTCCCGCCTATGCCATCTGGAAAGAATGGTTAGACCGAGAAGGCTGTGAGACGTACGTATACGGGACCGTTGACCAGCTCGTGGGAGCGATGGCGGTGCGAACGTATGAGTCGACGGAAGGAGAGAGTCTGCTGTTACCACAGTTTGGCGGCATCAGCCCACGCCCCCACTACACGCGATATCTATCTCGTCGCGTGCCAAATGCCTATTACGACGGGGGACAACGAATATTATTTCAGTCGCTCCAGCCTCGTAAGCATACCGCCGAAAAGGAGACCGCGCTTGATACTGTCGCGGCGATATGTAGCAAGGAAATCCTCGCCACGATAGGACGGCTTATACAGTAGCGGGTTAAGAATCGAACGAATATTCGATACGTGGGAATGATTGCTTGAACCGCTCAACCTCACTACGAACATCCTGGCCATCGACAGCTCGGCGGATAAATTCCGCGATTGTCTGCATATCGTGAGACTTCATGCCTCGCCGAGTAAGCTCCTGTGTACCGAGTCGGATGAAGGTGCCGTTGTTGAGGATAGATGGGCTATCAAATGCAACCGCAATTGAGTTCTGATAAAGAAAGTCATAAATCTCCCTTCGATCACCAACCTTATCTGTCTTGACGTGTACCTGATGGGTGTGTGAGTATGTGCCATCGGGATTGGTGCGGACATCGAAGCCTTGATCAACGAGCGCCTGACCGAGTGCTTGAGAGTTTTCGACAATCTGCCGTGCGTATGCCTTGCCGTGACGCTCCATTTCGAGAAGGGTCGTTGCGAGTGCAAGGATCGATCCGGTATGTGTGCTCGAGAATAGGCAACCATTGATAATTGAGTTCGCTTGGTTGCCAAGCTCAGCGGAGCGAAAAGCAATAAGACCTTTCTGCGGGCCGGGGAGTGTCTTGTGGGTATTTGCACAGACGATGTCGGCTCCTTCGATCAGTGGCGAGGTTATGGACCCGCCCAATATCAATCCCATCGTATGACTGGCATCAAATGCAATGATAGCGTCATCGCCGAGAGCGTTTCTCAGCGATCGTATGTCGATAGGGGCTGTATAGTATGAGACGTCCAAGTAGAGGAGAGTCGCACCTGATTGGTGGAATCGTGCTGCGGTCGCTTCTGCATCAAACTGCTGAGTCGCGTAGTCGTAGACGGTGTCGACACTTTGACGGCCCGTCTGCAAGAGAATGCCTTTCGTCGCGAAGTGACCCCCGTGATCATGGTGGAGTGTCATCACTGTGTCACCTGGTTTTGTCACTGATAGTAGAACACACATCATTGCGTGCACTCCAGAGAGACAATTCAAGTTCACGGTTTCGGCACCCGTCATGCGCTTCAGAGCATCCTCGGCGGCGCTCACCATGCGTCCCACGCCAGTAAGACCAAGTGAAGTAAAGGCGCCATTGTCCATCACACCATCAACTCCCGGTCCGAAATAGTATCGGTCGTTAAGTGGCGAAAGGAGAAATTGACGAGCAGTGTCTGACATGACCGGCTCGTTCGGTGTGAGATGGAGGAAACGTTCGTTGCGATTGACGTCCGTTGCAACGCCGTCGACAAGATGAGAAAACTGAGTATCCATCGAGTTACTCCTGAATTGCAATTGTCGTTGCATCGTCGACGCCTTTGACGTAGTCCTGCGCGAGCAGGCGATAGCATTGGCCGTACAGCTGCATCGCGAGTCGCTCCTCGTCAAGCGCACGGATGTTTGGATGATTGACGATGGCGCGCGTCTCAGACACTGCGTCGACAACGTGGTAGAGGAGGTCCTCGAGCGTGACGCCGGATGTATATGCGTTCTCATCGGTAATTGTCTCAAAGGTCTTTTTGCCAAGGAGTGGGTGACGGCGACAGGTTGCATGGATGCTATTGTCTTCAAATACCACATCGTTTTTGGTTACCTGCCAATTTTGCAGGCCATCCTGGTGAACATCAACGATAACATGCGACATACGACCACCACCTTTTCGATCGGCAGGTTCGTGCACGTCTTTGTCATAGTTGAGGACACGTGGGCTGAAGCTGACGAGGTTAAACAGGAAAGAGTTGGTACCGATGAGATTGTGGTCCGCATCGAGCAAATCGAATGTAAATCCAGCATTAAGCTCGCACCCTAGCGTCTCTTTTGACAATGCTGGAGTCGAGAGTGCCTCTGGTTTCTCACCGATGATTTTTGCTAGTGTACGGTACGACGCAACCTTTAGGTAGTCACTGATGCGAAAGGTGTAGTTAAGTCGTGGGCGAATGTAGTGTGCCTGGCCTGGGGCGTTCGAGAGGTACCAAGACATCACATCGAGGTAGTGATACGCAGAGTGAGAGATTGATCCAACCCCCTCGAGATACCCGTGTGCACCAGGTTTGTCGAGTTCGGCGGGAAACTTGTATTTTCCACCGTTTACGATGATAGACATGTTGTTGACACCTGCACCGGTCTGCTCGTACACCTCTTTGAGGTCATCGGCGACACGTACGAATGCATCGAGCGCGCGTCGGCGAAGGATGGAATGGAATAGGAGTGTTGGCGTATCTTCTTTTGCACGCTGATAGGCATCGAGAAGGGTGTCGTATTGTGAAACGATTGTTTCAGCAGCTTCAGGATCGGTAGAGGCGTTGTTGTGGCTGATAATTGGCTTGTCGCAAATCGTATTGATTCGGTATTTGACAGCACTCATGCCATATTCGTAGTGGGTGCAGGGGGTTGAGGCGATGATTACTAAATTGACGTCATGCCTGTCGATGAGATACTGCATAATTGCATCGGTATCGACAAAGTCGGCAGGGTTAACCCAGGTAGTGTCGTCGTGGTCGAGCATCGCTTGAAGATTTGCGTGATGAGACACGGTGCGAGGATCGACTAAGTCGACGACTGCCACGAGCGATACGTCCTTATGGTTGCGGATGTTGTTGAGATGTTTGTGGTGGCTAAGTTCTGACCAAAAGCCTGAGCCGCCGATGATAGCGACGTTTACCTTATTCATGAGGTGTTCCTTCTACCTTGAGTTGTTGGTTGATATATGTAGATACCTCATCAATTGAAAGATGAGAAGTATCGATGACCCGAGTATCGAAGAGGCGGGTTGCGTACTCCTTAATACAGTCTTCCATCTGAAAGAATTGTTTCGGATCTCTGACGATAAGCAGGTCATGTTCGGTTTTGTGTGCGCGTTGTGCGAGACGAGCGAGTCGGGCTTTATGCGAGGCAGTCAGCATGTATGACTGGTCAAAGGTGGGGTGGAGTGGCGCGAGTTCTTCAAGTACACGGAGTACACTGTCATTGCCCTTGATGGCATGATAGGCGAGTGACCGTAGGAGAATGGTGGACTCTTGAATGGTGTCGATTTCGGGCTGCTTGAATGTGTCGATATCGGCTTTGAGCGCTGCTGCATAGGCGAGCCCAATCGTGTCGTTGCTATAAGTACCTTCCTCGCAGAGCCGGTCCGTGAGATCTCTCAAGGGGTTGGGCACGTCAGAGAGGGTTGCGGCTCGGATCGCCCATTCGTGCGGCTGCATCTCCGCAAGGGCTTGACTCACACTTGTTTTCCCTGATAAATCCACACCCTCGATATGAATGTAGCGAGCCACGTTAGTTCTCCTTCCCCTGTAGGTATTCGTCGATAATCTTTCTAATCAACTCCGACTTTGTGACGCCAAGACTACGAGCACGTTTTGCCACGGCGTTATGGGTACTCAGCGGGAGGAAGAAATTGAATTTGTATGGTCGCTCAACGTACTCTGCGACAAACTCGTCAATGATTGCGTAGATTTCCTCGACATGAGAGATTCGAGCGTACTTTACGAGACCGAGGTGCTGTTGTGTGAGGATAACGGGGTCAATGGAGTCGTCATCCTCCTCTCTGTTCTTGGAGAATATAAGCACAAGACAAGGGATTTTGTTACTAATTGCGGTAGATATCTGAAAACCTACAGTGGTCGAAGGAATGGTTAGATCGCAAATAAGCGCATCGGAATTGAGAAGATATTCGAGCTGAAGGTCGAGAACGGGAGTTTCCTCATCGGTCATCCGGCGAACGATATCTTTGTATTCTTTGGTCGAATGATCCATATGGACATAGTTAGTGTTCTTGTGTCCAATATTCGATAATTCGGAGACAATTTTTTTATACCGGCTGATGCTAGCGGGTTCGGAGGAGGAGTAACGAGCAGAGAAGTAGTATTGCATAACTTAAAATATTGTTGTCTTGTCTTGTATTCTTACACATCGATGAGTATAATGCAAGCATGATTATTGGAATTGAAGGTCATTCCTACACTGGCAAGACAACAATTGTCGATGCAATGAAGGGTGTTGCTGGGGTGACGGTAATCCCAGAGACTGATGTCTATGCGGGCGGGATTGATAATTATCCTCCGTTCCCCCCTACCACAGATCAGATGGCAATAACAAACGTTGAGTTTTTTGCAGAGCTTGAGCGCCGACGACGAACTGACGTCGATCGTGCAACTGGCGCGCAGATTCTTGATCGGACTTTCGTATCGGTACCACTGTTTCAGAAATTCATCAGACAACTTGAAAATGGCTGGGCTGATTCGTTTTCGTATGCAAAGGATGCGTACCATGCTCAGATTGATCGAGACGAAGTAGCGCTTCCTGATGCAATGGTTGTGTTAAGCTGTGCAAATACCGCCGAGTACCTGTCGAGAACATCCCGGGATATCAGTGTAGGTGAGCTTCGAACAGTTGAGGCATATCAATTCTTCACCGAATCATATCGTCACGCGTATGAACCATATCACCGATTGGGCAGACTGGCGGAGGTTGTCAATCGTAATGGCGATAACCCCTCCCGACTCTGTCGCGAGATACTTACGGATCTGGCGTTACCACCGTTAGCGGTAGATAAGAAAAAGAAGCTCGCCCATGAAGTGCTTGAAAGGCTGTAACTGATGAATCCTGCACTCGAATCTGTTGCAACAGGACTCCGCGATGGGGGTGTCGAGAGCGTGTATAATTTCCCCGGTTTTCATTCCCACGAAATCGCAGAGTTTCTTGGAGTGACACAGATATCTCTTAATGAACGTGTCGCCTATGCTGAAGCCTATGGTGCGAGCGTTGCAGGGAGCCGCTCTGTCGTGACGTTCAAGAACGTAGGCCTGAATGTGGCAGCCGATGCCTTCCTCCACTCTCTCATTGGGGGCGTAAACGCGGGACTTGTCGTTGTCGTGACTGACGATACACTTGTCGTCGGCTCGCAGGAATTCCAAGATTCACGTCATTTCTACGATTTCTACGGAGGAATTTGGCTCGAGCCGACAACGGTGCAGGAAGCGTATGACATGGCGCAGGAGTCTTTCGTACTTTCCGAGAGGCTTGATCTGCCGGTGGTGATTCGCCTAGGAGGAGCCTTTTTCCAGCAGAAAGGCGAATTCGAGCGCAGAAGTTGCCTCAAGGTTGCACCGCGAAAGAAAGAGACATTGCCTGACCCAAAGAAATATGTGGTTCATCCTTACTACTTCACTGCACAGGAAAGACGCCTTAAAGAGAAAAGGGCTGCGGCTCAGAAATATGTCGACTCGATAGCAAAAAAACCACATTCTCAACATGAAGTAGGGGTAATCGTCTGCGGACCAACCAGCCGTCCGCTCAGAGGGGTTGATGTGATGACCGTCACGACGTTGCCGATTCCGATGGCCGCAGTGCATGAATTTATCGCCGAGCACAATGACGTGACGGTGTATGAAGACGGCGACCCAGTTGTTCACGATAAAATATCGGCTACGTTATCACAATCTTCCACACTTCACACTGCCGCTCATCCACCGCGCGGGGTGCTAACGAAATTTGTGAAATGGCAGGCGTATGAGGAGATATTTAGCGTAATCAATCAGGCACTTGCTGGAAAATATGTATCTGGCGACATCACCCAATTTACTGTTGAGACAACCGACACAGTAGGGGTTGCACTCTCCCTTGGCGTTGCTGTCGGTACGGCAGTTGGTATGGCCGAAGTGCAGAAAGAAGCGTTTGCTATCGTTGGCGATACATCGTTCTTGCATGAGGGAAGAGGAATTGTCGAAGAGGCACGTAAGCGTGGGGTCCGACTGGGTATTATCATTCTCGACAATGGGATATCTTGGTGCACTGGTGGCCAGACGGCTGCCGATGATATCGGGTTGGTGATGGAGACATACCCGTCGGCTACTGTCGATGCGAGGGATGGGCGAGCTGAATATATCGGTAAGGTGATAGCTGAGTTTGATGAGACTGATGGTGTATTTATCATTCGTATTCTCGTGCCGTATATTGCCCCACTTCGCCGTAGCTAAGGAAGTAGTGTGTTTTAATATGAGTAAGAATAGTAGTGATAAGGAGTTTTATGTAATGGATGTTATAGACGTAAATATTGAAGTAGTCGCCGCATTTGGGAATCTTTACCGGAAGCGGTGCGTGCTTATTGCGGTGCAGGATGCTGATGGCAAAATTCTTACTGGTGCGAAACCATCGTTCTTTCCGCCAAGTATCACACGGCTTCTCGGCGGCGGTGTCGACGAAGGAGAAGACCTGGAGTTGGCGGCCGTACGCGAGCTTTCAGAAGAGCTGGGAGTTAAGGTTGATGTCACACAACTGATGCCTCTTGCCCAATTTAATACCCATGCAACTGATAGCACGGGCAAGGCGTTCTACAATGAGACATATCTTTACGGGGTCAACATCGGAGACGCGACATACCGCCCCGGAGACGACGTCAAGCAAATCATTGCGCTTTCGAAGGACGAACTATACAACCTCGCTACCGCATTCGAAAAGCTTCCGACTAGTTTGTGGTATCGCGGCGAAGAGGGTGACTTCAGCTGGGAAGATTACGGAAAGCTATACTCGCAGATTCATAGAGTCGCGGCCGACAAGATGTTTGCCCGATAGGAAAATTTGCCATAGGAAGCATTTGTTTTTTGGTCACAAAATATCAAACATTCACTCTTTGCGACTTATCTCATCTGTTAAGGGTTTAACCCTTAACCTCTTTAATCCTTGATCGCAACCGACGACAGCAGGCCGTACAGACACTGAGGCGTCATACCTATACCGGCAAAGGCAAAGAAACGAAAACGAACTGCGACCTCATAAGATTGGGCAGTGCGATATGAAGTTGATATAATTTATACCATGCTACTTCGTTTCAAGGCGTTACCGATCATAATCCGGGACCATCTGATCTTACGCTTGCCCGCTGAGGTAAGCGCTCAGCTTTCGTCGCGCGGCATGGGGATGGGTAAATGTACGATTGGCGGTAAGACACATACGTTGCCGCTTGAACCGGATGGCCGGGGCGGGCACTGGATGGATGTGACCGGTCTCAAACACACTGTGCATCAGCCGATTGACGTTACGCTTGATCCAACTGATTCCTGGCCCGATCCAGTGATGCCGCATGATATCATGACAGCGTTTGATGGAGATCCCGTTAGCAAAGCCATGTATGCCAACATTACACCTAAAGCGCGCTGGGAATGGCTGCGCTGGATTCGCAGCACTAATAGTGCGCAAACGCGAGCCAAGCGCATCCGAGTGTCGATCGACAAGATGCATAAAGGTATGCGTCGGCCATGCTGTTTCACCCAAAGTATGTGCACCGTGCCTGAGGTATCAAAAAGCGGCGTGCTAATTACGGACGAAGCGGCTCGTCCTTAGGAATAATTGTTTGGTTTTCTTGGTAACCGCCATGCAAATGGCTAGATGCCTTGGTGCGACGAAAAATGGTAGAACGATGGACGAAGTTATTCGTAAGTCCGAATAAACGTACAAAAATAAGAATAAGATAAGCAACAAATACCACACCCCACAGGTGCGTGGGAACGGGTAGAATGGTGAGTGTGGTTAAATGGAATAGCAAATCCGGTAATACGCGAATCAAGTTTTTGGTATGGCCGATCATTATCCGTAGTATTGTCGGGATAATTATTCTGAATCTCATTTTTTGGTTGATGATGCGATAGGTTGCTGGCATCTATGATTCCTGCGGTATACCTGCTATGCTAAAGGTATCAAGGAGCAGCGTGATATGTTCGATTGGTTGAGAAGAGAGCAGCAAGTTAATACGTCGTGGGCAATCGGTGCTTTGGTAGCATACATCGCGATGATGATCGTCAATGGGCTGGCTGGTGCGACGACAGTGCTTGGTGGAGTGGATACGGCTACTGTGTCGGGTAGCTACCCGAATTTATTTGCGCCGAGCGGCGTCACGTTTTCGATTTGGGGCGTGATTTATCTGCTACTTGGTATCTTTATGTTTCGGATGTTTGAAATATGGAAACCACGAAAGAGCGCCATTTCTAATACCAAGCTCAACCAGATCATACAGCTATTTGCGGTTAGCTCGCTCCTCAACATGATTTGGCTATTTGCTTGGCAGTACAAGGTATTGTGGCTCAGCGTGCTGCTGATGATTGGGCTATTGGTGACGTTGATTATGATCAATCGACTGACGGCGCATGAAAACTTTGATATGAAAGAATATGCACTAGTGCGACTACCATTTAGCATTTACTTCGGATGGATCACCATCGCGACGGTGGCGAATATCACGACGTGGCTAGTCAGTATACAGTGGAATGGCGCGGGGTTGAGCGATAGCACATGGATGGTAATAATACTGATTGTCGCAGCCATCATCGGCATCGTGACGGCGCTTCGCAACCACGATCCCGCGTACCTAGCGGTTTTTATCTGGGCATATGGCGGCATACTGCTGAAGCATTTATCAAACACCGGTTTCAATGGCAGATACCAAGAAGTGATTATCACACTAGCAATTGCGATAGCAGTGGTGATAGTTACAACTATCCAATTGACGCGTGAACAAAAAGTACTAATGAACAAGAAACGGTAGGAAAAATGAAACGAAAGACAAACACGTCACACTGGATCCGGATAGCAATACCGGCAGTCGTCATCCTGGCATGGCTAGGATTTGGCGGTGTTGGCGGGCCGTATTTTGGTAAGGTTGATGAGGTCTCGAGTAATGACATTAGCGCTTTTTTGCCAAGTGATGCCGAGTCGACGCGGGTAAAGGATGAGCTGACGAAATTTTTGCCATCGGGCACAATACCGGCCATTGTCGTATTTGAATCTGACTCTGACTCGTCGATTACAGATGCTCAGAAGACTGAAATCACTAATATCAAAGAGGCTGTGCAGGCCAGTGGCGAGACGAAGGGCAATGTCAGTACGCCGATTTATTCGGATGATGCCAAAGCGGCATTTTTGCTGGTGCCGCTGGATAGCAATGCGGAATTCAAACCGGTGATTGATCAGTTGAAGTCGACAATCGCCGATGCAAAACCGAGTCTTACCTATGGCCTCACTGGCCCGGCGATGTTTAGCCGCGATCTCAATACGGCATTTGCCGGCATCGACGGCACGCTACTGCTTGTGGCGCTAGGGGTAGTGTTTGCCATCCTGTTAGTAGTGTATCGCTCACCGCTGCTGCCAATTGTGACGTTGATGGGTGCGATGATGGCACTGGCAACAGCGATTTTAATCGTTTGGCACTTGGCAAAAGCCGGCATATTACAACTCAACGGGCAAGTACAAGGCATTTTATTCATCTTGGTGATCGGTGCAGCAACTGACTACGCGCTACTCTACATCTCGCGCTACCGCGAAGAGTTAACGCACCATGTCGATGCCTGGATGGCGACGAAAGCGGCTTGGAAAGCATCGTGGGAACCTATCGTGGCAGCCGGAGGAACGGTGACATTAGGATTACTGTGTCTACTGGTGTCAGGACTAGGATCAAATAAGGCCCTTGGTCCGGTCGGTGGCATCGGTGTCGCACTCGCTGTGCTGTCGGCGTTGACATTTTTGCCGGCGGCATTGCTGTTACTCGGACGTGCGGCGTTTTGGCCGAAAAAACCACGCTTCATGCCAAACAAAAAGCAAACCGATTATCATGCAGCTCATCCGGTCTGGAGCAAGATCGGCGAATTTGTTGGTCGTTATCCGCGGAAACTCTGGATCGGTATTGTCTTTCTGCTGCTGATTGCCTGTCTGTTTGTACCACAGCTCAAGGCTGAGGGTGTATCACAAAGTGATTTGATTTTGGGTAAGTCGGAGGCTCGTGAAGGCCAGGCTATTTTAGATAAGCATTTTCCAAGTGGTTCCGGTTCGCCAGTGTACGTGGTGGTACCGGAGACACAGCGCGAAGCTGTGGTGCAACTGCTCGAAAAGGATCAGGGCGTTGATACAGTTGTGAGCGTTTCGCCAGATAGCAAGGGGGGTGTGCGACCGGAAGGTAAGTCGTGGCAGAAGTTTAATGATGCATTCATAGAGACTATTCGTGCACGGTTGCAAGCGGATCCGATGTACACCTTGGCACCGGCAGGACTACAAGACAATATCTTTCGAGCAACACTCACTAATGCCAGTCCGTTTAAACAGCCAAAAGTAGTCGATGGCCGTGTTTTGTTGCAGGCCACACTGAAAGACCCGGCGAGCTCGTTGGCAGCGCGCGAAACGGTCGCGAGACTGCGGCGTGATGTTCAGCCGAACTACACACAGGTGCAATTTGGCGGCGTGAGCGCCTACCAGCTCGATACCAACCTGGCATCAGAACGTGATCTGCGTGTCATCATCCCGATGATTTTGCTCGCGATCACAATTGTTCTCATGCTGTTGCTCCGCTCGATCCTGGCACCGTTGGTACTACTGCTTACGACGGTGTTGTCATTTGGTACGACGCTCGGTACGGCAGCGCTGCTCTTTAATCACGCTTGGAAATACCCGGGAGCCGATCCGTCGGTTGTCATCTTTGGTTTTGTCTTTTTGGTGGCACTCGGAATTGATTATAATATCTTCCTCATGACCAGGATCCGCGAAGAAACCATGAAGCTCGGTGTGCGCACCGGCACGCTCAAGGCTCTAGCCGTGACTGGCGGCGTCATCACCAGTGCCGGTGTCGTACTGGCCTCAACTTTCGCAGCGCTCTATGTCATCCCGATTCTATTCCTGGCACAAATTGCCTTTATCGTCGCCTTTGGCGTGTTGCTCGATACATTGATCGTGCGATCGCTATTAGTACCCAGCTTGACGCTGGAAATCGGGCGACGCATTTGGTGGCCGTCAAAACTTAGTATGAAAGGAAAATAACTATATGGATCTCCTTATCAAATTACTCGTCGCCGGCGGCGTCATGGGACTACTTGATTTTGTATGGCTAGGTTTTGTGGCTAAAAAGGCGTATTACGGTGAAATGGGCAACTTACTGCTCGATAAGCCACACATGATACCGGCGCTGATCTTCTATGTCTTGTATGTTATTGGCGTGGTGGTATTTGTTGTCAACCCGGCACTAGCCAAGGGTTCGCTAGCACACGCAGCTAGCTACGGGGCACTGTTTGGCCTGGTAGCCTACGCGACGTATGATATGACAAATCTCGCGGTGTTAAAAAACTATAGTGTTAAAATCGCACTGATTGATCTGGCATGGGGAATGGTGATCACGGCGGCTGTTGCGACAGTGACCTACTACGTGGTTGAGCGATGGTTCTCCTAGATGCTGCACTTGTAGGGTTTGTCGGAGCACTGACTGCTCAAATAGTCGGGTATATGGTGGCATGGCGACTGCGACGAGTTGATATCGTCGATACCATGTGGGGTGTAAGCTTTGTCATGATAGTAGTGGCACTTCAACTGTGGCAGCGACAGACAAATGCGGTGAGTGTGCTCATGCAATTGTTAGTTGTTATCTGGGCAATTCGTTTATCGTGGCATATTTTTCGTCGCTTTCGTTGTAGCGTTAAGCAAGATGAGCGCTATACCGCACTGATGCAAACATGGCCAACAAAAGGGCATTGGGGACAGGTGTTTCTACGGATTTTCGTGATGCAAGCACTACTTGCAAGTGTGGTTAGTGCGCCTATTATGGTCACACATACCGGAGGTGCGCTCCGTGTGCGCGTAGCGACAATAGTCGGCCTCGTAGTATGGGCCACTGGCTTTATTTATGAGGTGGTTGCCGATCGACAATTGAAACAATTTCTTATGTCTGTCGATCGACCAGTTCTCATGACACGTGGATTGTGGCGCTATTCACGTCACCCAAATTATTTTGGTGAAATCACAATGTGGTGGGGGCTCGCCATTATGGCCATATCGGCACGGTATGGATGGATCGGATTGATCGGTGCCGCAACGATTACATTCTTAATCTGTTTTGTATCCGGCATACCGCCAGTGGAAGCGCGAATGTCCACGAAACCTGGCTGGGAAATCTACCGGCAAAAAACAAGCGCATTAATTCCTTTGCCACCAACCAAGTAAGTATGTTGCAATTTCGCGTAGGACAATGCACATCATATTAAAGGCTAAACGTACTTATAATGTCATACATTTTTCAAAAAAACTATTGCCGAAATGCGCTCTAGGGAGTATAACCAAGGTATGACTTTTAGCACTAAGACAAACATGCAACTCATTTGGCACCCTACTCGGGCGGTCTAGTTTTTGTAAGTTATCTCACAAACGCACCGCCCGCACTCCGGACGGTGTCTTTTGTTCTAAGAGTCACCAACTACAACTAATCCTAACGCCGTCGGAACTAAGTACGGCAGAAATAAAAGAGGTGTCACTATGGCAGAAAAAATCAGTTTACGATTGGATTATGATGTCACCGGCAAATCAGTTGTCGAACTGCGAGAGAAAAAGGAACTGCTTGAAAGCAGTCTCGCTGATAAGTACCTGACAGATGGAGCACGTCGTGACAACCAAACGCTTCTCGGACGCATCGCTTTTGAACTTAGGTATCGAGATGGTGAATTTGACGAACTGTTGGCCACACTTGCGACGAAGGTAGAGGAAACTAGTGCACAGCAGGAAACAGACGTCGTATTTCTCGAACCAGCAGTTGTCTAAGAATGAACATCAGCCGAGGGGTGACCTGAGCGGGCTTCGTCCCGCTCATTCATTTCGCGGAGGATGTTGCGCATCTCGATCATGGCACGGTTGGCGCGCCAGCGATCGATCAGGCTAATGATATAGAGCACTGTCAGGACAATGGACAGTATCGTAAAGCCGATGATAAATGGCATCAGTGGCGCGAGTAATTTTGCCGGATCGAGTAGGCTAGCAGGATTTGATGATGAGCCGTCTAACAGTGAGTTAAGGTCGAAGTTCATGATATTAGCATAGCACGAAGCGGATGGCTATTCACGAAATAGTTCAGATACCGATTCTTCGTTAAACACCTTACGAAGCGCATCCCCGATAAGGGGTGCAACACTAATGACATCGATCAAACCATCGGGTGTATATGGAGGAAGTAGTAAGGTATCAGTTACAGCAATATGCGCTAATATACCATTACGTCTGGCGGTGACTAGCCGTTCGATAGCTGGGTCTGATAATATCCCATGGGTAGCAATAAAGTTAACCTCTTTCGCACCAAGCTTCATCAATGCTTCAGCACCTTGCACAACGGTACCGGCGGTGTCAGCCATATCATCGATAACAATACAGCGTTTATCTCGGACATCGCCCACGACCTCAGATGCCTCAACTTGATTTGTGCCTATACGCGCTTTGTCGACAATCGCCCTAGGTAATCCAAAATGATGTGCATAGCGACGGTTTAGTTTGGCGCGTCCTGAATCGGGCGACACGATCACCACATCTTCGCTGCCATATGGATCAAGAATCTCTCTCTGGATATAGTCTTGGATAACTGGATGGCTAGGGATAGGCGTGTATTCGGTTTTTACGTCCTCAAGGAATCCGGCAGATTGACCAGCGTGTGGATCGACCTCGATGATACGATTTGCACCAGCTGCTTCTAGAAGACGCATCACGATGGGTCCCATATATGATTCGTGAGAATTTTCAGGCTTGTCAGCACGCCCATACCCGCGGTAAGGAACGACAGCGGTCACATCTCTCGCGGCCGCACGACGGGCAGCATTGATGATAGCTACCTGCTCCATCACTGTTTCATTAACCGGAGCACCATGAGATTGAACCACAAACACAACGTCACCACGTAATGTCGGCACCTCCGCTTTTAATTCTGTGTTTGCAAAGTGAGTGAGCTTTACCTCGCCCGGCGTTAAGTCCAAATGGTGCGCAATCGCGTCAGTCAGCTCACGACTATAGCTACCTGATAGTATCTGGGCTCGGGTGCGAAGTTTACGTTCTTTCATACTCCGCAGTATGGCACCTTCACATGTTAGTGTCAAGTATACACTAGAATAGTTTCATGCTTCGTGAAATCTTAAGTTCGGGGACGCCCTATGCCTACATGTACTCATCAGTATAGCGGGAAGCCGTAGGCTTTACTCATGTATTCAAATACGGCACGATCTCGTAGGGTTGACTAGATGCGTAATATGCTATAGTGTCAATAATCTCTCACGACGCGTATCGTGAAAGGGTTTTTTGACAAGTAGACAGGAGGTGAAGTCTTGGATGCGCGCTGGGTGGCGTGATATTCTCCGCTATACTGTCTGCTTGTCATGTTCGCTTCCATAACTGAGTGGCTATGCTGATGAGTCCAAAAGGACGAAAAGCGAATGGTACAATAGTGGTGATATGAAGACTAGGGAAGGGTTTACAATTCTTGGGTTTGTCGTCGTGGCGATTATTAGTTTGCTAGCAATTGTCTTTATGATGCGGTTCCAGACGCTATGATTTACCCTGACTTACTGGCGACGTTTCCAATCATTTCTGACCAAGTAGATCGAGCAGAGCTCGGCGTCATCCTGCGCGAACTTGAGAAAAAACTGGCGAGGGGCGAGGTAGGTGCCGTGGTAGAGTTTGGATGTTATAGCGGCACAACGTCGCTCTTCATTCGGCGCCTCATGGACCATTACGCGCTTGGCAACGAGTTTCATGTCTACGATTCGTTTGCCGGACTGCCGGAGAAGACCACCGAAGACATCAGTGTTGCCGGCGATCAGTTCCGTGCCGGTGAACTCACCACCAGCAAAAAGGACTTCTTGATAAATTTCAAAAAGGCTAGCCTCGCGCCGCCGGTGATGCATAAAGGCTGGTTTACAGAGGTGAGTCCGGCCAGTATCCCGTCAGGTATTATGTTTGCCTTTCTCGATGGCGATTATTACCGCTCGATCAAAGACTCATTCCGCCTGATCACGCCAAAGCTGGCACCCGAGGCCGTCATTGTCGTCGATGACTACATGAATGAAGCACTACCCGGAGCAGCGCGAGCGACTGATGAGTGGTTGAAAGCGCGTTCTTGTCAGTTGCGTACTGAGGCTAGTCTGGGCATAATACAAACATGACGCGAACTCGGGCGGGCCTCAGCAAACTGCGCCGTTTCCTCTTGGTAAAAGAGGTCGTCATGATGACACTGATTGGACTCAACCTGCTCTTGCTGGCGGCAGAGCATTTGTTGCCGCTCACTCATGCAGAGCTCTTAGCTATTGAAATTTTTGATGTCGCGACAGCGCTCTTGTTCCTGGCCGAATTTGGCTTTGAATGGTACTGGGCGCGTGACCAACGGCAGTATGTCCGCCACCATTGGTTTTATCTCTTGGCGGCGATTCCGATTCCATCAACATCATTTGAGCTGCTTCGCGGTATCCGCGCGCTGCGCCTCTTGAAGCTGCTCAAACTCTTTGCCCACATGCGCTACGAGCGTAATACCAGGCTCTTTGAATCAGCACGGTTCGGCCGACGATAATATCACCATCGGCGGATAATCTGCCTGAGCGAGACTTCTGATAGCCCGACCATAACCAGCACTGCGCAGAGTGTATTGCCGAGTGCAAACCCAGGATTGAGATAGTACAGCAAGGGGAGGACAGTGATGATAGCCACGAAAGTCGCTAATCGGATCGTGCTGGCAGCGCGTTGGGAGGCGTCGTTCACGATGTACCACACCCCCAACAGAAGTGTCAGGAGATAGACGATGATGCAGGCTAGCTGTAACAACACCCAGAGACTTGTCGTCCAGATACTGTAGGTTAAGAGGGGAATGGCAGCCAGCTGGCTGAGTACCCAGATCACGACCAATGCTCGTTCGTAGCGCCGCTGCGGCCAGGTTGCCGGTAGGTAGAGTAGTTGCTGTTCGCTGCGCGCCACCAAAATACGGCAGATCAGCCAGATTACAAGCAGACTAAGATACATGAGCAAGAAGCTGCCATGATAAAAGTAATTGTTGTCTGAAGTGACAAATTTGCCGATTTCATCGATAAAAAATCCGAATCCGACCCCGCCGAGCAGCGCTAATAGCTCGCGATTGGCCTGACGTTGCAAGAGACTAATAAGCAGGGCAGCAGTGAGCGCCAAGCCACCCCACAGCATGTGGCCGATATGGAAATTATCACCACCTAGCTTGGGGAAGCCCAACAGCGATAACACCGCGCGGATAACTATGATGGTTGCGATGCTGGCGATGACAAAGGTATCGATAATGTCGAGGCGCGATGGTTGGTTTGATGACTGGCTGGAGTTCACACTATTGCATTATCGATGATACACGGCTTCCTCGCAAGCCGTGTATAATTAAAAGTAAGCAAGCTAACAACAAGGAGGGGTAATGGGTGAAAGACTGAGAAAAGTACGGCGCGTTGCGGGTAACCCAATTACCGAATCGGCACTTATCGCAGGGATTGCGACGGTACATACGGCATGGATGGATCACCGTCAGGCGACACACCGATCAATTCAGCTCCATGAACCGTTCGACACTGCTCTTAATGTCGCCGGTTCGCCATTTACCACCACGAAGTACTGGGCAGGTGTGCATTTGGACCACCACAGCACACCGGATATCAACCTCTACCCAGCAGTGAGACTGGCGAATCTGGCCACCTGGCTCGCGAACCATCCTGAGTACGATGAAGCCTTTCCTCTGCCTAGCAGGGTGTGGGGACTCGACCCGGCGTTGCCATTTCTTGGCACCACGCGAGCAATTGAAATTGGTCGGGAAGCAGAGAGCCTGGTGGCAGGCAGTTATGTGCCGCAAGCGCACTACACCGACCAAGAAATCGGTGAAATTCTGTACCAGCCGACCCCGAAATTCTTCTATGAACACAACAAAGGGGATAAGTCGGCGGTGCCAACGGTGGCACCTGAGGATGCGACGTTGTGGGATCGCCGTTTCGAGCTGCGCGACCCGCATTCGCCGGCGTTGCATGCTATGGGCATCATGGGTATTTTGCGCTATAATCGCCCGCTCTATGAAGATGATGTGGCTTACTACACCCAAAACCGCGATCGCTTGCCGGAGCACCTTCAGTTAAGCGACCTTGAGCAATTTCTGTCTGATCATAAGACAGGTATGCGCTTGGCGTTGGTTGGTGGTGCGGCTACGTATGCCATGCTCATGCGCGGCAATGAAACATTATTTGACTATCTCAAATCGGGTGCTTACGGTGCTGCCGCAACCGGCGTTGGTACGGGTGTGTTGATCGGTGCGGGCAATATGGTTAATGCCTTGGGCCACGGTGGCGCAGCCGATTTCTTCTCACGCGAGTTTATTGGTGATCTCAAGCGCAACATCGTGCGCGTTAAACCAAACGGTACGTACACTACCAATAATGCGCTACTCAGCCCAGGGACGCTTGGCGAAGTTGGCGGCCAGTTTGAACACCATGAAGACCCCAGTTTAATTGCGTATACTCACGAAAAAGGGTTGAAAAAAGCAATCGTTGATCCATTTGGTACTATGACCGAATTCTTGGCCAAGCGTAACCTCGGCATGAGCGTCGGCCCGGGCTTTGATGGACGTCGGCCTGATCTACCAAGTGACGCAGCGCTGATGATCGAAGCTGAACGTCGCGCGATCTATGAACAATATCCTGAAGCCGATGGTTACTACGGCGGTTTCTAACCCCAGATAACTACAGCCCAAACGTTACAGTGGTGCGTTGTTGAGTGAGCGCCAAAGGTAGCGGCTGGCAGTTGAACGGTACGGCGCCCATTGCTCGGCAAAAGCTTCGAGCTCTGAGCGTTTCGGGAGCTCGCTGAGAGCATAATGCCTCATGATAGCCAGCTGCAAGCCGCGATCGTCGGGTGCAAAAATGTCTGGCCGTCCCAATGTAAATAGCAAAAACATCTGCGCTGTCCAGACGCCGATCCCTTTTACCTGGGTGAGCTCGGCGATCACGTCGTCATCACTGAGCGAATCAAGGTGGTTAAATACGGCGCTATCCTCGACAAAGTGTGCCGCCAGGTCAGCAAGGTACCGACGTTTTTGGCCTGACAACCCAATGACTTTTGATTCGTCGTCGGTGAGGTTTTGGACCCGCGCCGGCTTGAGATCCGTCATTTCAAAGAACCGTTTAAAGATCGTGTCGGACGCCTTGACACTAAGCTGTTGGCTGATAATTGACTCGCATAATGCCTCAAAATACTCTGTTTTGACAGAGGTGGGTAGGGGAGCGTGAAGGGGAATCAGTTCAGCCATCACCTCATCTTGGGCCATCAGAAATTGTTCAGCTTCAGTGTAGTGCATAGAATTAGTATAAAGCTACTTGATATTTCATAGTACCTTGTATAACATAGAACTATAGAAAACATAATACTAAACGGAAAGGATCACTATGAAACCAGCCGACGAATATGCCGAGTCACTCGCCACCCAGCTGCGCAAAGGGTTTCTCGCCTATTGCATGCTACGCGTGTGCTCACATTCGTCTATGTACACCAGTGATATCATCA
This sequence comes from Saccharimonas sp. (SeqCode), assembly GCA_039809225.1. Lineage (GTDB taxonomy): Bacteria > Patescibacteriota > Saccharimonadia > Saccharimonadales > Saccharimonadaceae > Saccharimonas. Next base: position 20,045 of record JBDHUN010000006.1, read on the forward strand.
AGTCGTTGCAGACGGCCGAATTGGTCGTCGTCGAAGGCACGATTTACCCGCTCTTAAATCGCTTGCAAAAAGACGGTCTTCTGACGCATGAATGGCAGGAGAGCGAGCAGGGACCGCCGCGCAAATATTACCGCATCACCGACTATGGCGTCGAGGTGATGGACTATATGCTTGAAGACATCGCCGCCCTTAACATCACTTTAGAAAAGCTCTAAAAGGAGAGTGTATGAAAGAAATTACCCGTATTTCCCTCGCCTCACTTCCCTACAATGTAGAAATCGAAGCGAAGAAAGAATTAGAAAAATATTTACATGCCGTTGAGCATTCGCTGGGTGCCGATGCCGATGCCATGAAAGAAATTGAGTCGCGTGTCGCCGAGCTACTAGCTGATCGTGGTGTCAGCGGTGAAAAAGTCATCAGTATCGGTGATGTCAAAGCCGTCAAATCACAACTCGGCGAACCGAAAGATTTTGCCGATGAATCTTCGGCTAAAAAGCAAAGTGACGCGCCCGAAGAAGATACCAGCGAAAAGAAAATGATGCGCGACCCGAGTAACCAACTGATTGGTGGCGTTTGTTCGGGGCTAGCGGCCTATGCCCATGTCGATGTAGCGATGATGCGACTGGGTTGGGTGCTCATGACATTCTTTACGGGCGGGTTTATGATCCTAGCGTATCTCATTATGTGGATTATCATGCCACCAGCTCGGACTGCTGCTGAGCGCTTGCAAATGCAGGGAAAGCCAGTGACACTCGAGGCGATTCAAGATGAATCGATCATTGTATCTCGGCAACAGCGTCGCGACAAAGCGGTTCTCGCAACCCTCAGGATACTCGGTGGGATCGGTGCGCTGCTAGTGGGCGTGTTGGGGCTGATGGCAATTGTCGCAATTACCTACCATGTGTCGGTTGATCAAGACGCGCGTTTGTTGACGAAGCAGGAGTGGGCGTATTTCGTGACGCTCATACTGGCTGGCGTGGCCTTTGTGACATTTTGCATGACGTTGGCACGTGGCCTGTTTGTTAATCGCTATACCAAGCGATTTTGGATCACACTGGGTGTCCTCACGGCGCTTGGGATTGGGCTATTCTCGACCGGTGTCGCCGGGTTTGGCATGATGCGCTCATCAGGAAGCAGCATGTTTGACCGGCAGTGGGTGCGAACCACGGTAGAGAGCAGTGCAGTGGCGGGTGCCAAACAGTTGAGTGTACAGACAAACATGCCATTTACCCTTACCTATACGGTTGACCCGTCGCGGACCAGTGCAACTGTCAAATACAGCACATTTGATGTCTCGCTTGCCCCGACTGTACGGTTGGTACGCAGCGGCGATAGATTGACAGTGCTGCTGAATGACAATGAGACCAGTTGCCAGCCGGGCAATACCATGTGCGTACGTCGCTTTGAGGTGGCAGTAGTTGGGCCGGCGCTTGACGCGGTGGAATCGCAACAAAACGTTGATATTACCTACCACGCAGCCGCGCAAAATAGCTTGCGAGTGACGGCAAATGATAACAGCAATTTGACCGTTGAGTCTGAGCACGTCATTGACACAGTTGACGTGCTAGTCACCAAAGGATCAACCGTGAGTTTCTTGCCAGCGTCGGTGAACACACTGAATGTTACGACTGAAGGCCCCCAAACTGCCGCACTGGTAGCAACGGTCAAGACACTGAACCTTCATATTCCTGATGCTTGTAGTTTGCAAGATCAACGCGGCATGATCAATATTGCTCATGCTGATAGTGTGTCTATCAACAATAAGTCATATGATGCGTCGACTGACTATCCTTGTACCGATATCCGATTTATCCCCCGCTCATGAGGGTTGAAATTTTGAAGAGCAGTTATTTAAGTTTTTTCTAAGCACTACCCTGCATAGTACGAGGCATAAACAGGAGAAGCACCCATGAAAAAGACTCAAAAACCGATCACCCTTAGCACTGATGAAGCTCTGGTACTTCAACAAATCAGTGAATGCGGCGAAGAGGACCTTGTTGGGCTGGCACGCGGGTTGCGCATGAGTCGTCAACGTGTCGCGCTGCTCCTGACTCACCTCAAACATAAAGGACTGATCCGTATCACTACCAGTTATGGTGATTGGTGGGTGAAGACCAGTCGTAAGGGAGCCGACCTCGTGCGTTCACTCTGGCCCGAGCTTCAGTCGGTGTACATGTAGGATATACTAGCTATATGAAGGTCTTAGTAGTCGACGATGAACATCGTATCGCCCGCTCTATCAAGCAGGGCCTTGAGCAGGATGGCTACGCAGTTGATGTCGCCTATGATGGCGAAGATGGGTATAACTCAGCTCGGGCCGATGAGTACGATCTGATCATTCTTGATGTTATGATGCCGGAAATGAACGGCTATGAAGTTGTGAAAAAGCTGCGTGCCGATGGCGATCATACGCCGGTGCTGATGCTAACTGCCAAAGATCAATCACGAGATGTGGTGAACGGGCTTGATGCTGGAGCAGATGATTATCTCGCGAAACCGTTTAGTTTTGATGTGTTGACAGCCAGGGTGCGCGCCTTATTGCGTCGTCCTCAGACGGTCCTTTATACTGTACTGACTGTGCAAGATCTCGAGCTTGATACAGCTAATCATACGGTACGTCGTGCTGGCAAAGATATTAGACTCTCTGCGAAAGAATTTGCGATCCTGGAGTATTTGTTGCGCAACAAAAACCGCATTGTTAGCAAAAACAATATTATGACGCATGTGTGGGATTTTGATGCCGACATCTTGCCAAATAATGTCGAGGTGTTTATTAATTATTTGCGCGCCAAAGTTGATAAGCCGTTTAAGGAGCCGCTGATCCAAACGGTACGAGGGTTTGGATATGTAGTGAAGGATGAAGCGTGAACGGGGTGCCGACTCATCACTTCTCTTTCCCTCTCTGGCACTCTTTATGGGCGGCTACGCCGGCCCATGGCGTTCGGCTGATACGTCAAATGATGGATCACAGTCATTCGAGGGAAAAAGAAGTGATGAGTCGGGCGAGCCTTGAGGGCCTCGAGAATTTTATGCTCGACTTAGGATGCGGTAAGTGATGAAATACCTCAAAAAAGATGTACTCCGGCTGGCAGCTACTTATCTCACCATCATCATGGTGATGAGTATTGGGTTTTCGATCATTTTTTATACTGTCTCGACGCGGGAGTTGGAGCGTCGACCGCGTGGCGGTCCGGATCTGATGCTTGATAGCGGTGCGAGTTTACAGCAGTATTTTGATCAGCGCGAACAAGAAAGCCGAGCTATATTAGCACTGGACCTCGCTATCATTAATATCATCGCATTCATTGTTGGGGGCTTGCTTAGCTACTTGCTAGCGGAACGCACGCTCCGACCCATTGAAGAAAACATGGAAGCGCAGGCCCAGTTTGTCAGTGATGCCAGCCACGAGTTGCGTACGCCACTGACAGCACTGCGCACGGCGAATGAAGTTGCGCTGCGCAATAAGCAGCTGAAATTGGCCGACGCCAAAAAAGTGATAGCTGAGAATGTCGAGGATATTGCACGGCTGCAATCATTGACCGATTCGATGTTGGGGCTCATTCGTGAAGATCACAACGATGTTATGAGCGAGAGGGTATTGTTAGCGGCAGTAGTAAGCGACGCCATGAACCTGGTTGTTCCCAAGGCCCTTGCAAAGGATATTACTATCGAAGATAGCGGTAAATCGCTATGGGTTCGTGGCGATCAGCAACAGCTTGTACAACTCCTCACTATTTTGATGGATAATGCCATCAAATATAGTCCGGTGCGGTCGATGGTTCATGTGTCAGTGCATACAAAAGGTAAGATGGCCATACTTACTGTCAAAGATGAGGGAGTGGGGATGAGCTCTGAAACACAGCAACAAATATTTACACGATTTTATCGAGCTGACCAATCGCGATCAGTAACACACGGATACGGACTAGGACTGTCAATCGCCAAGAAAATTGTTGAAGCACACAAAGGTACTATCCACGTCACGAGTCAAGAAGGCAGTGGCTCAATCTTTACCGTTGAACTTCATTTAGCGAATTAAGTGAAAAAAATTACATCACTTTCGTGGCTCACTACGGTACTATGAACCCAGTTCATTATATAAAAGTAAAGGAGAAATCAAATGGACTTAATGAGCATTGTAATTTGGATCATCGTTGGCGCGTTAGCCGGCTGGGTTGCTTCTATGATTATGAAGACTGACGCCCAAATGGGTGCCTTGGCAAACATCGTCGTCGGTATCATCGGTGCCTTCATCGGTGGGTGGGTAGTCAACCTCTTTGGTACGGCGCCAGCTGCTGGACAACTCAACATCCCAAGTATCCTCACTGCTATCCTTGGTGCTGTCATCTTGCTGTTCATCCTCAAGATGGTTCGTGGCGGTCGCGCTGTCTAAACTAGATTTGCAAACGAAAGCACCTGGAAAAGGCTCGTCCCCCGGATGAGCCTTTTGCTATAGTAGGTACTATGAAACGGTTGAGTGTTGGATATGACTATCTATTTCATACGGTTCCAGGGCATTATATTGTCATGCTTAATAACCCGCCACGCTACACGATCGTTGAGGCAAATGAGGCGTTGCTTGAGTTGGTGGGGATGACTCGTAAGCAACTGCTTGAACGCTCATTATGGGGAGTCTTTCCCGAGTCGTCTGACGAAGCCAGTAGGGCCGGCACTAGGCGGTTACGTGAATCGATCGAAGAATGTGTACGTACTCAGCGTGCACACAGTGTCGGCGTAATTCGTTATGACTTGCCCCGGTCGCATGGCACATTTGAGCGCCGGTTGTGGGCGACGACTAATTTTCCGATCGTGGTGGATGGACAGGTGAAGGGAGTTATTCTCTCGACTGACGATGTGACGAAGCGCTATGATGACGATGAATTGACAAAGGCTCATATCGAACAATTGATCGAGCTTAATAAAGCTCAAGATGAGTTTATTAGCATCGCCAGCCATCAGCTACGAACGCCGGCAACGGGTGTCAAGCAATACCTTGGGATGCTGCGCGATGGGTTGTTTGGCTCGGTCACAGATGAACAGCAAGAGATTTTGGACCGGGCGTTTGAAAGCAACGAGCGGCAGCTCAAAATTGTAACTGATTTGCTCAAAGTGGCACAGGTTGACTCCGGTAAGATGCACATTGCATCGGGAAATGACTGATATCAACCAACTCGTCCATTACTTGATTCGTGATAATCTCGAGATGCTTAAAAAACGCGATCAAATGTTGATATTTACGCCTGCGGAGAAAAAGGTTGAAGCTTGCGTCGACGGCGAAACGGTACGAACTGTTGTCGAGAACTTGCTCGATAACGCTAGTAAGTACACAGAGGAAGGCGGCCGCATCAAGGTGTCGATTGTGGCACGTGCTAACACCGTTACCGTTTCAGTAGCAGACGAAGGAGTTGGTGTTCCCGCGGATAGGCGAGATGACTTATTTAAAAAATTCTCACGGATTGATAACAGTCTTTCGACCAAAGTTGGTGGTACGGGGCTGGGTCTCTATTGGGCAAAGCAGATCATGGATACGCATGGTGGGACGATTTTGTACCACGCAAACCACCCCAAGGGCAGTATTTTCGAAGTTATGCTACCGAAAAATAGTGCATGGTGTGAAAATAGTCACAGACACACTAAAAAAGATTAAGATAAGATAATCATATATGACGAAACATGCCGCCACGATACTAGTTGTTGAGGATGACCCGGCACTGAATGACGCCTATGGGATGATCCTTAAGACTGCCGGTGGTCATCATGTACTGTCGGCTTTTAATGGCAAAGAAGCCCTTGAACTACTCAGTGCTCAGAAGAAAGAGCCGGATATCATCCTATTGGATCTCAGGATGCCAGTGCTAGATGGTGTTGGATTCCTACGTGAATTTAAGCCACTTGAACACCCTGATTGCACGGTCATTGTATTCAGTAATTATGATGCTCACAAAGACATTGATGAAGCTTACGGACTGGGTGTGGATCGTTACGTTTTGAAAGCTCGTGCTGCGCCCAGGGATTTACTGCATTTGGTCGATAGCGTGATGGCCGAAAAGCTAGCCGCCGAAGTCTAAGTTACGGAAGCTATCTTCGCCGAGGTAACTCTCGAGCTTTTGCTTGTAAATTATGTAGGTCGATGACGAGTAATTGAGCACGCCCGCATCTTGGAGAGTGCGCAGGTTTTTAGCCGTTGACTCACGAGTTTGACCGATGAGGTTTGCCAGCATTCCTTGTGTCAGCCTGAGGTTAATCTCTGTTGCCCCGCCCGGTCGATCGATACCAAAACGAAACGCGAGAAAGTAGAGCACATAACAGATCTTTTCAGTAGCACGTGACTGGCAAAGTCCGGTAACGCGCAATAGAAGCTCGGCCTGACTTTGACTCATGAGGTCCAGGTATTCTCTCATGTACTCAACATTGCTATTGATGGCTTCCTCGAGGTCGGTTTTTTTGATACGCAACGCGCGAACATCGTTGAGGGCGTCGTAGTTCAAGAGTGATGTACTTGTTTGACTATTGACCCATGCGCTTGGCAGGATAGACCCTTTGCTAAATAGATTGACGATGATCTCATCGCCCTCAGGACTGATGCTGTAGCCTTTTACAACGCCGTCTAGTATTACAATCGCATAACGTGGTATTTCTCCCTGGAAGTAAACACTCGACTCTTTGCGATAGAGAGTTGGCGTACCCACTGTACGAAGATGCGCAAGTAACTGTTTCATACTCTTTATTATACGCGAGGGGGACTGATTGTGTGAAAAAGCAATAAATAAAGGAGAGGAATATCTACCAGTGAAACGACCCCACATCACTACTCGTCTGGCGCTGCTTTCGTGTCTTATTGTACTATCGTTGCTTGGGTTTGCCGATGGTTACGAATTCATTCTGAGCGACGGAATGACTCACAATATTCTTCGCGGGGTGTTGGTTGTGTCCATGATAATTATGTTTGTAAATCGGCGGTTTCAGATGTCTGCTGCTCGCACGGTGTCCTTGGTGATCGCATCTGTGGTGTTGTTGTTTGCTTTTATGCAAGCATCTGAGGGTAGGTTGGGTATGATAGACGCTGCGGCTTATTTTCTGTCATCGCTCGTATTACTAACTGAGGCGTCTGAGTCGGCTGAACATGATGAGGGTATTGTATCACCGGCTGCTTCTGGCAACTAACCTCACCAACCTGTGTATTTCGTACCTAATTGTTTTCCTCGCTGACGTTCGATGATGCTGCTGACTGTGGCGGTAGCAACAAAAAGAAGTCCAATTGAGCCCGTAAACCATTCGGGAGGCTCTATATGATACAGTTTAATTAGCATAACAAGCCCAAGGGCGAGAATCGCCCAGTGTGCTCCGTGCTCGAGATACTGATAGTGACTGAGCGTCTTGTTGCGCACCAGGTAGACAGTAAGCGAGCGCACCCACAGCGCACCCACTCCAAGCCCAGCCATGATAAGGATGACGTCACTAGTGATAGCAAATGCACCGATAACCCCGTCGAGCGAGAATGACGCGTCAAGCACGTTGAGGTACATAAATGAGGCAAAGGCAGCCATGCCGATCAGTTGTTTTGCCGAAGACTGTCGATGCGCGAAATACTTACCCATGAGATCTAGGGCAATGTGCAGCATGATGCCAGTGATTGATGCCACCAGCACAATAATCTGATACCTGATGTCAACAGTGGCGTACATTATCATGGCAATACTGAGCATGACTAGTATCTTAAAACTTTCGTATTGCCCGAATTTGCTGAGCCAGCGTTCGATTCGTCCAAGCCAGTGTACATCTTTTTGTCTATCGAGGAAGTAATTAACACCAATCATGAGCAGGAACGTCCCTCCAAAAGCGTTAATCATTGGTGCCGCATGATGGAGGGTCTCGCTGTATGCAGCGGGTTGGTTTAGTGCCATATCAATCACGCTCATAAAACTCCGTCCCGATGAAATCATGACGATAAACACCGGTAACACAAATCGCACCAAGAATACAGCGAAGAGAATGCCAACGGTTAAGAATAACTGCTGCCATAGCGGAGACAGTCTGCCGAGTACTTTGCTGTTGATGACAGCGTTATCGAAGCTGAATGTAACTTCAAGAATGACGAGTATGCAGAACAACCACAACGCAGAAAGCCCCATGTACCAACCGACCAACCCCGCGACAATCAGACTGAGAATACCTGATACGAGGAAGATGCGCAGCGGGTGTCCGGGGTGAAATTTGGTCATATGCTCTACTATACACTAGCCAGGTGTGCACCCGTAGCTTACTATATAACTATGATTTCGTATTATCAGACCGCCAAAGGTACGGCGCAGGTACTAGAGACCGATTCATTGCGCGTCGGCGCATGGGTGCGTTCGGAGCGTCCCAGTGAAGAGGAGCTGGGTGTACTTACCGGGCTAGGTATTGACGCCGACCTGCTGACCGATGCTCTTGACCCACACGAGGTGCCGCGTATCGAATACGACGATGGCTGGACCTATTTCATCACTCGCGTGCCGGACGTCGGTGATGATTTCAATGATTTTACGACGCCAATCATGTTTGCGCTTGGTAAGCAGCATACTGTCACCATCAGCCGTGATCTCCTTGGGCGCCTGTGGCAACCGTTTATCGACAATGCTGCTGTGCGTACGACGCATCAAACGCAGCTATTTATCGCCATGGTTGAAATGATTTTGCGCTCGTACCAAACGCGTGTGGCGGCTATCAATCGCCAAATGCGCGCTGCGACAGGCAACATAACGAATTTGAGTCCAAAAGATATCGCAACACTTGTCGAACACGAACGCAAATTAAATGACTACCTTGATGCGCTGATTCCGACCAATACCGCACTGGAAAAGACACTCAATGCTAAATTTAAACTCATCAAACTCGAAGAAGACGATATGGAAATGGTGGAAGATTTATCGGTTGATATCGAGCAGGTGATTGCGCGATGTAACTCGTTGTTGCGTACCATCACCAATGTCCGCGATAGCTACCGCGCCGTTATGGATACCCGGCTCAACGAAACCATGCGAATCCTGACCGTGGCGACACTCTCGCTCACGGTGCCGACTATGTTGGCTGGTGTATTCGGGATGAATGTCGAATTTCCGTTTAATACCCACGGTGCCATAGCTTTTTGGCTTATAATAGTCACAAGCATCATTGCGGCTGCGGCCATTAGTATTTATTTTTTACGAAAGAGGTAACGATGATCAAAAAGTTTCCACGACCGGCGCGTGAAGCGTCAACCAAAACTCAAGTACAATTTTCGCTCAGTTTGCTCGCAGTATTTGTGCTGTTTGCGGCCTGTGCGATTGGGTTTGTAAAATTGGCATTTGAAGTGCGCGAGAAAGAGACGCTCCAATTTGATCAACAAGTGCTTATGACTATCAATAGTTGGTCAAATCATTTCCTCGATGCATTCTTTCCGATTGCGACAGATATCGGCGGAGCAGTTGGTGTCATTATCTTAACGGTGATTGTCATGGCACTCCTGGCCTACAAGAACGAATATCGCCGAGCGTTACTTATTATCACCAGTGTTGCCGGAGCAACCGTACTGAATGTGATTCTCAAGTCGTTGTTTGAGCGCCAACGTCCGGATCTATGGGTGCAATTGGTGCACGAGAGCGGTTTTTCATTCCCGTCAGGACATGCCATGGCCAGTGCCGCGCTCGGGCTGGCAATTGTGGTAGCACTGTGGAATTCACGCTGGCGCTGGTGGTGTGCCGGGTTTGCGGCCTTTTATATCCTCTTCGTTGGCTTTTCACGCCTCTATCTCGGCGTGCATTACCCATCGGATATTTTGGCTGGCTGGCTGGTCAGTGGCGCATGGGTATTAGCGGTGGCACTTCTGATGCGCTCCAAATTTGGGCACCGTGCCCTGCGTGGCTTGAGCTAAAACAATCAAACACCGAGCGAGATAGTCACAACTTGACAGCCTAGTTATACTTGTATAACATGTAATACTATGTCTTTTCATAAACACATTCATTTAGTTGGGACGGTGACTGTCGGTCCCAAGGGTCAAGTAGTGATTCCATCTGACGTTCGCGACAAAATGTCGATTCAGCCCGGGGACAAACTGGTTGCGCTCTATCTCGATGAGAAGCAATCAGTGGCTTTTATCACCGAGCGCCAGGCGCAAGAATACGTCATCAAAATGGGCGAGGAGTTCACCGCCTTTAAAGAAACATTTGAGAACAGAGAGGAAGTCTAGATGCTACACCACATTACTAAACGCGAAAAGATTATCATTATGCTTGCCGTCATGAGCGGCCTGCTACTGGTGGCACTTGATCAGACAATTATTGCTACGGCGCTTGGCGCTATTGTGAAAGAGTTCAAAAGTTTTAGTAGCCTTGGCTTCATTGTCACGGCCTATATGTTGACGACGACAATCACCGTGCCGCTTGCCGGTAAATTGTCTGACATGTACGGCCGTCGGCCGGTGCTTATTACCGGAGTGACCATTTTTACACTTGGTTCTCTTCTTTCTGGCCTTTCGCCGTCAGTAGAATGGTTGATCGCCTGGCGAGCGCTGCAAGGTATTGGTGGCGGTATTATCACCTCGCAGGCCTTTACGATTGTCGGTGACCTATTTAGTCCACGTGAGCGCGGCAAGTGGCAGGGGATGATTGGGGCAGTATTTGGGATGAGCTCGGTAATTGGCCCCCTGTTGGGTGGTTGGCTGACCGACGGTCAGAGCATATTGGGTGCAACAACTGACTGGCGTTGGACGTTTTTCATTAACGTGCCGGTTGGGATTATCGCGGCGATTATCATCCTCGTGAAACTACCAAATATCAAACACGATACCGACCATCATCCGGACTACACCGGTGCGGCACTCTTGTCGGTAGCACTCGCTTCGGTGGTATTGGCGGTTGACAACACCAAAGTAATCTTCAAGTTTCTGATCGATCAAGGTGTTGAACTTGGCTTCATCCAAGGCACATTGTGGGTAATAGCGCTGGTAGCTGGGACATTGTTTATCGCAGTTGAGCGCCGCGCCAAGCAGCCAATTTTGCCGCTACGGTTCTTTAGTAACCAAGTCTATACCCTTCTCACGATCGTGACACTCCTCTTTGGCGCAGCATTTATGGGTGCCATCCTGTATCTCACGCAGTTTAACCAACAAGTATATGGTGCGACGGCTTCACGGGCCGGCCTCATGCTCTTGCCGATGGTGGGCGGGTTGATGCTATCCTCGATTTCAACGGGTCAAATTGTGTCACGCATCGGTCGTTACAAAGTTTTTATCTTGACGGGCTTCACGATTGCAGCGCTCAGCATCCTGGCCCTGATTACATTGCAACCGGACACGCCATATTGGCACGAGGCGGTTATCATGGCCTTTGCCGGGTTTGGGCTCGGTATGGCTATGCCGATCCTCAGCCTCGCGGTGCAGAACGAGTTCGAGCAGCGCGATCTAGGTGCGGCCACGAGCAGCGTGCAGCTATTTCGCGGTCTTGGTTCGACGCTAGGCACGGCAGTCCTGAGTGGCATGTTAACAGCCGGAGTGTTGGCAGCTGTCGGCGATCCCAATGACATTCCTTATGTGCAAGCTCTCAAGCAATCACCGGTTTCGTCACAAATGATGGATGGTGATATCGATGCTGATACTCTCCTGCAGCTTAACATGGCCAAAGACGATATTACGTCGGGTACTCAGGCTGGGTTTGACAAGATTCCCGTCCCGGCTATGCGAGCGGCGGCCGAAAAGAAGTTTGCTGATCAACAAAACGAATTTAGTACCGATGTGATCAATGGCTTCACTGAATCGCTTCACCATATCTTTATGGTCAGCTCGGCATTGATGGCACTCGCACTAGTGATCGCAGCTTTTATCAAAGAGCGGCCTCTCAAGAGTGGTGTAAAAGCTACACCGGGTGAATAACAGGGGTCAGTGAAATAATCAATTCTGCCCATGCTTGCTCCAAAAAGCTTGGGGCTGGTACATTGAATCTCGATTCCAAAGAGGCGCCATTCAAACAAATAGGCAACTAAAGGTCGAACTGCGCTTTTAAGAACGGAATCACGTAACGAGCACTGGTAGAAGGTGCGAGGAGCAAAACACATGCCAATAGCAGTCGAATTTGCGCCCAGTCGGCGCAAAAAGATCGCGGTGGATGTGGTGCCTGCCAAATGGCAGCTGTATATCGCAAGTTAAGAGCGTGTACGCTACAAACGTAAAACACCCCAAGGCACCGGGGTGTTTTTGGTTAGCAGTTTACATTAGTAGGCAATACCGTTTTTCGTGAGAGCGGGTTTGATGACGAAGTTTTCAAACGCTGTGGCGTCGCTCCAGACGACGCGTGAGTTATCGGTTTTTTTCTCGACAACTTTGTCGCCTTCGTAGTATTTATCGCCGACGTTTTCGCCGTTAATGTAGAAGGCTGGTGTACCAGTGATGCCGACCTTTTGACCGATAGCTTGGTCAAATTTGATTTTCTTTTGGACGTTCTCACCATCGAGTGCTGCTAACCACCGATCGGTATCGACACCTACACTGCTGGCAAGCTGCTTGAAGTAATCAGTTCGTTGCTGGCCGGTGAGATCCTTCCAACTATCTTGGTTTTGGTATAGCTTGTCATGCATCTCCCAATACTTCCCCTGTATCCCGGCGGCCTCAGCAGCAGCGCTAGCAGCCAAAGCATTCGGATGGAGCGATGTTAGCGGGAAGTTGCGGAAGATGAAGCCCATTTTATCTTTGTACTTTTCAACAACTTGCTTGACGATAGGGTATGCTGAGCCGCAACCTGGACATTGGAAATCACCGTACTCAATCAATACGACTTTACTCTTCATGTTGCCCTCGCTATGATCGCCGATGTTGCCATTGGCAGATGAAGCCGCTTGTACTGTCGTGACGTCAACATCATTCACATTCACTTTGTCACGCTGCGATATGAACGCCAGCCCACCGATGAGTGCAACACAGAGCGCTCCAAATATAATCCAACCATTTCTTGTCATAAAAAAACTCCTTTATCCTCCAGTATAGCGCACCGAGCGGCGAGTGCGCTACAATAAGCTCATGCAAACCATATTTATCTTGGGATTTTTGGTCATCGTTGCTACATTAGTAGCGGTAGCGAGTATTCGTCCGCGACGCAGCGGTTTGTCTTCGTTTGAGCTGGAACGCCGAGAGCAGGCAGGCAATGAGTCAGCTGCGGCTGAACGACGTCGGGAAGTACTTCTTGACGATGTATTGTCGGTACAGCATATCATCGAGGCGCTTTTTCTGGTTTTCGCCGTTATCGCCGGGGTTGGCGCATTTGGGCCGTTTATTGGTGCGCTAGTGGGGCTCGGTGTGGCGCTTTTTTACGGCCGAATGGCACTGTTTGATCCGATTCATACGATTGCGATGCGGCTATATGAACAGATTGAACCGGGGCTATTGCAATTTGTGGAGCGATACCCTCAACTGGGCAAGATTGTGCGTACGGCATCGCCTCCTTCGCTCACAATGCAGGTAAGCTCGCGTGAAGAGCTAGAGCATTTGGTGAGTGAATCAGGACAAGTCTTGACTAGCGACGAAAAGCGACTGATTACCAGCAGTCTTCATTTCAACACTAAAAAAGTCGAGGACATTATGACGCCGCGCGGTGTGGTCGAGACTATCGCGAAGAGCGAGGTCATTGGGCCGCTAGTACTTGACCAACTGCACAAGACCGGGCACAGTCGGTTCCCGGTGGTTGATGGCGATATTGATCATGTGGTCGGGGTGCTGCATATCAAGGAGCTTCTAACGGTTGGTGAAAAAGACTCTGAGACAGCGGAGCAAGCGATGGAGAAAAAAGTCTATTACATCAATCAAGATCAGACGCTCGACCATGCTCTGGCGGCGTTTCTCAAGACACGTCACCATCTTTTCGTGGTCGTCAATGGCTACCGCGAAACGGCCGGTGTGCTGACGCTCGAGGATGTCATGGAAGCGCTTCTCGGCCGCGAAATTGTCGACGAATTTGATCTGCACGATGACCTGCGCGTCGTCGCTGAGCGCAGTGCCAAAGACAATAATAATCCGCCGCATGCGATGAATGTATAAAGGATTCTAAGTTCTGAGTTCTAAGTTTTCAGTTCTCGGGATACTTCTTCTTTTTCTGTCGCAAAAAGAAGCAAAAAGCGACCATCTTTGGGGCCAAAGATGGAGAAAAACCCTGGGGCGGCTTCCCTCCGCCGAGAACTTCGCGCTCATCATACGCGAACTTGTCTGTGCGCGGAGCAAAGCTCGTGCTCGACAAATCGGGTTTGATTCCCACTCTGTATCTCTGGTCAGTCCAGATGCCCCAGACCCCAACTCCTCGTTTTGCTTTACGCTAGAAGGAATATATTCGGTTATTCGCAAAGAGAACATCGCATCAATATCATCGACATCCGCGTCCAACAGTGGTAGAATAACAGATATGAATCGAATAATTGCTCTTGATGCAACACAAAAAGTTGGCGAGCGTATTTCCGCTAGTGGCTGGGTGCACTCACGCCGCGACCACGGCGGGCTGATTTTTATTGACCTGCGTGACCATAGCGGTCTATTGCAGTTGGTGGTTAACCCCGAAACACCCGAGGCATTCAAGGTAGCCGAAGAACTGCGTGACGAATACGTCGTGAAGGTCGAGGGCACGGTACGTGAGCGTGCCGCGGAACTGCGCAATGACAAAATCCCAACGGGCGGTATCGAACTTGCCGTAGATAACGTGGTGATACTAAACCGCGCCGAGACATTACCGATCCAGCCATTTGCTGAAGCCCAGGCAAACGAAGAATTACGTTTTAAGTACCGTTATCTTGACCTGCGTCGCCCAGCCATTCAACGTATGCTCAAAAAACGGGCTGATATGTATCGTCAAATCCGTGAATATATGGATGCACGTGATTTTACTGAAATTACAACGCCGATTCTTGCTAATAGCAGCCCCGAGGGTGCACGTGACTTCTTGATCCCATCGCGTTTGCAGGATGGCAAATTCTACGCTCTCCCGCAGGCACCTCAGCAGTTCAAGCAGCTGCTTATGGTTGGTGGTGTACCGCGCTACTATCAGTTGGCGGCTTGTTTTCGTGATGAGGATCCGAGAGCCGACCGCCTGTATGGCGAATTTTATCAGCTTGACTGCGAGATGAGTTTCGTCGAAGATGGTGAGGAAGTGCGTGCCATGATGGACCCGCTTGTCAAACAGTTGGTGACTGACTTTGCAGGGAAAGAGCTGTTCTTTGGCGATGAGATTCCTCGTATCCCATATCGTGAAGCGATGGAGACGTACGGCAGCGACAAACCTGATCTGCGTTTCGACATGAAGCTCATCGAACTGACGGACGCGTTCGCTAATACTGAATTTGGCGTGTTCAAACATGCGGAATGCGTGAAGGCGATTTGTGTCAAAGACGGCGCTAGCCTGAGTCGCAAGCAGATTGATCATTTCACTGAAATTGCTAAAAATGAAGGTGCCGCTGGGTTGGCGTACATCACGTACGAAAATGGCGAGGTCAAATCTCCGATTGCAAAGTTTTTATCTAGTGAAGAATTAGCTGCAATCACAGAAAAAACCGGTGCCGAGGATGGTTACACCGTATTCTTTGGTGCCGACAAGCGCGATATCGTGAATGCGGTGCTAGGTAAATTGCGCAGTGAATTTGCTCGCCATTTCGGGCTCAAAGACAGCCGTAAAGTCGCACTAGCCTGGATTATTGATTTTCCGTTTTATGAGCTCGATACCAAAACGAACAAGCTTGATTTTGGGCACAACCCATTCAGCATGCCAAAGGGTGGCATGAAAACACTCGAGGAAACTGAGAATAAGCTTGATATCATCGCCGATCAGTACGACATGGTGATGAATGGCTACGAAATTTGCTCTGGCGGCGTTCGCAATCACAATCCGGAAGTCCTTTATAAAGTGTTTGGTTTGCTCGATTTTAGCCCCGAGTACGTTGAAGAAAAGTTCGGTGCGATGCTGAACGCCTTTAAATATGGTGCGCCACCGCACGCCGGTTGTGCATTCGGCGTTGATCGCATCTTGATGGAACTCATGGACGAGCAAAACGTCCGCGAAGTCGTCGCCTTTCCAAAGAACGGTAGCGGCGTTGATGTGATGATGAATAGTCCATCAGTCGTCGACCCAGCGCAGCTAAGCGAACTCGGGTTATGAACAAGATAAAATTAGTTATCACCGATGTTGACGATACGTTGGTTATTCGGCATACCTATAATGTGAGTGAGCGCAATGCTACCATGATTCGTAAGTTGGAGTCACGCGGTGTACATGTAGCTATCGCATCAGCGCGACCGGCTGGGATGGCCCAGCCGATTTTGGATAAGCTCGGCCTCAAGGGGCTGCAAGTAATTGATGGTGGCGCAACGATATATGATTTTACTAACAATGAGGAGGTCTGGCGCTGTTGGATTGACCTATCGAGACTGCGGCAAGTCGCACAGGCGGCTATGAAGTTCGCGACTGTCATCGATAGTTTTCCGACTATGAACATGCTGAGCGTCGAGGATTTTTCGCTTGATCAAGTGAATGAGGATGCCCCGTACGTCTACTGCAAAATGAATACCAAGGATGTGCCAATGCTTTTCCAGCAATTAAGCAAAATTGATAATGTCGTGCCATTCATTGTTGCTGATGACGGTGATGGTATATGTCATGTTCAGATTCAGGATATTGGTGGAACCAAAAAGCACGCTGTCGAGCGGCTTCAAGCAATCATGGGTATTACAGCTAAAGAAACGTTAGCTATTGGAGACAAAAGCAACGACCATGCTTTGTTCGAAACAGCCGAAATGCGTGTTGCGATGGGCAACGCAACTGAAGACCTAAAGCGCCAAGCAACTTTCGTCACCGATTCTGTCGAGCAGGACGGTTGGGCTATAGCGATGGAGAAACTAGGAATTGTAGATGCCGAGGAAAGCGCAGACCAGAGAATCACTCATTGTGGCAGCTGGAATTGCTGCTTTCTCCGTGTTAACGGTGCTCATAGTGGGGATGGCCGGGCTTTCGATTTACCAAAATATGAAAGCTGATAACATCGACCATTACGGATTTCTTATGGTTGAGCATTGTGAACACATCGGTCCATGGGACTTTAATTATCGATGTTACGGTTCATGGCAGCAAGGGTCGGGGCTGGTGATACAGCCGACGGCTGTCGTTGATGTAACTGGACTATACAAAAGGGGCGATACTATTCCGGATATTTACCCTGCCTCGACAAGTAATGCCGCTGCCATAAGCACAAATGGTCCAATCGACAAAGTCGTCACTTTTGTGTCAGGTGCCGAGCGACGCGGCTGGCTCCATAATCTTCCGGCAACCGTTATTATCGTGATGGCACTTGAGGCGTTGCTGATCACACCGCTCATTGCAGTAAAAATGTACTATACATCACGGCGATCTGTTGCAAATAAATAACTAAATTCTACACTGAGTATATGGACTATATTGCACAACAAGATGGCTACGGCTGTGGAATCGCAAGTATCGCGAACGCGACCGGGTTAACCTATGACGAGGCTAAAACACATGTCGATGTCGCGTACGCCGTGTCCCGCGAACACTATTCACAGGACATTGCGAAGGCTATGGGGGAGATTACCGGCAATACCTATGCGTATCGTAAGGCTGCCGATGATGAAGATCCCGAGTCTTTTCCCGACGGGGCCATTGTTTTTATTGAGAACTCGGATCGTTATGCGGCAGGCCACTGGCTGACCAAAGTCCATGGTGGTTGGGCAGATCCATGGATCAATCTTGCCGAGCAGAATAACCTTCAGGTCAAGGCCGGTTTACAAGAAAAGTTGCCAGGTAAAGCGCGCTGGATCGTTTATCAGGTCTAGGCAGGCCGCCCGTAGGCGCAACCGGCTTCTTCGGCAGCTTGTTACATCCAGTTATCCACGAATTGTTTGCCAGCGTCGCCATGCCCTAGTTCGAATCGCGCAAGCGAGTCGTCGAAGCTTCACTAGAGTAGACAGCGACTAAACTATTTTCTTTGCGGCGCGTAGGATTGCGATGTCGCGGGTTTGCATCATAACGAGACCAGCAGTGCTCGCATTTGTGTCAGTTGTCTGGCAGCTTTCGATCCACGCGATGGCTTGATCGATTGAATCAGCCCAGCGCAAGTTCATGCCTCCTTCGGCTTCGTTTGTGGTGAGTTGTGCGCCGACGAAGTCAACTGCGGTTGCCTCGTAGCAGTGTGAAGTCTGGTGGAGCCCACAAAAGTAGCGGTCTTCTTCGACTACGCCAAGTTCACGAATATTAGTGATAGTGTATCCGGTTTCTTCGAGGATTTCACGGTAAAGCGCAGCAATAATTTCTTCGCCCTCATCGACGCCGCCGCCCGGTAATTTGTAGGCGCCGGTTTTGGTGAAGTGCATGATTGCAATCTTACCGCTGTCGTTTGTCATGACTGCCCGCGCCGCATGACGCGTACGTGAAATGTCGGTATCGGTTGCTTCATGCAAGCCCATATCATGTTGGTCGAGAGTGGTGATTAAATTCATACGCTATAGTCTAGCATATTCAGTGCCGGCTTTTTCGGCTGCTTGTCGCATCCAGTTATCGACGAATTGTTTGCCAGCGTCGCTCAGTACGCCGTCATGGGTCGGGAAGGCTCGGGCGGGTTTCAGTTGCATCAGGTAGTCCATGCCCTCTGCGGTTTTCATCCACGGTGCGGCGATAGGCAGGGCAAGCGTCTCGACGGCAATGCCAGGGTCGGCGAATGAATCGCCGGGGTAGTAAACTTTGCCGTTATTTATCAGCACACCGACATTGTGGCAAATCGGTGTGTCGGGGTGAATGAGCGCGTGCTCGCCACCAGTGAACTTCATCGTGAATCCGCCCACAGAGATTTCATCTCCCGGCTTCACAATTGTCGCCTCGATACCGGCTTCTTTCATCGCAGCCGCGGCATCATCTACCGTGTATACTGGTACGCCCTGCAACTTGCGCAGTTGCTCAACTGTCCAATGATCGCCGTGCATGTGCGTCACCACGACGGCGACAGCATGTTCCGGCGCGGCGAAGTCTGGCGATAGTCTACCCGGGTCGACGACGATTGATTCGTTATTTTTTGTAGCGACAAAACAAGCATGTCCGTATTTCGTGATTTCCATACCTCTATTGTACAATGAGCCTATGGCAACAAAAAAAGTAAAAAAATCACAAAAGTCACAGACCTGGTTCCGGCCGCTGCGCGGCAGTTATATTCCGGTTCATTGGAAAGGTTGGCTGACGTACATTCCGTACATCGCATATCTCTACCTGACATACGCATTATTGGTACCGAACCGACCAGTGCTCGACACGATTCTATTTCTCGTGCCGTACTGGCTCGCGGGCGTACTAATCATGCACTGGGTTGCAAAACTCAAGAGCTAGTCTCGCAGTAAATAGCGGTAGCTGTAGTATGACGCGGCGATCATCACAGTGAACGCGGCAATCATCAGCCCGGCATAGGCAAGTTCTGCCGGGTTGCTCAGTGTCCCGAATAGATCGCGCATGATACCAATCGGGTTTGCGATGACATCCCAACTATTCCAGCGCATGATGCGGCCAAGCCAGATGCCGATGCTCGCGAGTACCGCAACTATCCATATGAATTGTGGTCGTGACGAAACATACTTTTGTACGAGCTGCATGCTGAGGAGGCCGAGCCACCAACTCACAATCATCGGCACAAAAAATAGCAGGCTATCATAGTCGACATTGGCACGTCGCACATCGAGAATGTGAAACATATCAGTCACGACATAAAACGTATTTGGCAAAAACAGTAGCCACAGCAGCACGATGCTCCAATATACGAGACGATGTTTCTGTAGCACTGGCAGTGCCAATGCAAGCGCGACAGGTATCCAGGCGAGGAAGACATTGTATAGCAAGTACCAGTGTGTCAGGTGCCGGTTCACCATCACGCTGGTAATGAACATTAGGACACACGCCAAGCTGGCAGAGCCGAGAATGACAAGTTGTTTGTGTAATTGGGCGCGCGACATGGAGTCTATTATAATTGAATGAATGACCACCAGCGAATTTCAAGAGATTGTTTGGAAGCATGCACGCACGCTGTACCGCCATATGCCGTGGCGCGATGAACCGACACTGTACAACGTGCTGGTGAGTGAACTGATGCTTCAGCAAACCCAGGTGCCGCGGGTGCTGACGAAATTTGCAGAATTCACGCACGCTTTCCCGACAGTTGAAGCCTTGGCAGCTGCAGGTTTGGCTGACGTACTGCGCGTCTGGCAAGGATTGGGCTATAATCGCCGGGCCAAGTTTTTGCATGAGGCAGCGAAGCATATTGTGGCACATGGCGAACCGAAAACGCGTGATGAACTGGTAAAGCTTCCGGGGGTAGGAGCCAATACGGCTGCGGCGATTATGAATTATGTCTATGAAGTTCCGACACCGTTCGTCGAGACAAACATTCGCACGGTATATTTTTATCATTTTTTTCGCGATCGTACGAATATTAGTGATAAAGAATTACTAAGCTTAGTCACCCAGACGATAGATCATGAGCAGCCGCGAGAGTGGTTTTGGGCATTAATGGACTATGGAGCCGAGTTGAAACGACAAGGACATGGACGGTTGGATATGAGCAAACACTACAAAAAGCAGCCACCGCTCAAGGGCAGCGTGCGCGAAGTTCGCGGGCAGATACTGCGTGAGCTCAGTCGGGGCAATAGTGACCTAAAAAAATTCAGGCATAACCTTGCCGATGATACTCGTTATCAGAAAGCACTACAAGGTCTGCTCCGTGATGGCCTGATAACAGAGGAAAATCGCTCTTATCATTTGACCAAATAGGTGAGGGTATAGGATAATAAACATAATGTATCGAGCTACCCTCATTATCGCCACCACCTTGGTCCTCCTTGTAGGGCCAGTGGTGCGCGCCGAAGATCAATCGTCGCTATTTTTGACTGACGATCAAATTAATCAAATTCGCAGCAATTGTCTCGATGTTCAATCGACCTTGCAACGTATTCATTCAGCCGATGCACTAGCGCGGTTTAATTTGGGCCAACAATACAATATCATTTCGACCAAACTCATCGCACCCATGAACGGCCGAGTTGCGCTCAACAAACTTGACGGCGTGGCGATGGCTCAAACCAGTGTTGACTTTAATCACGAGATCGATCAGTTTAGCTCAATGTATCAACAGTATGAAGAGACAATGCAGCGCGCCTTACAGATCAATTGCAAAGATCAACCAGTCTCGTTTTTTGATACGCTAAACCTGGCGCGTGATCATCGTGCGGCGGTGAGGGCATCTGTGGATAAGATCAATAAACTGCTCAAACAATACCGCGCTCAATTTGAAGCATTACGAAAAGCTCCGTCTGTATCGACTTCGGAAGGAGCGTTATCGTGAGCATTGATGAACTGCGTGAAGAAGCGGTCGCCATGACCAAATGGGAGCGCCATCGCTTCTTCGTGATGATCGCTGGGGTGATTTTGGTAGCGATGTTTTTGGTCAGCGTGGCGCTGAGTTTGTACAATAATAGCGGCGCAGCCCAACTCGATTTGAGTCGGCCAGATTATCAGGATATTCGTAATCAAGCTAAGCGTGACACTACCAGCACGACATTTCCATCTACAGGCACACTCGACAAGGCGGCTTATGATCAATTTGAAAAAATGTATGATGAACGCACTGGCCGCGTATTGTCGGTCGATAGTTTTGACAGCAAAGCCTTGAGTGAAGAGTCGCTGCAACTACTCAGCGAGCGTATGATTAATCCTGCGGTAGACCCATCGCAATAACCAGTCGTATTTGCGCCAGCGTGTATAAATTACTTCTTTTTCGATTTCGGGATCGCTACACGGGCGACATTTGGGCCGGTTCCTATCGATATACCTGCCGATTCAAAGGCTTCGAGAATTCTTTGACGCATTTCTGAAGTGACCGACCACTGATCGCTGGGCTGAGTCTTACCAGACACAATCATATTTACTGCTGTCGATGAAAAGTCACCCATCATGACGTAATGTGGTGCCTCAAGTATCTTATCTTTCCATTCTCGCTCCTTTGCCAGATCTAGTCCGATCTGATTGATTAGTTTTGAAGCTAGGTCGATGTCGGTCTCGGGTGCGACGGCAACAGTGAAGCGCGCCATGCTATAGCCCATAGTCTTATTGATGACATGCTGTACCATACCGTTGGGAAAGTAATGGACATTGCCATCAACGTCACGCAGTACTGTTGACCGAAAGCCAATACGCTCGACCGTGCCGCTAAAACCTTCTATTTCAACTACATCACCCACACGAAACTGGTTCTCTGAAATGATGAAAATACCACTGAGGAAATCTTTAATGAGCGACTGCGCGCCAAATCCAATCGCGACTCCGATGATACCCGCGCTGGCGAAAAGCGGTGCCAGTACGTCTTTCTCAAACAGCTTGTCGCTGAGAAATATAACCAATCCTAAAATCACGAGAACGCGCCAGATGTTTGTAAGCATAGCACCAATAGTGCGTTGACGCTTTTCCAGGTCTTTTTTGTGTAGTGTTCGTTGATGGGCGGTAACAAACACGTGCTGCATCAGCCAGCCCACTACAAAGGGTCCTACGATGTAGAGCACTAGGGCGACGATGATAATAAGTGCGACAGCGGTAATTTTCTCCATAGTCTTAGTGTAGCAAATATGGCAGTAAATGCTTACACTTGGTCTTGGTAGATATCAAGGGGGGTCCTTCCTCTCGAGCACTCTTTATGGGCGGCTACGCCAGTCCATGGCGTTTAGCCTACCTGCTAAGCGGATCATGGACCATCGAGAGAGAACGTCTGTGATACCTCGCCAGGCTTTACCCGCGCAAAGCTTGACGACCGATGGTGATGAGGTGCTTATCACGGTATCTCTCCAGCGCTGCGTGGTCTAGTCCGTGACGCTTGATAAAACTGCTAACACGTTCCGAGCCAATATAATGTGGTAGGCTGACATAGCTAGCGCCATGCTCGTAGAGCGTGGCTGCCTCTTCGAAATTATTTGCGTGACAGATAAAGCTCGTCTTTTGATTTCTACGGCGTAGATATTGTAATAGAGCCCGGTTGGTCTCAATATCAGTCATCGTACTTACCATAAGCTGTGCACGGCTGGCGTTGATCTCATCAAGAAATTCTTCGTCTGTCGCATCGCCATATGCGTGTCGAATACCCTGCTCTTCAAGTTCGTCAATAACTTCCGGGTCGTAGTCCACAACTATGTATCGTTGTTTCATATCACGGAATGTCTTGAGAAACTCGTGCCCCCCTTTATGATAGCCCACCAATACAACTGGGTAGAGCGTCGTGTGGTGTTGTGGTTCGCGAATGGCAGAACGCTCAAAGTGCCGCAGCGGTTTCTCAAACATGCGGAACAATGCATCATCGTGTTTCATGAGGTATGAAGAGACCCCGATGCTAATAAAAGCTGTCAGGGTGATGAGGGATACCGTATCTTGGGCTGTGAGGCCCTTGCTTGCGGCGATTGTAATGAAAATGATAGAGAATTCGCTGATCTGTGATAGGTGGAGGGCGGTCTTAAAACTAGTTAGTTTTGTGTATCGTTGGATTCCCAAGCTGAGTACGACTAGCAGTGGTTTGCCAATCACAACGACAACTGCAAGCAAGTGCGCTGCGATGAGATTCTTCCCGATGCTATCAATTGTAAATGACTCCCCTAAGGTGACAAAGAAGATAACGATAAAAAAATCTCGCAAAGGTTTTAATTTTGCAGCCATTTCGGTTGCGTATGGCAACCCTGCAATTGATACGCCCGCGAACAGTGCACCGACCTCATGGCTAAAGCCCGCAAGATCAAATAGGGTAGCAACGGCAAGGCCCCAACTAAGCGAAAAGAGGAAAAGCAATTCTTGGCTCTTTGCGACAAACTTCACCATGCGCGGAATAACGTAGCGTCCGGCGAGGAATAATCCGATTCCTAAAGCTAGTGCTTTTATGATTATCTCAAGGGCAGTGACCTGGCTGCCGACACTTGGTCCTGCCATCATAGCAAGAAATATCACGGCGATTGTCGCGATAAGATCTTCAATTAGTAAGACACCAAGCGTTATTTGCCCATACAGGCGAGTCGTCTCCTTGGTGTCTGAAAGTGTCTTCAGCACGATAATCGTGCTACTGAAGAATAAAGCGATAGCAAGGATCATGCTGGTTGTATTGTCGTATCCGAGCAGTTTACCAGCACCGAAAGCAAGTATTCCGAGGAAAGGTAAGATCGACATGCTAGTCACAAACGAGACTCGGCCAAGACTTTTGATGACATTTGCATTAAGTCCGAGACCAATGATAAAGAGGAGCAAGGTGATACCGATAGCGCTGAATGAGTCGAAAGCGTTTTGGCTGCGTGTGATATGAAATAGGCTAAAGCTCGGCCCGACAAGCACGCCCGTGATGATATATCCCATAATCAAGGGTTGCCGCAGAAGACGCATAACGATAGACACGCCAACTACGATAGTGACAATGACCGCGAGCTCAGTAAAAATGGACGCATGCATGGTAGTACTCATGTTTATTGTATCATCTAAGATAAGAGTTCTTATGACCCAGCCTTCGGGCAAAAAGGTATAATACATAGATGCATGGATGAATGTGTCAATCCGAATGATTTTATCATCGTACGCAAGCGCAAGAAATATCGTTTTGCATTGTTCCGTAATTCACCGCTTTGCTATGAATTTGGATCATGGGACAAAAATTTCATACCCGACATCATCGAAATCGGTGCAGGCAATGGGAAGTTTGCGGTCGAGTTGGCAACGCGCCATCCAGAGCAACGTTTTGTAGCAGTCGATGTCAAGGGTGATCGCTTGCAACAGGGGGCGCGACTAGCCGAAGAGCGTAAACTTACGAATATTCGGTTTTTGCGAGCGCGGGCTGATCAAATTGATGAACTGTTTGCTGCCGAGTCGCTCAAAGTAATTTGGCTGACTTTTCCCGACCCATTTCCAAAGCGTCGCAGTGCTGGCCGTCGCCTGACACACCCTACTTTCTTGAAAAAATATGCCGGTTTGCTCCATAAGAATGGTGCCTTGTATCTCAAACACGACAATCGTGATTTTTTCTGCTGGAGCTTGGAACAGCTGGTTGCTGAAAAGTGGTGTATCGAAGAGCTGTCCTTTGATCTTCATGAGTCCACTCTCGGTAATGATTACAAAGTGCTTACAACATACGAACAAAAATGGCTAAGCGAGAGCCTCGCAACAAACTTTGTAAAAGCTGCTAGACTATAAATATGCCTCACATCCACACAACACCCGGCCAGCACAAACCGTCGCGGCGTATATTTTTTGCATTGACGGCGAAGAACCACGAGCACTTTTTCACCGCCACAAAAAGCTTGGGTCGCTTCTTTGTGTGGGCGGTCACGTCGAGTTGGATGAGAATCCATGGAATGCGGTGATTCATGAAATTGCCGAAGAATCTGGTTATGATATCGCATGCCTCAACATTCTCTAACCACCACTTCGCGTCAGACAGGATGGCATTGATGATATCATCATTCACCCCCAACCATATTTTGTTGATACCCATATGAATACTGGTACTCCCGACCATTGGCACACTGATCAAGTGTATTTATTTGTAGCAAATGACGACCCAACACTTTCGCTCGCAGACGGTGAATCTACAGACATGCAATGGCTTACTAGGCAGCGAGTAGAGGAGTTGCCAGCTAAAGATATATTCCCGAATATTCGCACAACACACCTTTTAGCATTTGATCATTTTCTTGAGGCGTGGGAACCGGTACCGGCAACAAGTTTTCGTACAGATAAGATCATGAAAAATTCTCGTATCGTCAGCTAGCGCGAGATAAGTTATAATTGTAACTACCAATCAACAAATATAAACATGGAACATTTTGCCCTCCTTATCCTGTCTTTATACGTGGTTGCGCAAGCAGCCGGGTTTGCGACGAAATATGCCGAGAAAGTTGCCGAAGGGCTGCATATTCCACGTTACATTGTAGGGTTCTTGCTGGTATCGTTTATTTCGATTTTGCCTGAGACGTTTATTGCCATTTCATCGGTGCTCCAAGACAATCCGTCGTTTGGTGTCGGTACCTTACTTGGGTCTAATGTCGCAGATCTCACCATCATTTTCGTCATATTGGTATTTATAGCAGGCAAAGGCGGCCTCAAGATTGAGAAAACTTTGCTTAGAAAAATCGCCATTTATCCATTATTTTTGATGATTCCAATCCTCCTGGGACTCGATGGTAAGTTCTCGCGAGCCGAGGGCGCGACATTACTACTTACCGGAATTATCTTTAGCTTTTTTGTGTTCAAGCGCGGTGTCGATGTCACGTCGCGCAGCCGTGATATTCGTTATCACCTGAGAAATGCAGCACTGCTTGGAGGCAGCATGGCAATGTTGCTCGCTGGCGCACATTTCACTGTCAACTCGGCTGTGGCATTAGCTGTCCAGCTTGGGGTCGCACCGATTTTGGTCGGTGTCTTAGTGGTGAGCCTTGGTACGACAATTCCGGAACTATTTTTTGGCATCAAAGCCGTCAAAGCAAAGAATCATGGCCTTGCTATTGGTGACATCTTGGGCTCGGTGCTGGCGGATGCTACGACGGTAATCGGAATCGTAGCGATCATGTCACCCTTTGAATTTCCGGAACGGATCGCCTACACGGCTGGTGGGTTTATGGTGTTAGCATCGATATTATTGGTCATTTTATTTCGTACCGGCTACCGTCTGCATCGTCGCGAATCGCTACTCCTCCTCGGCCTTTGGCTGATATATATCTTGGCAGAACTCATTGCATCTGGTGAACTTTCGTTGTCGTAGTGCCAATCGATGTAAAAGAATGTTAAGCCACCATTTAGGTGAATAGGGCTAATTTTTCTTTTGCACTGAGACCAAGTTCCTCGACAATGCATCCGACTAAGTACTCAAATTGTAATTGAGATGGTAGAATCGCGATCATGGCTTCATCAGTAAATGGTAAGCTGGGGTGACAGTAGTGCAGGAATAATTCACGATTTGCGATCGACAGTGTACGCAATTTTCTCTCCATGTCGGGATGAGCTAACAAGTAATTGCTTACGTTAACAATTGCCAATTGTGGGTCTCCTGCATCTAGGTTCTTGGCCTTTATGTCTCTGGCCTGCGTGTGTAAATCAAGCTCGGAATCCGGCTCTTCCAAGTATAATCTGAAATTGTTGGTGGCCGTTCCTTGGCTAAATTGGTCGTAGTAGTCATTGACAGCTTGTTGGGCAACTGGTGACGAAGCAGCGGATCTTTCCTTGACATAGTGATAGGCAAGCTTTGCCCAGTCATCTTCAGTAGCGATGGAGGGCTCGAACCCTTCGCAGAAACGCGGTGGTCCATATGACGGAGAACTATCGGGTTGTTTCATAATGCACTGATAGTAGATAATTCTCCTATGTCCTGCAAGGGTAAGCACTATGGTATATTTTGACGATTATACGTTTAGTCAAATAATTTAATAAAAGAATCGATTTATCGACTATAATATATTCTATTCTTAGAATTTTTATATGAGTATAATACAATGAAGATGAAATAAGTCTTGTATATATAATTGAGTCAAATATGTTAAAAAATGATATCATTTTACATCCGATTCAGCGTTCTGTCATACAGACATTACGATACCAAGAGCATGCACGGTTCCGCGACTTGCGGCCGCAGCGTGTCGACACCAATCTCTTTAGTTATCATCTCAAATTACTCCAAAAAGCAGAGTATATCGTCAAAACTGACCATGGGTATAGGCTTGGCGGTCGTGGTCTACGCTATGTTGACCGCGTTAATGCCGACCTGGTGAAGCTGCGTATCCAGCCAAAGATCATCACTATGCTGCTCGTCCAGGATGGCTATGGCAAAGTACTATTGCAACGCCGCACCAAACAGCCATATATCAACACCTGGACGCTGCCGTATGGCAAATTGCACATTGATGATCAATCCGTGCTCGCTGCCGGGCGGCGTGAGTCGCAAGAGAAGTTGGGGTTTGACCCGCATAAGTTGCGACACGTAGGGGATTGCTATATCGTCGTGAGGCCGAGTGATAGCCAGGCAATAGAGTCGCGCACCTTGGCGCATATTGTTCGGTTTGAGACGGATGCTATCGCGGCGACCGACGAGCTAATGTGGGCTGAGCCGCTTGATTTAGCAGAGTTAAAACTAGCTCCAGCGGTGGAGCAGATCGTGACGCGTAGCTTCTTTGGCGATGACTTCTTTTTCGAGGAGTTTCAGGTACCGACATTGCAAACTTAACATAAGTATGATATAATGTTAGTTATGGAAACACCTTCTATCGGATATAGGTATGGCAATATACTGACGGTAAACGGTAAACATCTTTGGGCCCACGTGCTACCGGCACCGGACGCTAAAAAACATGAGGTGGTTACACCGGAGCGGTTCTCTGCAATGCTTGATCTAGGTCAGGCTGCCATTGCGGCCATTCATACCACTATGCCTGAAGCAATCGTCCTACGTCTTTCAGCCGACCGTGACTTGGAGGGGCGCGAGTCACGAAAAGTCTTGACGCCCGAAGGCTGGGATGACAAAAATCCTGGTTTTCTCGATGATCCCGAGCACCTTATCGAGCCGTTTCGTATGTATTGGAACATGGTTCTAGAAGGCCCCTATGTTCCGAGAGTACGTTTGCTAAGCGGAAAAGCTCTCGGTGGTGCCTGGCTTTCGGTTCAGTAAGAAATATATGAGTCACGCCCCAGGAGAGGTGTCACCAGTCTTGGTAGCCTTGCGTCCTAAAACTATCTGTACAAACTAAACTGATGCTAGCGGTTAGCAACACGTTGCCACGCCGCGTGATCAAAGTCGAAGTGCTTTACAAAAGCAGCAATTTCATCGGCCAATCGATTCACATCGGTACTTTTACCGTCGTACAGCGGTCCGTTTGCCATCTCGGCCACGGCTATCTTATAGAATGTCCAGTCCATAGCATCATCTTCGGTAGCAATCGAGTCGCGAATGATATCGAGTGCGTGACCAGCTTGACCGATTCGCCACGCCAAGCGGTCGCTGTACATTTCCTCAGTCACAATGTTGTTACTGCTGGTCTCGGCCCATGCTCGCTGCGGCTCAGGTTGTTCGGCTGCTAGTATCTCTTCCAGCGACAGCTCGGTATCCCGCGGAAAGGTTTCCTGTTCCCAGAGAGCAAAGTCCTCAGCAGCTTCGGGAGAGGTGGCAGATGGGAAGCCGGGGGCCGTGTCAACGCTATGCATATCTACATTATAGCAAATCATGAGCTTTTTGTCAATTGTTCACGTACCCAGCCATCGATGCTGCCTGCACCCATGCAAAGGACAAGTTTGCCATTTTCGCGAGCGTAATTGACACGGCTCCATAGCTCATCATCGAGCTGGCTGTAGACGACGCGGTCGCGATTGGTTAGCCGCGCAGTTAGTTCTTGTGGCGTTAGAATAGGCAAATTAAGATCTTCGCGAGATTGATAGGTTGGTAGCCAATAGACCTCTTCGGCGCGTTCCATGCAGGTGGTGTAGCCGCTGCGTACTTCGTGCTGGCGAGTGTTTTGGTGAGGCTGATAGACGAGTACTACATGGTCGGAAAGCTCGCGGGCGAGCTGCAAAGTAGCGGCGATTTCGGCGGGGTGGTGTCCATAATCGCTGTAGAGGTTGTTGGCTAGTTTTTCAAAACGGCGCAGTGAACCGGGGAAGCTCTCGACTGCTGCCTTGATGACCGCTGCGTCGCCAATCTGTAAATACTCACACGCTTTGGTGATGAGTGTGGCATTTTGACGATTGTGGAGGCCAGGAATGGCAAACTCCATAACTTCATCGTCATACAGGCGCCAAGTCTTGGGTGGTGTATCAACATGGATCACTGTATCGTGATCCCACATGATCGTATGCTTTGATTGACTGATAAACGCGCTAAACGCCGCCGTATAGTCGGCCTGTGTTGGATACGTATCTGGATGGTCAAAATCAATCGACGTAATCAGCGAAATATAAGGGGTAAAATGTAGAAAATTTCGGTCAAATTCGTCGCACTCGTAGACGAAGTATTCTGCTAGCGGATCAAACTTACCACTGGGACCAAACGGGATACCCGAGCCAATAGAGTAGCTGACTGGGATAACGAGTTTTTTCAGTACCCATACCATCATAGCCGTTGTCGTGGTCTTGCCGTGAGTGCCGGCGATTGCAATCAGTTTAAGATTTTTTTCTTTGATAATAAGACTGAGTAACTCATCACGCTTAGCCTTATAGATCCCCAATTCCTTGGCCTTGAGGCGTTCGGGGTGATCAGGCAGCAGAGCAGCTGTGTAAACGAACCAATCGATTGGTTGGCGGGCATGTTCTCGCTCGAGGTAGTCGCCCGATTGATCGAGACTGACAGCAATGCCATTCTCGGACAACTCCTGGGTGGTGAGACTCTCGTGTGCATCACTGCCGAGCACGATATGGCCGGCATCGCGGGCGAGCTCCGCCAATGGACCTAATCCGACGCCACCAATTCCGGAAAAATAAATCCGCATATGCTATTAGTATACCACGAGCGGTATGCTATACTAACAGAGAGAAAAAGGGCATTAGACAAACATGTGGCAGCGTATCATCAGTCGCATCTTTCGGGGACGTCATTATTGGCATAGTTTGTCATTTGACGAGATTGCCGAGCTATATACCTCGCGACTTATCACGGTTTTCGCTATCAATGTCGTCAATCTCTTTGCCGCCGTCTACCTATATAAACTCGGGTATTCGCTCGGATTTATCACCTTATTCTATGCCAGCATTTACGCTATAAAGGTGCCTTTCTCGCTTATCGCGGCAAAGATTGCTGCCTATGTCGGCCCAAAGCATGGTATTTTGTATGCCAATTTACTGCGTATTCCCTCCCTAGTCTCATTTGCCTTGGTGCCAATGGCGGGCGACAACGCACTTCTAGCCGTGCTCTGTTTTGGGGTGCTGCAGCAGTTGGCTTCAACACTCTATGACCTTTGCTATATGATCGACTTTAGCAAAGTCAAACATGCCGAGCATGCCGGCAAAGAAATCGGGACGATGCAAATCATTGAGAAGATTGCCAAAATTATTAGTCCGCTCATCGGCGGTGTATTAGCTAGCCTCTTTTCGCCGCAAGTGACAATTGTTGTGGCCAGCCTGGCGTTTGCACTCGCGGCATGGCCATTGCTACGAACTGTCGAGCCAACCATGACACGCGGCAAGCTACAGTTTGCCGGATATCCCTGGCGCTTAACGCTGCCGAGCATAGTATCAGCATCAGTGGTGGGGATAGATTTTGTTGTGAGCGGCATGGTGTGGTCGCTCTTCACGGCGCTATTTGTCTTTGCAGAGCTTCACGATACCGTCTATGCGGTGCTCGGCGGCCTAGCATCACTCGGGGTATTGGTGTCGATTGCATCAGCATGGTTTTTGGGTCAGATCGTCGATCGGCGCAAAGGAGATGTACTCCTGATAGCAGGGACAGCTAGCAACGTGATTATCCATAGTTTTCGGCCTTTTGTCTCAACGGCTGCCGGGGTAGTTGGGGTGAATATTGCCAATGAAACTGCTACTAGCGCCTATACGCTACCGTTTACCAGAGTAACTTTCGATATCGCAGATACGTCGGGGTTTCGCATTACTTACCTGATGTATATCGAGATGGTGGTCAATGCCGCAATTGCACTCGCCTGTCTGGTGCTTTGGGCCATGATCGGCTGGTGGGGCGAGAGGCAAGGTCTCGCGGCGATGTTTATCGTCGCGGCCGTCTACGAGTTACTCATGTTGCTGTCTGCCCGAGCAGCCCGTTAAAGTGCTATACTAGTAAACAACGATGACGGTGGGGATAATGAATGGCGCATAACCAGCGTGTAAAGAAAAGCCTCGAAGGCCTGCAAAAGGTCAAGACTTGGCAACTGGTGTTGCTATTGATTCTGATGCTATTTATTGCGGCGACGTTTCTCAGGATCAACAACACCGGTATGGTACAGCGTCGTAATGCGGTAACAGCAGCGGATAAATCAGGTAATGTCGAAGATATCTCGACGCGTATCTATGATTTGCAGCGCTACTCGGCGGCCCATATGAACGCCGATTCGGGCACGTTCTACCTCCAGGAGCAGTATAATCGCGATGCGCAGCGTGCTCTCGCTGATACGGCTAACCTATCGGCGGCAAGTGCTCAGGCTAACGCTGAGGCCGAAGCAGTCTGCCACCCTCAGTTTCATGGCTGGTCAACTGCCTATATGCAGTGTTTTTTGGCCGAGCTTGCCAAGCGTCCCGGAGCCGACAAGCTACCCGAGCCAAAACTACCCGACCCAGCCCTCTACCGTTATAGTTTTGTTTCACCTCTGTGGTCGCCAGATTTTGCGGGGTGGTCTGTGCTTGTTTGTCTCATGATTATTCTGATGATCATTGGTCGGTTGCTGAGCCTCATGATTCTTCGGTTGCTCCTACGCCGCCACTATCAGGCAGTGTAATCTTATTCACAGATACAGTCAAAAAATAAACATAAGGGGTGAAAAGTGTTGACAGCGCTAGCTGTGGTGCGCTAAGCTATCCCTTGTAAGACGCTAATAGGAGGTATAACTTTATGGCTTACAAACACACTAACTCAAAAGGTGTCACTTACTACCTGCACAAGACCGAAGTTACGCTTCGCGGTGGTAAACCACAAACTATCTACTTCTTTGCAAAAGTAGAAAAGAATGCGAAAGGTACTCCAGTAGACCTGCCAGCAGATCGCGTTGTCAAAGAGAATCCACGCAACGGTTTCTTGACTGTATCGAAGAAAAAATAAGTCAATCCCGACTTTGTATGAGAAATTCCCCCAGCTCTAGCTGAGGGAATTTTGTGTACTAAGAGGAACTAGTCCTTATTTCGTACATATTCTGTCCCGATCGGGACAGAATATGTTAGGTCATAGAGGTGCGTAGCGAATTAGGCGAAAAGAAATCGCAAGTATGTATCTGTGGAAAACTTTAGTTATATAAAATGCTTGCGCTTATTGTCAAAAACATAGTATGCTAAAGGTACAAACAAACAGGTGCCAAATTAGTCCCGTGAGGGCTCACCGGTGTCGGTTGCCCTTCGGGGCTTTTTTGATTGACTTTTTATACTGCTTGTGCTATAATTTTAGAAAATGATAGAAATTCATGATCAATATCACCCAATCAACATGATTTCTGAAAGTTTAGAGAAATTTCCTTCTGTTTCATTGCGGGATAGGGCATTGTATCTTGC
The DNA here is from genome assembly GCA_039809225.1 of Saccharimonas sp. (SeqCode). Taxonomy (GTDB): domain Bacteria; phylum Patescibacteriota; class Saccharimonadia; order Saccharimonadales; family Saccharimonadaceae; genus Saccharimonas. Next base: position 53,266 of record JBDHUN010000006.1, read on the forward strand.
AGTTGCTCTCGATTCGTATGATATTGTGCACGATACGATTCGTATGATTGAAGAAGGGCGGTATGGGGTATTTGGCAGCAAGAAAAAAGCATTAGAGCATGTGGCTAGCGCACGCAAACAGGCAAGACAGGCTTTATGGGATGCTGCAGGATATCGAGAATTGCTAGTAGCAGGAGTTAAACCACACGATACATCTGACTTATTTGTAGCCGAAAACTGTCTTTTTCGTACCAAATTTGAAAAAGATCGATCTGCTCGCGAACGACTTAAAGATTCATTTGCAAATGGGCGCATCACTATGATGTCGCCAACTTATTTAAATATATCACCTGAAGAAACTGAAAAGCTAGAAAAAATTGTCGATAAGACCAATGTTTCATATGATGACGCTAAGCGTCATTTGGGCTTACCGAGGAATAATCAATAAAATTCATGGTGCGAATGTACGACGAAGCTCGAACCTACTTTGAGCAAAATGGCTGAAGCTCAGCCCTAACGCCTGCGCGGGCTTGCCCGCGCTCGCCCCACCAGAAAAACCCTTTGCCTTATTTTTTTGAATTTCCCCCCCGCCGAGATTTCTTTTTTAGTTGTAAAGGGTGTTTTCTGGTGGTTCGACTACTGCAAGCAGTAGAGGCGTTGGGGCTTCGCCCAGGCGGCAAAGCCGCCGCGCTACGCGCCCTCGACAAGAGTTGAACTATTTTATGAAAAAAGCATTGACATTTTAGGCATGTTGTGATATTATGAAACTAATTAGCTTGCACTGCAAGCGCAATCTCTTGTAAAAAATAACGAAAATATAAAGGAACTATTTTGGATATTCTCTACATCGCAACATTTTTCGTTGCATTTATATCAAGTATTTTAAGTGGTATCGCTGGTGGCGGTGGCGGATTTGTCATAGCTCCCTACTGGCTAATATCTGGCATGACGCCAGCACAAGGAGCAACCACAGGCGCATTTATGGCGACAGGTATGTCAATTAGCTCGGTGGCTGCATTTAGGAAAACTGACCATTTTCCCAAAGATAAAAGATTACTCATCATCTTGTCAGTCGTAACATTCTTCGCTTCAATTCTCGGCGCAATCATTGTCCCGAAAATAGATATACAAGCATTTAAGTACATGCTGGCTATCATCACCATATCGGCTCTGCCACTTCTATTCATTAAGCCGAATATTAAACATCAATTGAGCAGATACAAAAGTTTAGGGCTTGGTCTTGCGACAACTCTGCTGATCATTGGTTCTATCATTACCAGTAGTGCATTTTCAATTCTCTTTGCCCTTACTCTCATGGCATTTTTCAATATGTCGGTGTTGCAGATGACCGCACTACGACGGCTAGTCGGTGTTGTGCAATCTATAGTGTTATTCGTAGCGTTTGCCGTGCAGGGTTATTTCATCTGGCAACATGCCATAGCTGGGTTTATCGGTGGTAGTATTGGGAGTTACATTGGTACAAAATACGCAGTTAAAAAGGGTGAGTCATTTGCAAAGTATGCGCTGGCGATTATGTCGCTGACTGGGGCGATAGCGCTGATATTTTAAGAAAAGTTGTTATAATGAAAACAATGACAGAAATAAATCCACTAATATCGATCGATTTGACTCTAAAACAAGAATGGCTGGAGAGTAGCAGTGATACAGCACTTGAAGAGTTCAAATCGGTATTCGCGAGCGTGCTAAATAGCTTCTCTGCCGACAGGCATGTTGAATCTCGCTGGAGTATCACGAAAGTATCGGAAGGCGATGAAGCTCATCTTATCTATGACGAGAAATCTATTGCAACACTGAAAATCGAAGATGGTGCATTGCGTATTCGTTCGGGAGACAGCGGACTACCGCGCTATGATGATATTTTATATTCAATCCGATATGCGGCAGGGCAACTATCACTAGCCGTTTATTCGAAAAATCATGGCGGAGCGCGTTTGCCGCGCAATAGTTCGCTCTCGCTCGACCACACATACTTTTATAGAGATGCGCTAATAATGAAGTTCTTCGCAGGAAGCGATTTTATTCCTCGTTACGCCCCTGAAGGTATGGAGCAAATTGATGAAACCAGACGAGCACTTGTCGTGTATTCACCATACTATGCAGAGCACAAAAAAGACGGCTCGGTGTACATTCTCAATAATCCGATGTTGTCGTTCGTATCCAAGAAAGATGACCAGCGAGTAAATAAAGAATTCGCCTACAAAGTAGCCAATTCAATGGACGATTTTGCGCGTAAATATGACCTAGGGCTTGTACCGTCTAGTTTCTATCGAAACTATGGATTTTCGACAAAAATTATTAACGATACCTATTTTGATGCATGGCACATTAACCGCAAAGTATTTATCGACCCATATGTGTATGACTTTGATGACGAACATGATTCGCGTTATTACCAAAATGTCAAAAACGGTATGCACCTCATGGACAAAGTACGCAAGGGTGAAAACCTTGAGCAAGCCATAAAGCGAGTGTTGAATGAGGAATTGGAAGTCTCGGACGATTTTGTAGGTGCAAGAATATGGGACATCGAGTTTGATAGAGATCGTGATGGCATACTGTCAGGCTCCCCATATAATCAACACTCAGTCTAAACCGGTTAGATCGTAATCTGTTACCATACTAAGCACAGGGCGCCAGCCCCGTGCATGAAAGGACTGTGTATTTACTATGCCCAAAGGCAAACCAATCGACCCACAACTGAGGACTGAAATCGTCTCAAAAATCCGTAACGACGGCATGACCGTGAGCGCCGCAAGCGCCCACTACGGCGTCAATAGTAAAAGCATTTACTATTGGTTGAGAGATGGAGTCGTCGATGGCAACCGCAATCTCATCCTAGAAAACAACAAGCTCAAAAAAGAACTAGAAATCGCTTACCGCATCATCGGCCGGTTCACGGCCGAGTCTCAGCGCCCAAAAGGTTAGCCGTCCTGGAAGAAGTCGAGCCAGGATGGCGAGACAAGTTCGCACGGGTGCTGGGCGTTTGTCGAACAAGCTACTACCGAACTTCGAGCAAACAGGCTACTGAAGACGTCAAAGCGGTTACTGCATTGCTCGCAGTGCATGCCGAGCACCCGTTTTACGGCGTTCGTCGACTAGCGCTACACCTTGGTTGGAGCCAGAAGAAGACCCGTCGCATTCGCACACTGGCTGGCGTCGTCATACCAACGCTCAGCAAGAAGCGGCGCAGTTGCTCTGCGCCAGCAGAGATAGCTGCGGCACCCAATGCTCTGAAGCAGTTTGCCGTATTCCGTAACGAAGCGAGGCCTGGGGCCGGACAGAGTTACCGAAACATGACGAATGCCGGCGCTTGGGTACAGGATTTCACTCATCTCCGCTTTCGTGGCGAGGAACACTACCTCGCAGTCGTCCTCGACCTCAAAACTAGGCAAGTCGTCGGCTGGCGGCTTGGCACGAGGCACACTAGCGAGCTGACGCTCGCCGCCGTGCTTGACGCCTTAAGCAAACACCCAAGCCCCGCCATTCTGCACAGTGACCAAGGAAGCGAATACTTAAGCTACAAACACCAGGAGTTATGCCAAAGGATGGAGATAACCCTCAGTTGCAGCAAGCGCGCCAGTCCATGGCAGAACGGCTTCATGGAGCGATGGTTTGGCAACTTCAAGCTTGAGCTCGGCAACCTGAATCAGCACACAGATCTCGCGAGGTTTCATGAGGCGGTTGCGATGGCCATCTTTTACTACAACCACCAGCGCATCCATCTCAGCCTCAAGATGAGCCCAGCGGCTTACGCCGCTCGGCTCAAAGAGCAAAAACAACGATCTAAAAGTTTAGAACGAGTGTTGCAAAAAACGGGAGCTTGACAG